>CAZKVP010000042.1:3027-26035 GCA_964556215.1 uncultured Phycisphaeraceae bacterium
GTGCTTCTTGCGCATGCGGATTTCGCTGGGCACGATTTCGACCAGTTCGTCGTCCTCGATGTATTCCATGCAGTTTTCCAGCGACATTTCGCGGGCTGGCTTGATCTTGGCGGCTTCGTCCTTGCTGGTGGTGCGCATGTTGGAGAGCTGCTTCTTGATCGCCAGGTTGACCGGGATGTCGGTGTCTTTGCAGTGTTCGCCGACCACCTGGCCTTCGTAGACCTCGATGCCGGGCTTGACGAAGAAGGAGCCGCGGTCGAACAGGCGGTCCAGCGAGTAGGCGGTGACGCCGCCGGTTTCCATCTGGATCATCACCCCCTGCGGACGGGCGATCGGCTCCGCGCGCACCGGCTCGTAGCCCAGGATGGTGTGGTGGATGATGGCTTCGCCCTTGGTCTTGGTCATCAGCTGGGTGCGCAGGCCGATCAGGGCGCGGGTGGCGGCCTTGAATTCCATGTGGATCCAGCCGTGGGCGCCGGCCTTGCTGTCGGAGCTGATGATTTCGCACTTGCGGCCAAGCACCGCGCCCATCACGTCGCCCTGGTAGGTTTCGGGGCAGTCAATGATCAGGGTTTCCACCGGCTCGCAGGTCTGGCCGTCGATTTCCTTCATGATCACCTGCGGCTTGCCGACTTGGAGCTCGAAGCCTTCGCGGCGCATGGTTTCGATCAGGATGCCCAGGTGCAGCAGGCCGCGGCCCGAGACGCGGATGGCGTCGGAAGTTTCGTCGCGGGCGATGCGCAGGGCCACGTTGCGCTCGAGTTCCTTCTCCAGGCGGTCCCAGAGTTGGCGGCCGGTGACATACTTGCCTTCGCGGCCGGCGAAGGGCGAGTCGTTCACGCGGAAGGACATGGTGATGGTCGGCTCGTCGACCTTGATCGGGGGCAGCGGCTTGCCGTTTTCCGGATCGGCGATGGTGGCGCCGATTTCAACGCCTTCCACGCCGATGATGGCGCAAATGTCGCCGGCGGAGGCGGAATCGACTTCCACGCGTTTCAAGCCTTCGAAGGATTCGAGTTTCTGGATGCGCTGCTTGGTCATCTTGCCATTGCGGTCGAAGAAGGCGATGCTCTGGCCGTTGCGCAGGGTGCCGGCCGACACGCGGCCGACGCCGATGCGGCCCACATAATCGCTATGGGCCAGCGAGGTGATCATCATCTGGGCGGGGGCGGCCAGCGCCTCCTGCATCGTGGCGTAGCCGGCGGCCGCGCCGCGCGAAGAACCCGGCGCGTAGGGCGCGGGGATGTGGGCGGCGATGGTCTCGTACAACGCGAGCATGTTGGTCGGGCGGTTTTCCTTGATCTGGCTGTGGTGGGTGGTGGCCCAGCCGTCGCGGGCCGAGGCGTACACCACGGGGAAGTCAAGCGCATGGTCGGGCGCGTTGAGCGACACCAACAGGTCGAACACTTCATTCACCACTTCGTCGGGGCGGGCCGAGGGCTTGTCGCTCTTGTTGATGACCAGGATGGGCTTCAAGCCCAAGGCCAGGGCCTTGGACAGCACGAAGCGGGTCTGCGGCATCGGGCCTTCGAACGAGTCGACCACCAGCAGGCAGCCGTCGGCCATGTTCAGCACGCGCTCGACTTCACCGCCGAAGTCGGCGTGTCCCGGGGTGTCGATCAGGTTGAACTTGTAGTTTTCGCCGACCGGGCTGGTCCAGCGGATGGCGCAGGTCTTGGCGGTGATGGTGATGCCGCGCTCACGCTCCAGGTCGCCCGAGTCCATGATCAAACCGTGCTGGCCGCCGCACAACTTGTCGAGTTCTTCCTGGCGGAACATGCCCGACTGGTACAGCAGGCGGTCGGTCAAAGTGGTTTTGCCATGGTCAACGTGGGCGATAACGGCGAGGTTGCGAAGCTGCATAAGGGTCCTGAAGGAAACGAAAAGCGGGCGCCAAAAGCGCGAAAGAAGGGCGGAGATTGTACGGGGAAGCGGCAAAGGGCGGATGAGGGGGCTTTGATAAGCGGATGTTTGGTGTACCCGCCGTGCAAAACGCCACCTACCCCGCCCGCTTTTCCAACTTGCGCTGCAAACTGCGCCGGTGAAGGCCCAGACGGCGGGCGGCCTCCGAAACGTTGCCGTCGCAGTCGGCCAGCACCCGCTGAATGTGGTCCCATTCGACTTGGGGCAGGGTCGGGGTGGGCGCCTCGGCCATGGTTGGCAAGGTCGAACCGCAAAACTTTTCATACGCCGCCACGATCTGGTCGACGTTCACCGGTTTGGTCAGCACATCGGCCGCGCCGCGCTTGACGGCTTCGACGGCGGTGGGAATGCTGCCGTAACCGGTGAGCAGCAGCACGCAGGGGGCGCAGTCCAGCGCGGCCAACCCGGCCACGATGTCCAGCCCACTGCCGCCGGGCATGCGCAAATCCAAGGTGATCAGGACAGGTTGCTTGGCTTTGGCCAAGGCCAAGCCTTCGACGGCGCTGGCCGCTTCGTGGGTAACGAAATCACGCGCCGTCAAGGCACGGGCCAAGCGATTGCAAAACGCGGCATCATCATCAATGACCACGGCGACCGGCAATTCGCGTTTTTTGGCTTTGGGAATGCTCATGGGGCGCGGCCCTCAAGCGGCAATTCCAAAGTCGCCACCGTCCCTTGCCCCGGCGTTGATTCAAGCCTGAGCGAACCGCCGGCCCGCTGGGCCAGCAAGCGGGTGACAAACAGGCCCAACCCCATGCCGGCCCCCGGTTCTTTGGTGGTGAAAAAAGGTTCGCCGGCTTGGGCGAGAGTGGCGACATCCATGCCGGCACCGCTGTCGCGCACAGTGATCTGCACGGCATCGTCTTTGTATTGCGCCTCCACCTGTACTGGCGCATGGGCGGGCGAGGCATCCAGAGCATTTTTCACCAGATTGCCGAGCATGCGTTCAAGGGCGGCGGGAGATAGCGCCACCAGAAGGAGGGTCGGCTTTAGCCGACCTTGGCTTTCCAAGTCGGCTAAAGCCGACCCTCCTTTTAATTCCACCCGCCGGCCAAACCGCGCCTGAATTTGCGCCAAAACCTGCGCCAAATCGGCCTGGCCGTCGGCCGCCTCCGGATTCATGCCGTCCAAAATGGCCCGGCAGCGGGCGGCTTCCCGCCCGATCAGTTCGGCGTCCGCCTTCAGCTCGCCATCCGCCGTTTGCGCCATCTCATGGGCGGCCAAAACGATGGTGCCAAGGGGCGTGGCAATCTCATGGGCGGCCCCGGCCGAAAGCGCGGCCAACGCGGCGAATTCGCGGGTTTTGGCCTCTGCCACCGCCAATTGCGCCTCGCGCTCCCTCCCGGCGCGGGCCATGCGGTTCATGAAAGCGGCGATGCAGGAAGACACCACCACAAAGGCGACCCACATGCCGCACAGATGGAAGGACAACCCCGCCTGCTCCCCTTGGCAACAGGGCGCTGGCGCGCCGTCCACCCGCAAAGGCAGGTGGAGCCCAAACAGCAGCGCAAAGCCCGCCGCCGCCAGCGCCACCATCACCCACGCCCAAACACCGCCAAGCAGCAGGGCTCCCAGCACCACCGGCAGCAGGTAAAACGCCGTGAACGGATTGGCCGGACCGCCGGACAGGATGAGAAACGCCGTCAACAACACGACGTCGGCCGCCAGCACCGCGACGACGGCCGCGCGCGGGCGCTGCGCCAAGGGCCAAAAGGCAAAGGCCAAAAAACTGCCTACCACCGCCATGGCCAAGCCCAACATGGGCAGCACCGGAACCCGCAGGTGCAGCCAGATCCAAGCTGCCACCAGCACCGCTGCCAAGCCGAACCATGCCGCCAGCCGCAGGCGCAGCAGCCAAGGCAGGCTGGCGGACAGGGCGGATTGGGATCCGGGGACAAACGGCATGGGGCGCATGGTAAGAGCCCGCCCACCCGGCAGCCTTGCGGCAAAATGCCGCAGTCTGCGGCAGCGGATTTCGGCTTATCCTCCACACCCATGCAAATCCTCCCCCGCCCCGCCGTTCTCCTGTTGCTGGCCGCCACCCCCTTGGCATTGGCCGCCGCGCCCGCGCAAGCCTGCTCCTGTTCGGCATGCAGTTGCCTCTCCGAACAGGAATGGGGCGGGCTGGCCGGCACGCTGGGCACCGTTTCCGGCTTCCACGCCGACCTGCGCCAGGACTTCGTACGCCAGGACCGCCTGCTGCACGGCAGCCACGCGGCCGACAGCTCCAATGTGAATGCCGCGCTCTCTTCCGGAACTTTGGAGGAACTTGAACGCCGCACCACCACTTACACCACCACACTGGGGCTGGATTACGCCTCGAAAGACGGCTGGGGCGTCAACCTGCAACTGCCCTGGATCGTGCGCACGCATGCCACCATCGACGATGTGACCTTGGGCGGGGGCGCCTTCGACGAATCCACCTCGAGCGCCAGCGGCCTTGGCGATGCCAAGTTGATGGCACGCTTTCCGCTGTCTTACAGCCAAATCGAAAACGGCGAAACCACCGCCGATTTCAAACTGCAACTGCTGGCCGGGGTCAAACTGCCCACCGGCAAAACCAGCCGGAATTTCTCCGCCGGCCCGCTGGCGGGGGAAGCGCTGGACCGCAGCCTGCAACTGGGCACCGGCAGCACCGACCTGATCCTGGGCCTGGCCCATGGCGGCGAACTGGCGGAAGATTGGGGCTGGTTTGCACAGGGCACTTGGCAGACGGCCATGGCCACCCACGACAACTTCCGCCCCGGCGACGCCCTGACCCTTGGCACCGGCGTGCGCTTCACCGGCTTCAAAGTCGTGGTGCCGCAACTGCAATTGAACGCGCGCCACACCCTGCACGACCGCGGCGCCAACGCCGACGCCGCCAACACCGGCAGCACCGCCATCCTGATTTCACCCGGCCTGTCCGTGCCGGTGGGTGACCGGGTAAGCCTCTATGCCTCGGTGCAATTGCCCCTGTGGCAGCAGGTGCGCGGCATTCAATTGGTTTCGAGTTGGAATGCTTCGGTCGGGGTGAGTGTGGGGTTCTGAATGAAGCGGCCGGGTTGAAAAAAGGTCAGTCTTTTTTCAACGCTTGCGCCTTGCGGACGAGGGCAACGAATTCGGCGCGTTGGGCGGCGCGGTCCGACATGGCATCGGCTTGCGCTGTTGTCCTTATTCCATTGGCTTCATATCCCTGCGGCCATGTTTCCCCCGCTGCCTTCTCCACCCACCCCAGCGTCGCTGTGCCTTTGAACTCGCTGCCGCGCAGGATCATGCCGTAGGCGGCGACAGATGCTGCAAAGCGGGTGTCGGCGCTGGCTTTTTCAAACGCGGTGTCGGCGTCTTTCAAAGTGAACTTGAGCAATTTGCTGGTGCCTTGCTCGGCTTTGGCGTCCGGCTGCTTGTAGCGCAACTTCAGGGTGAGCAGGTCGCCGCTCGCTTGCGCCTGCTCCGAAATCTTGCGCTCACTCTGGTAGGTGAGCGGGTCCACGCTGCGGTCGGCGGCGGGGGTCTTTAAGTGTTGGATGCGGGCTTGCAGCGCGGCGATGGCTTGCTTTTGCAAGGCGGCGGTTTCGGGGGTGAGTTTGTTTTTCTCCACGAACTCGGCCACCGCTTTGACTTGGCGCTCCAGGTCTTTGATTTCTTCGTCCACGCTGGCGTAAGGGTTGGCCCCCACCGGCTCGATTTCGTACAAGGCGGTGACGGTATGGCCGGCGCCGATGTCGCCGGCATCCACCGTGTCGTCGTTGAAATCTTCGGCTTTGAGCACACGATTCTCGTAACCGATCAGGCGGTACTTGCCGACCTTGGCCGGGTTGAATTCCAATTGCAACTTCACATCTTTGGCGATGGTGATCAGGGTTCCGCCAGCCTGCTTGACGAAGACTTTTTCGGCCTCGGCCAGCGAATCGATGTAGGCATAATTGCCGTTGCCGGCGTCGGCGATTTGTTCCATCATGTGGTCGTTGAGGTTGCCGCGCCCAAAGCCGCAGGTGGAGAGGAACACGCCTTCACCATTGGCGGGGTTGGCTTTTTCTTTGGCCAAACGGATCAGCGAGCCGGTGTCGGAGGTGCCGACATTGAAGTCGCCGTCGGTGCACAGGATGACGCGGTTGACGCCCTCCTTGATGAAGTGCTTTTGCGCCAGCTCGTAGGCTTGGTGGATGCCTTGGGCGCCGGCGGTCGAGCCGCCGGCCGCCAAGCGGTCGATGGCGCCCAAGATCTGCGCCTTTTCCGAGCAGGGAGCATTCTCCAGCACGCAGCCGCTGCTGCCGGCATACACCACCAAACTCACATGGTCATCGGCGCGCAGTTGCGCCAGCAAACGAATCAGGGCCTGCTTGGCCAACGGCAGTTTGTCGGCTTCGTTCATCGAACCGGAGACATCGAGCAGGAAGGTCAGATGGGCTTGCGGCCGCTTGCTCATGTCCACCTCTGCACCTTTCAAACCGATGCGCACCAATTTGTGGGCCGGGTTCCACGGACAGGCGCACACTTCGGTGTGGGCGGCAAAGGGCGCTTGCTCGCCGATGGCTTCGCCGGGCTTGAGCACGGCCGGCGGGGCATAGTCGTAAGAGAAGTAGTTGAGCATCTCCTCGATGCGCACGGCGTCGGGTGGTGGCAACTGGCCCTCACTGATAAAGCGGCGCATGTTGGCGTAGGCGGCGGTGTCCACATCGACCGAGAAGGTGGAGAGGGGTTGGATCAGGGGGGAGGTGAATTTGTTATCCCAAATGTGGGCGTATTGGTCGCGGGAGAGGGGGGCAGAAGGCAAAGGTACCAACCACGCATCATCCACTTGTGGCTCGCCGATACTGGGAGCAATGATTCGACCTGCAGCCTCTAGATCTTTGTTGGAGTAATCGAGGAAGGCTCCTTGGGAGTTACTAAGACCCTTGAGCACTTCCGGGCTTGCGGTGTTGAGATTCAGTTTCCCACTCAACTCTTCGATGCGAACGGCGCCGACATAACGCTTATCGCTCACACCGTCGCCATCGCGTGAAACGTAATTCTGCCTAAGTACAGCATGCTTGGATTCCTTATAGCCTGCGCCCGGGATGTAGCCATTGCGTACACCGGAAACAACCGTGATGCGCCCTCTTTCTCCCCCGATAGGCACAGGCTTCGCAGGCGCAGGGGATGCCACCGGAATCGGCGGAGCCCCATCCGACACCACCCCAATATCCGCCCATTTTTCGTTTGATTTCGTCGTTCCATCCGCCCCCAACAATTTAATTTCATCCACCACCTCCCCCATCGCCACCACTGGCGCCTCAACGTGCACCCGTTGCTCCATCCAATACACCCCCAATCCCACCGCCAACAACACGCTCGCCGCCAGCAATGCCGGCGCGGCGAAGTGCAGCACCCGGGGGCGCAGGTTGGCTTGCATCTTTTGCTTCACCACCTCCCGCGTCAGCCCGTGGGCCAATCCGGCCCGCGCCAGAATTTGCGCATTGGCGGGGCTTTCGGCCAGCCAGGCCTCCAGTTGGGCCATCCCTTCCGGCGTGATCGTGTGGTTGAAGTACTGATCGAACAGGGCTTCAATGGCGGGCGGGGTTGGGGTGGGTTGGGTGGGCATGGGAGTTCCTAAATTTGCGTTCACGAGCCCTGAGCGCAAGCTCAGGGGGTGACAGGTCGTCATCTGTGCGATCCCCTGAGCTTGCGCTCAGGGCTCGTAAGCGCGAAACGCTCGCGCTCACGGTTTTACTTTTCGATTTTGCTCTCCACGCACCGTCTCACCTGCGCCCGCGCCCGGCTGAGCATGGAAAACAAATTGCTGGTTGAAGTGCCAATCTTCTTCGCCGCCGCTTCGCCACTCAAATCATCGCGATAGGTCAAGAGCAACGCCTGTTTGGCTTTGCCTTGCAGCAACTCCAAACACTGGGGCAACGCTTCCAAACGGCTGTCAGTTTCGGGTTCGATGGCCACAAAGGCATCGGTCAGGCGATTGAGGCTGTCCTCATCAAAGCGCAAGCGGTCGCGGGCGGTTTCGCGGCGCCAGCGCAACACTTCCAATTTGGCCATGCCGATGGCAAAGGGGCCAAAGGGGCGGGCAGCGTCAAAAGTGCCGAACTTGCTCACCAAGGCCAGCGACACCCGCTGCAGCAAATCCTCGGCATCGTGAAAATCGCCGGTGGCGGTCACCAGAAAACCAAGCACGGTCGGCCGCGCCTGCGCCCAGTGGGCGGGAAAGGCTGCAGATGACGCGGCATTTGGCGCGGCGGCTGCCGGCAAGGTGGCGGGTGGGGACTGGGTCATGGGCGAAGGGGCTGTGTTCGGTCTGGTTCACCCAACTTCCGCCGCTGGCGGGGAAACCTTGCAAAGGGGGTGGGGAATTTTTAGCCTGTCCCCGCCCCATCCCCCCGCAGCACCGCCAACAACGCCGAGTTGATGTAAACATTCTCCCGGCCGATTTTGACCGTATCTAGCAGCCCCTTCTCGGCCAAGATGGAAAGATATGACGACGCCGTCTGCCGCAACGCCAAGCCCTTCTGTTCGATCAGGGCGGTTTTGCAATAAGGCCGCTCCACCAGCAATTCGGCCAGTTCCCGCACGCGGGCTTGCTTGGGCAGATGCAGGCGCATTTGCGCTTCCATCTTTTCCATCAGGGCCTGCACCGCTTGGATTTTGGCGAGGGTCCACTTAGCCGTCACCTCCACACCTTCAAGCATGAATAACAACCACGGCTCCCACGCGCCATCGGAGGTGACGGCCCGCAGCAGGCGGTAATAGTCCGACTTGCGCTGGATGATGTGGCGCGACAGATACAGCACCGGCTCGGAAAGCAAGCCATCCTCCATCAATTGCAGGATGCAAAGGATGCGGCCCGTGCGGCCGTTGCCGTCGTGAAAGGGGTGGATCGCCTCGAACTGGTAATGCACGATTGCCATTTTGATCAGCGGATCAAGTTCCAGATGTTGCGCGTGGATGAACTGGTCCAGGTTGCCGAGCTTGTCGCGTAAAACAGCCTCCCCCACCGGCGGGGTATAGACCACCTCTTTGGTGTTCTGATTGGTCAGCGTCGTGCCCGGCACTTGGCGCAATCCGGCGCGCGTGTCCTTGAGCGTCTGCATCAATTGGATGTACAGGTTGGTGCATAGCGGCCGGCCTTGGCGCAACTCTGCGACGCCCTGCCACAGTGCGTCGCGGTAGCGCAGCACTTCTTTGGTGGCGATATTGACTTCACCCTCGGTCTCGCCCAAGGCACGGAAAAGTTCGTCATGGGTAGTGACGATGTTTTCAATTTCGGAACTGGCACCTGCCTCAAGCAATGCCACGGTGTGCGTCAAGATGTCGGGATTGGGCAACAGTGAGGTGGCGGCTTTGAGTTCCGCCAAAGCCCGTGCCGCCCGGATGACGGCCCTCAAAACAGCGGGGGTCTCAATGGCCTGTGGCGGAGGCAAAGAAGGTAGGTTGTTGTACGGAACTTTGGGATTGAACGACATTGTTTGGCCTATAGAAGGTCTAGATGTGTACGATTTTCTTCAAATTCTATATGCATCACCGCCGATGTGTACACTTTTTATCAAAAAATATATGCATTTTTTGGATGTGTCGATCCCATCGACATATCCCATCCCCCTTCCTCAAATCCCCGCCCCGCCCGCATAGTCCGCATAAAACTCTCCGATCTTGCGCACGCAGCGCAGCACCTCCTGCGCCGGCACATGGGCGCAGCGGTAGTGCATCTCTTGGCCTTGGCGCTTGGCCTCCACCACGCCGTGGGCCCGCAAAATGCCAAGTTGGTGGCTGATGGCGGGCTGGGTTTTCTTGAGGAATTTGGCCAATTCGCCCACACTTCTGGGTTCGCCATCCAACACCTCCAGCAATTTGAGGCGCAGCGGATGGCTCATCACTTTGAGCAAACGGGTGGCTTTGTCCACCGAGGCGGGCGGCAGACCTTGGCGGATGGCTTTGCGTGGCGTGGGGGTGGAGGCGGTGGACATGGCGCAAGTATATCTGGATAACTCGATGTTTTAAGGAGGCATTTTGGCCTTTTTTTCAAGGGAATGGGGCTTTTCATGGATGAACGGCTGGCAAGCCGATAAAGGGGGTTCTGCGGTAAAATCCACATCCTTTCTCACTCGTACCTTGCAACTGGCCGGCTAAAGCCGACCCTCCTTATGTCCACCGAAACCACCCCCGCCGCCGCCGAACCCAAAGCCCCCAAGCTCACCCCCGCCGAAAAGCACAAGGGCGAGTCCCGGCACCTGCGCGGTTCGATCGCTGAAGTGCTGGTGGACGAAACCAAAAAAGGCTTCCCGGTCAGCGACCAGACCATCCTCAAGGTGCACGGCCTGTACGAGCAGACCAACCGCGACGACCGCAAGAGCGGCGCACAGTTCATGATCCGCATCATGGCGCCGGGCGGCAAGATGACCAGCAAGCAATGGCTGGTGATGGATGAATTGGCCGACACCCACACCCAAAACCACTCCATCCGTCTGACCACCCGCCAGGCGGTGCAGTTCCACACCATGGTCAAGAGCGACCTCAAGCCCTTGATCCAGAAAACCCACCAGGCGCTGATGACCTCGTGGGCGGCCTGCGGCGATGTGCAGCGCAATGTGATGGCCTCCGGCGCGCCCTTCGCCACGCCGATCCATCAGGAAGTGCAAAAGGTTGCCGACCAACTCTCGCGCAAACTGGCGCCGCAGTCGGGCGCCTATCACGAGATCTGGTTGGACGGCCAAAAAGTGGACGGCAACACCGGTTGCCCGGTGTGCGTGGGCGACACTGCGAAGAACGGCGGCGAAGAAGAACCCTTCTACGGCGCCTCGTACCTGCCGCGCAAGTTCAAAGTCGGCATCGGCCTGGCCAACGACAATGCGGTGGATATTTTCACCCACGACGCCGCGCTGATCGCCATCCCAGATGCGGATGGCAAGCGGATCAAGGCCGTCAATGTGCTGGCCGGCGGCGGCTTGGGGATGACCCACCGCATCGAAGAAACCATCGCCCGCCTGGGCTCCACCCTGGGCTCGGTGCCGGTGGAACAGGCCGCCGACGCCATCCGCGCCATTGCCACCGTCTACCGCGACAACGGCAACCGCTCGGACCGCCGCGCCGCCCGCACCAAGTACTTGGTCGAATCCATGGGTGTGGATGGTTTCCGCGCCGCAGTGGAACAGGCCGGCAACTTCAAGTTCGCACCGGCGCTGGACACCGGCAAAATCGAATACCACGATTACATCGGCACCCACGCCCAGGGCGACGGCAAGTTCTTCCACGGTGTGTGGATTGAAAACGGCCGCATCAGCGATGTGGGCGACTTCAAGTTGCGCTCGGCCCTGCGCCAGATCGCCAAGACCATTGCCCCGCGCATCATCCTGGCCCCCAACCAGCAATTGTTCTACGCCGATTTGACTGCGGCACAAGCCAAAGAAATCGAAGCCACCTTGGCCGCCCACGGTTGCGCCACCCCCAAGAACCTCAGCAACACCCGCCGCTACGCGATGGCCTGCGTCGCCTTGCCCACCTGCGGCTTGGCCTTAGCCGAATCCGAGCGCGCCTTGCCCGACTTGCTGACCTTGATCGAGAATGAGTTGTCGGCCCGCGGCCTGCAAGACGAGCGCCTGACCGTGCGCATGACCGGCTGCCCCAACGGCTGCGCCCGCCCCTACACCGCCGACCTGGCGTTTGTGGGCCGCAAGCCGGAGGTTTACGACATCTTCCTGGGTGGCCGCATCGAAGGCACCCGCTTGGCCGAGTTGTATTTGGAGAATGTGAAGATGGATGACATCATCGCCAAGCTCACGCCGGTGTTCGATGCCTGGGGCACCGAGCGCACCCAAGGCGAAACCCTGGGCGATTTCTACAACCGCAAATACGCCAACGGCGCCACCCGCACGCTGATCACCGGCGGCAAAGAGAAGCAGGCGTATCTGACCTTGTTTGGAAATCCTGTGTAATCGGCTCAAAGAACCCCGCCCGCAAGGGAGGGGAACATGATGTCCGTTTAATCCGCGAATTTCGGTCCCCTCCCTTGCGGGCGGGGTTCTTTGAGCATCCCCCACATGACCGCTTTAGACCTCCCCACCACCAACGCCGCCCTGGAACACGCCAGCGCCGAAGAAATCACGCAATTCGCCGTGGATACTTTCGGCGACCGCCTGATCCTGTCGTCCTCCTTCGGGGCGCAGGCGGCGGTGATGTTGCGCCTGGCGACGTTGATCAAGCCGGACATCCCGGTGGTGTTCGTGGACACCGGCTACCTGTTCCCCGAAACCTACAAGTTTGCCGATGAACTGACCCGCCGCCTCAACCTCAACCTCAAGGTCTACACCCCGCGCATCACCGCCGCGCGGCTGGAAGCGACCGAAGGCAACCTGTGGGAGCAGGGCGAAGCCGGGCACAAGCGCTACAACGCGATCTTCAAGGTCGAGCCGATGCAGCGAGCGATCAAGGAGCTGGGCGCCACCGCTTGGCTGGCCGGCTTGCGCGCCAAGCAGACCAGCCACCGGGCGCAATTGCGCGTGGTGGATGAACAAGACGGCCTGACCAAAATCCATCCGATTCTGCGTTGGACCACCCAGGAAGTCCACGCCTATTTGAAACTGCACAACCTGCCTTATCACCCAATGTATGACCTGGGCTACCCCTCCATCGGGGATGTGCACTCGACCCGCGCCATCGGCATGGGCGAAGACGAGCGCGCCGGCCGCTTCGGTGGTTTGGCGCAGGAGTGCGGGTTGCACCTGCCCAAGACCGAGACAGAAAATGTGTCGGCGGGAAGCGCGGGGTTGTAAGTAACACAGGCTGAAGCTTGTGCTACTTCCCTTCCAGCGCCTGCGCAAAAACCTCCACTGGCTGCGCCCCTGAAAGTTGCGCCTTGCCATCGATGATGAAAAACGGCACCCCCGAAATGCCCAACTGCTTGGCACGCGCCTCATCCGCGCGCACGGCATCCGCGTAAGCGTCGCCTGCCAACATCGCACGGACTTCGGGTTCATCAAGCCCCATCAAAGGCGCAAGTGCGGCCAGCGCATCGCGGTCGCCCACGGGGAGCATCTTGCAAAAATAAGCATCCATCAAGACTTCAACCGCCTTGTCCCCCACCCCTTTCTCCGCCGCGAAATGTTCAAGGCGGTGGGCGTCAAAAGTGTTGCCGGAGCGGGCCTCTTCCAGCCGGTAGGCCAGGCCCTCTTCTTTCGCCACCTCCGCCACCCGGGCGATCATCATTTGCGCCTCCGCAACGCTGACACCATATTTGTGCGCCAGGTGCTCGGCCGGGACCCCCGTCCGCAAGCGCGGCGCACCGGGATCCAATTCAAAACTGCGCCACACCATTTGCGCTTGGCTACCGGCCGGCAACCCGGCCAGCGCCCGCTCCAAGCGGCGCTTGCCGATGTAACACCACGGACAGATGACATCCGACCAGATTTCGATTTTCATGCCTGCACGATAGCACACGACGGCGGTTTTTCTCAATTTTTGGTGATCAATCCGGCCGGCAACCACCGCGCCAGGCGGCTTCTTCCCCGCAAATCCCGGCCCCGATGGCGCCTGCCCTACCATCCACAACATGTCCACTCCGCGCGATCCCCTTTTTGGCTGGTCATTCCCCCTGTTTTCCGCCTTTGGCATCAAGGTGCGGGTGCATTGGGTGTTTGTGGCGATGATGGTCTGGTGGTTGTACCCCTTCAAATCGGGTTGGTCCATCACGGCCGCCTTTTGGGGCGTGGTGTTCGGCAGCGTCCTGCTGCACGAATTTGGCCATGCGCTGGCCTGCCGCTCGGTGGGCGGGCGGGCGGATCGCATTTTGCTATGGCCCTTGGGCGGATTGGCGGAGTGCACGCCGCCGCCCCACCCCTTGGCCTCGCTGTGGACCACCTTGTGCGGGCCGGGAGTGAACTTGGCGCTGATGGCAATCGCGGCCTGCGTGCTGTCATGGCAGCAGATGGGCGCCCGTTTGCCGATGCCGATCTCGCTGGATCCCCGGTGGGTTCTCCAGCCATGGGGGGAATGCGCCTCGCCTTTGGCCGAATGGATGGTCATCGTCTATCGTGTGAACTACGGGCTGTTCCTGTTCAACATGGCCGTCCCCTGCTATCCGATGGATGCCGGCCGGGTGGTGCAGGAAATCCTGTGGCTGCTTGTCGGCTACGCCCGCAGCCTGTGGTGGACGGCGCATATCGGACTGGTGACGGCATTGGCCCTGCTGGCCGGCAGCTTGATGGACCCTGACGGGATGATGAAAAAATTCGGCCTTGGAACCATGACCGTGTACATCGCCGTTTTCTGCCTGCTGGGCGGCTGGCAACTGCGCCGGCGGGCGGCGGCATTGCGCGACCAATACGGCTCGCTCGACGCCGTCCCCGATCCGCGGCACAAGGCGCGCGTGGGCGGCTGGCTGGGGCGCTGGCTCGACCGACGCAGGACAACCGGCGCCCCCGCAGCGGCGGATGCGCCAACCCCAAGCGGCGCGGGAGATGCCGGCCATGAAGCCATCGACCGCATCCTGCGCAAAGTGCGCGAACACGGCTTGGCCTCTCTCACGGCGCAGGAATTGGCCACCTTGCGCCAAAACCCGTGATCCAAGGGGTGGCTCACGCCTTGGGCAAAACCTGCGTAGGCATGTTTTCGCAGGCCGCGCACTGCGCCGGATATTTGGCATACAGGGCCAGGCAACGCGGACAGAACGACCGGGTTTCGGTGCTGACGGGTCCAAGCCCTTCCCCCGCCGCCGGCAACGCGACCCCGCGCTCCTTGGCGAAAGAGGCCAGGGTTTGGCACCACGCTTGGCGGTGCCAAACCAAAATGGCTTTGGCGCGCGAATCGGAACTTTCCGGAGGCAAGGGGTGATGCGCATCGCGCCAGGCCGGGGCGAACAACGGGCACCACGCCCCCGGCGCGCCAGTGCCGGCGGCCACTGCCAACGGATGCAGCCCGGCCATCACATTGCGCGCACCGGTTTGGCCGGCGCGCATGGCAATGGTCGGGGCCATGGCGGCCAAGGCCACGCATTTGAGCCGCTCCAGCCGCTGGGCGGGAAAGTGGGCCCGGTGCAGCAAAACCAACTCGACCACCGTCAGCACGTGCAGCCACAGCAAGGCGAAGCCCAGCAACACCCATTGCACCGCGCCAAGCCCCGACAGGTGTTCGCAGGCCGGGACCACGGCAAACAGCAGGAAAAAAGCGCACAGCGCATTCACCCGCATGGACAGCGATCCCTTGAGCCAGCGCCGCGAACGCCGGGTGGCTTCCTTGGCCCGCAGCGTGCGGCTCAAATGGCGCGTGATGGCCGCACCCCGGGCCGCCGACGGGCAGGCCGCCAGCCGGCGCAGCAAGACGGCCGTTTGCCGGGCGGTCTCCGGCGCCAGATGGGCGGCCAATGCGCGGTTGCCCACCCGCACTTCGCCATCGTGCGCACGGGTCCCAAGCATTTCCTCCCAAGTCAACACGCACCCGGAACCGGCCGTGCGGTGGCCGGGGTGCGGGTGGTCCACCGGCTCGCCCACCACCCCGTCGGGCGACATGGCCAGCGGCAAGGCGGGCGCCAGCCAACCCACATCCGACGGCCAAAACCCGGTGAACCCAAGCCCGCCCGACCCATTGGCGGGGAATTCCAACGCCCGCAGCACCCGGCGCGGCAGGGGAAAAAAGCGCACGCAAACCAGGGTCCCCCAACGCAGCCACGCCAGGCATTCCAACAGATAAAGCGCGCCCAAAACGGCCAGCAATTGATCCAACGGGGTGAATATGAACATGAACCTTGGGGCTTGATGCCTTAACTTTTGCGGCCAAAAAGCGATTTCCAACCGCGGGCGATGACCCCGCCAAGGGCCACCACCCCGATCAGGATGGGCTTGATGAGTTTGGCCAGCAAGCCGCTTTTGGCCGCCGCCGCCAGCACCCCGCCGGCCACCAACGCGGTCAGGCCGACGGCAGCGACCTTGTCACCGGTGGTCCACTCCTCGTACTTGCCGCCGGTCTTGTAGGAGTAGCCGCCGAGCATGGCGCGGGCGGCCACCAGCGAAGGGGCCAGTGTCTGCGGGCTGCACGCCACCGTCACATCCATCACGCCGCGGCGCCCCAGCATCTTGATCTTGTGGTTGAGCAACGGCTCCCCACCCACCTTGAATTCGATGCACCATTCCAGATTGTGGGTGGCGCTGTTGTAATGGGGTTTTTCGCGCCAACCCACCACCGACCATTGCGGATCCTGGGGATTGCGCTCATTGCGGGCCTTGGAGGATGCTTCGTACTGCGCCAAAATGGCATCGGAATCAATGCTGTCTTTTTCGTCATCCTTCACGTAGCCGATGTCTTCGAATGAAAAATACGCCTCCCAATCGCCTGTCTTGATGGGCGCCACCGCCCCGCGCTCGGTGCCGGTGACCACCGCATGGGTGAGGCGCATCACTTCCTGTGTTTCCTGTTTGTTCAAAAAAATATAGTCCCCGGACACCTTGAGTTCCCCTTCGGCCAAGTCGGCGGTCAACGGGCCGATTTTGCCCCTTTTGGGTTGCATTTGGACATGCCCGGTATCGGCCTGATCTTTTTCCGGCCCTTGTGCCTGCGCAACCACCGGCGAAACCATCACCGCCAACAACGCGGCCATCAACAAACGCTGCCGCAAAGCGGCCAAGCAGGGACGAGGGGCGGGCATGGGGAACTCGTTTCAGAATGAAAAATAAGGAGAAAAACAAAAACTGGCGGGAAGTATCCAAAAAGAAATGGGTAAAAGCAAGGATAAATTTTTCACCCTCAGCCCGCTGAAAAGTGTTATTTCTAAGCACTTGCCCATCATCCCGCTTAAAAACTCTCCTTATCATCGTCAAAAACTCTCTTTGTGCCTATATAATCGCCTCCTATGCCACGTCCCGAACAAGAACTAGACATCCTCGAGCGGATCAGCCAAATTCTAAGCAGCGGATTGGAGCTGAGCGAGGTTTTTACGCGGGCCACCACTCTCCTGTGCGATGAAATGCACATCGAGATCTCGGTGCTCAACCTGCTGGATCACTCCACCGACACTTTGCGCACCATGACCAGCGTGGGTCTGACGCCTGAAGAGCAGGCCCGCGGGGTGTACAAGCGCGGCGAAGGCATCACCGGACGGGTGTTTGCCACCGGCCAGCCGGCCATCATCGCCGACATCACCAAGCATCCGGCGTTTTTGGGCCGCACCAAAAAATTCGACCCCGGCAAAACCTTCGGCTTCATCTGCGTGCCGCTGCATGACGGGTCGGAAGTGGTGGGCACGGTCTCGGGCATGATGCCCTATGTCAGCGAAGCCCGGCTGCAGGCCGACGCCCGCCTGATCACCATCGTCTCGGGCTCCCTGTCCCAAACCTACCGCCTGCACCAGTTGGTGCAGAACCAACGCAACAAGTGGCTGGATGAAAAGCAGGAACTGGTCGGCACCCTGCGCGACCGCTACCGCTTTGACAACATCATCGGCACCTCGCCGGCCATCCACGACACCCTGGCCACGGTGGCGCAAGTCGCCCCCAGCCGGGCCACCGTCCTGGTGCTTGGCGAAACCGGCTGCGGCAAGGAACTCATCGCCCGCGCCATCCACTACAACTCGCCCCGGCGCGACAAACCGCTGATCCGCGTCAACTGCGGCGCGCTTTCGCCGCAATTGTTGGAAAGCGAACTGTTCGGCCACGTGCAGGGCGCCTTCACCGGCGCGTTGCGCGACAAGATGGGCCGCTTCGAGGCCGCCGACGGCGGCACCCTGTTCCTGGACGAAGTCGGCACCCTGGACGCGCAATTGCAGGTCAAACTGCTGCGCGTGCTGCAGGAGCGCGAATTCGAGCGCGTGGGCGACCACAAGCCGGTCAAGGTGGATGTGCGCGTGATCGCCGCCACCAACCTCGACCTGCAGGACGAGGTGAAAGAGGGCAAATTCCGCGAAGACCTGTTTTACCGCCTCAACGTGGTGATGCTGACCCTGCCGCCGCTGCGCGCCCGCCGCGAGGACATCCCGCACCTGATGGACCATTTCCTGGACCGCTACAACCGCGAAAACGGCAAGAAACTGCGCACCCTCAACCGCGAGGTGATGGGCACCATCCTGCGCTACCCCTGGCCGGGCAACGTGCGCGAACTGGAAAACGCCGTCGAACGCGCGGTGGTGCTCTCCAACGGCGAGGAATTCACCGAAGACCTGCTGCCCCTGCAGGTGCGCCTGTTCGCCGAACAAAACCGCGCCGTGACGGCCGACGAATCGGTGGAGGCGCTGGCGGCGCGCCTGGCCGCGACCTGCGCCAAACAACTGGCCTCGCAGGAGGGGCAGATTTACCCGCAGGTGATCGGCGAGGTGGAAAAACACCTGATCCGCGTCGCCTTGGAGCACACCGGCGGCGTGAAGACCCAGGCTGCCGACTGGCTGGGCATCAACCGCAACACGCTGAACAAGAAGTGCGCCGAGCTGGGGGTGTGAAGCCCCAGGCCCCCGGCGCGCACGCCGCCTACTCAAACCCCTTCATGTCCTCGGGCCGGCCGTAGGCCTCCACCTTGCCGGCGCGCAGGCGCACCTGGTAGCGGGCCGGCAGGGCTTCTTTCCCATCGCGCAGCGACGGCTCCGACAACATGTAGGTGAACACCTCCACCTCGCCCTTGGCCGCCGCCGTCACCGGCTCACCCATGGTGCGCAGCACTTCGGCGCGGTCCATGCCAAGGGTCAGGCGCGACAATTTGCTGGCGCTGTGGTCGGGGGGCGGCCCCCCGCCCAAGGACGACAGCGAGGTGCAGCCCGCACCAAGGACGACGGCCAACAGCAGCGGCAAGCCGCGAAATGCAGGAGGGGAAAGGAAAGAAGACATGGCGGGAACCTTTCATCGCAGGGGGAAACCATCCGATCTCGCCCCCGACTATAGCCCCAAAGGCCGCGAAAACCAAGGCCGCTGGCCAAGATTCCAAAGCCGGCCGGGATTTGCGCCTACACTGTCCGGCCATGGACACGCTCTCAATCCTCCAAGGGTGCGGCATTTTGTTCGCCGTGCTGCTGGCAGCCCTTTATGCCGCGTGGAGAATACATTTGGGCATCAAGCGGGAGCGCGATATATTTGTCCTCATCGGCGGCACCCTGGGTTTTGTTCTTCTGGCCCTGCTGCAAATCATCCTGCTCATCGCCCACACCGGCACTTCCGGCCATTGAGCGTGGCGCACATCCTCCGACTTCATCCGCCCTTTGTCCGTCCTTTGGATTCACCATGTTTGCCCTGACCTGCCCCCACTGCAAAACCGAACTGAAAACCAAGTTCGCCCGCCCCGGCGCGACTGTGAAATGCACCCATTGCCAGCAGACCTACCTGCTGGATGCGCGCAACACCCGCGAAGTGCCCGACCCCGTCCCGGCCGGCGTCACCGACGCGGCCAAACCGGGCCAGGCAGGCGCCCGTTCCGAATCAAAAATGGCCATGGCCGCCATGAAGGAAATGGCGCAGGAAATGGGCGAACTGGTGCCCGAGGTGGACATCTACGCCCCTGCCGAGGGTGAAAAAGCCAGCAAGACCATCAAGCTCATTCTGGCCGTCTGCCTGCTGGTGGTGGTGCTGGTCGGGGCCCTGTACCTGATCGCCACCACGCCGGCCATCCACGACCTGTTCAAGTCCGCTCCCGCCAAGCCCACTCAGCCCGCCAAAGCCGCGCATCCCGCCTATGAGCCTGGTGCCCGGCCCGCTTCCGATTTTTGATTCCGCCCGCGCCCCGGGCGCATCCCTGCTTCGCGTCACATGTTTTTTCCCCTGCGCCACAACCGCCGTCTGCGTTCCACCCCGTGGCTCACGTTTTTGCTGATCGCGGTCAACGGCTTGGTGTTTGCGGTGACTTTTGACCAGATTAGAAACAGCGGATTTGCCCCGCCCGAGGCGGACCGCGCCTATTTGCAGGAACACTTCCACGCCCTGGCCTACTACCTTTGGCCGGTCAACGACGGGTTTCACTGGTGGCAGTTGTTTTCCTCCGCCTTTCTGCACGCCGACCTGTGGCACTTGGGCGGCAACATGCTGTTTTTGTGGATTTTTGGCGGCGCGGTGGAGGACCGCTTCGGCAAATTGGGCTTTCTGGCTTTTTATGCCGCCGGCGCGGCCGCATCCGGCGGCCTGTATCTGGCCACCGGTCCCGCCGATCCGATGCTTGGCGCCTCCGGAGCGATTTCCGCCGTGGCCGGCGCGTTTCTGGTGCTGTTCCCCCGGGTGCGCGTGCAGGTCGTGTATTGGCTGTTTTTCATCGGCACGGTGGAGTTGTCGGCGGTCTGGGTGCTGCTGGCCTATTTGGGGATGAACCTGTTCTATTTCACCGCCGAACAACTCCGCGCCACCCCCGGCCATGTCGCCTACGCCGCCCATCTCGGCGGTTTTGCGCTGGGCATGGCCGTCGCCGCCGGCTTGCTGGCCACCAAACTGCTCGCCCGCGAAACCGAGTGGGATCTGCTGGCCCTGATCCAGCATTGGCGCCGCCGCCAAGCCTTCAAACAAGTCGCCGCCGGCGCGCCGGTCTGGCAGACCGATACCCTGCGACCGGCCGGAAAATTGGCCAAAGGAAAAGGTGATTCCAAAGCGCCCTCCGTCTCCCCGATGGTCTTGGCCCAGCGCGAAGGCATTTTCTACTTTGCCGCCCGCGCCCAATGGCAGGAAGCCGCCGCCGCCTATGGCGCACTGTTGCGTGACCACCCCGACCAGGTGCTGCCCGAGCAAACCCAGCACGACCTGGCCACCCTGCTGATGAGAAACGGGTCCCACACCGAGGCGGCCCAGGCCCTGCGCCTGCTGCTCAAGCATTACCCCAAGCGGCCCGACCGGGCGCCAACCCAATTGCTGCTGGCCCTGCTGTGCCAAAAATACCTCGGCCAAGCGGCTGAAGCGCGGCAGTTGCTCACCGAAGCGCTGCCCCAATTGGAAGGCGTGGAGAAAAAAATGGCGGAAAACATGCTGGCGCCCGCATAATGCGGTGGACCGCATCCTTCGCTTCACTTTGTTTCCCTTTCGGGATTCCCCCATATGCACCCCATCCTCCTTTCCGCGGCGCAAACGGCCGGCATCGTCGCCCTCGCGCTCGTCGGCGCGCTGCTGGGCCGGCGCATCGCGCGCCTGCGTGGCCTGTGGCATCTGGGCTACGCGGTGCCGCTGTTGCTGATCGCGCTGATCTCGCTGCCGCGCTGGCTGCCGACGGTGGCGCTTTTGCCGCTGTTCCGCTGGCTGATGGCCGACCGCCTGATCTTCGCCGTCATGGCGCCGGTGTGCGCCCTGCTGCTGTTCACGCTGCGGGCACACCTGACCCAGGCGGGGCAAAAACGCGCCGTCATCGCCTTCACCGGCATGTTCGTGCTCTATTTCTCCGTCCTGCCATTTGTGATGCCGGCCTTCGCCTATCCCACGCTGGCCCGCCTCCGGCCGCGGGTGGAGCGCAACGGCGTGTGCATGCAGCAGACCGACTACACCTGCGGCCCAGCGGCGGCCGTCACCATGCTGGGCGCGCTGGGCATCGGGGCCGACGAGGGAAAATTGGCCATCCTGGCCCACACCAACGCCTTCATCGGCACCACCAACGGCTCGCTGTGTTCGGCCATCGCACAGGGCTACGGCGTGCCGTGCCGGGCGGAGTCCTTTGATTCGGTGGCGCAATTGCGCGGCAAGACGCCCTGCGTGGCGGTGGTGAAGTTCAACTTCATGATGGACCATTTCGTCGCCGTGCTGGATGTCACCGATGACGCCGTGGTGATCGGCGACCCCAGCACCGGCCTGCGCACGGACACGCTGGGGAAGTTCGCGGGAATCTGGCGGTACACGGCGGTCGTGCCGGAGAAGCAAGGGCCGTGATTTCACGCCTCTGGCATGCCATACCACCGCCCTGTTCTCGCGCCATTCTCACTTGGCGCTCATGTGCGGCGGCGATGATTCCTGCACATGAAACGCGAAGACCGCACTTTCGTCCGCACGCTCTTCCTCTCCGACATCCACTTGGGGATGCGCAGTTGCCGCGCCGAAGAGTTGGCTGAATTCCTGCGCCACGTCCGCTGCGAGCAGATCTACCTGGTGGGCGACATCATCGACCTGTGGCAATTGCGCCGCAAGTGGCACTGGTCCGACGCGCAGACGCTGGTGGTGCGCCGCCTGCTCAAGCAGGTCTCGCGCGGCACCCAAATCTTTTTCATCCCCGGCAACCACGACGAGGGCGTGCGCCGCTATGTGGGCACCGATTTCGGCGGCATCCACATCCTGCCGCACGCCACCCACACCCTGCTTGACGGGCGCAAGTTGCTCATCACCCACGGCGACCAGTTCGACCTAGTCATCCGCCATGCACCGTGGCTGTCGGCCCTTGGAGGGGCGGCCTACGACTGGCTGGTGGAAATCAACCGTCACACCAACAACGCGCGCCGCCGCCTGGGTTGGAGCGAAGTGTCGCTGTCGCAGATCATCAAAAGCAAGGTGAAAAAAGCCTGCACCTTCATCTCGCGCTTCGAAGATGCGTTGATGGCGCAGGCCAAGGACGCCGGCCTGCACGGGGTGGTCTGCGGCCACATCCACAAGGCGGAATTGCGCACCGATGCCGGCGGCTTCCTCTACGCCAACTGCGGCGACTGGATCGAATCCTCCACCGCGCTGGTGGAGCATCTGGACGGCCGGCTGGAACTGCTCCAGGTGCGCGACTTCCTGGCGGCGCAGGCGGTGACGGCGGCCAGCGGCGAAGATGAGATCCCCGAGCACCCGACCGACCCGATGGCGCTGTTCAAAAAATTCGGAGTGGGCATGATGGCGGGGTGACAAAGTAGACGCGGCGGCCCGCCTCACCCTTACCCACAACTTTTGGAGTAGCCGATCGCCAGTCGCGCCGCATCGTGTGCAGGCGCAAGCCTGCTTGAAAGACTATTCATTTACACGATCTCGCCGAAGGCGAAACGTGCGATTGGCTGCTTTAGCGCCGAAGGCGCGAGCGCTTGTAGCCACGGGTGGAGGCCCCGAAGGGGTCGTAACCCGTGGTTCGCGAATCCCCCTCAAACAAGAGCCCCGAAGGGGCGAAGGAGGTCTTCCTTCGCCCCTTCGGGGCTCCAAGAAAATAAAAATTGCGCTCGTTTCCACGGGTTCCCGCCCCTTCGGGGCGTCCACCCGTGGCTACAGTCATACGGCCCCTTCGGGGCCTTGGA
>CAZKVP010000043.1:0-18203 GCA_964556215.1 uncultured Phycisphaeraceae bacterium
CTACCCCCTCACCACCAACAACCCCAACAACACCGCCGCCAACGCCGCGAAAAACCAGAAGCCCGCCTTGTAGAACAGCAGCGGGTCGCGTTGGCCGTCCAACTTCTTGGCTTTGGCGGCGTTGAAAGCCAGCACCTCCCGCGGGTGGGCCAGGTCGAAGGCCAAGGCTGAAAAATGCTGGTAGCGGCTTTCCGGCGTCAGGGCCAGGCAGCGCAGCAGCACCGCGTCCAGCCAGGGCGGGGTGTTGGTGTTGAAATCCGACGGCCGCTTGGCGGGCGCAAATTGCGGGGTTTGGAAGCGCTCGATTTCACCAAAGGGAAATTTGCCGGTCAAGGCCCGGTACAGGGTGACGCCGATGGCGAAAACTTCGGTGCGCTCGGCGCAAGGGGCGTTGTCGAAGCGCTCCGGCGCCAGGAAACTGGCGGTGCCGGCGCGCGAGGTGACGGCGAACACCGGGGCGGCGCTGCCCAGATCCACCAACTTGAACGCCGGCTTGGCCGGGTCGCCGACCACCAGGATGTTCTCCGGCTTGATGTCGCCGTGGAGCAGATCGCGGCGCAAGAGATGCTCGCCGGCCGCCGCCAGAAAGCGGCCCAAGGCCACCGTTTCATCCGGCGCCAACCGGCGGGTTTTGAGCACCGCTTCCAGCGACGGGGCGTTGACGAATTCCATCAGGTAATAGCGGCAGGACGGCTCCAGGGGCGGCCAGGCCGACACGAAGAAATCCCCCTGCATGCCGGTGGCGTGCCAGGTCTCGCGGATGAACAACTCCAGCACCTGCGCGTTGTCGCGGGCCGTTTCAGGCGCGAACTTGAGCACCGCCTGCTGCGTAAAACCGGCCTCGCCCGCGCCAACCCGCTGAACCGCCACCCAGGTGCGCGCCAAGGGGTCGAGGGCTTCTTCCAGCGTCCAGCCGTCCACGCTCTGGCCGGCCGAGAGTTGGCCTGCAATGGGCAATTGGCGGGCTTTTTCGGCATGCAAACTGCCGGTTTCCGGCAGATGGATGACCACCGCCCCCATGTCGTCGCGCGCCTCGCCGGCCATGCGCCCGGCGGCCGCCGCCACTAGGGCGCGGGCATCGGTGGTGGAATCAAAGGCCCATTCCCCCGCCCCCCACACCCCGTCAGAACACAGCACCACGCTGTCGCCGTCGCGCAGGTTTTCGCGGAACACGAACGGATCCCAAGCTGGCGCCAAGCCGACCGCCCGGGTGATCATGTGGGTCTGGTCGGCGTCGGCGTGGTCGGTCGAGAGTTGGCGCATCACGCCGTTGTGGGCCAGGTAGACCCGCGAGTCGCCGGCGTTGAGGCCGTACAAACGGTCGCCCTCAATCACCACCGCCGCCACCGTGGACACCAGCCCCGGTGCGCCGAAGCGGGCCAGGCTCTCTTCATGCAAAGCGGCGTTGAGGGTGCGGGTGAGTTCCAGCAGGGCTTTGTCCGGCGCCCACCCGGCGGGGCGGGCCAGCACTTGCGCCATCAGCATGTCGACGATTTTGTGCGCCGCCTCGCGGGCGGCCGGCGACTGGCCGGCGCCGTCGGCCAGCACCGCCACCACCGTCTCGTCCACCACCCGCACCTGGCAGGCGTCCGCGCATTGGTCGGCGCCGCGCGGACCATCGGCATGGGACAACACATGGCTTGAGGCGTGGACTTTCATGCGGGCATTGTCGGGGAAAAGCGGAGGGAGAAAAAGACGCAGCGCCAGGCAACTACCCCAACCGCACCGCGCACGCCTTGTACGACGGCTGCCGGCTGTACGGATCCACCGCACGCAAAGTCAGTTGGTTGGTTTCGCCGTAATGCATCGGCATGAACACCTGGCCGGGCGCCACCGTGTGGGTCACCTGCGCCACCACCTGCACCGCGCCGCGGCGGGATTCGACCCGGACTTTGGCGCCGTCTTTGATTTTCAAACGCTCGGCATCTTGCGGATTGATTTCGACATACGCCTGTGCCGGGTACAACTTTTGCAGCACCGCCGATTTGCCGGTGCGGGTCTGGGTGTGCCACTGGGCACTGGTGCCGCGACCGGTCAAAAGCACGAAGGGCCACTGGCTATCTGCCACTTCCGGCGCTTGGCGCGGCGCCTCAAAAATAAATTTGGCTTTTTGGTCGGGCGTGAAAAAGGCGCCGCTTTCAAACAGCCGCCGCTCTTTGGCCGGCGCGGCATAGCCTTTTTTGACCGGCCACTGCATGCCGCCGGCCTCTTCAATCGCCGCGTAATCGCCCATGCCGGAGATGTCACAGGGTTGGCCTTCGGTGCAGGCCTTGAGCGATTCAAACACATCGGCGGGTGTTTGCCATTTGGCAAACAAATCGGCGCAGCCCCATTTTTCGGCGACGGCCTGGCAGATGTGAAAGTCGGCCAACGCTTGGCCCGGCGCGCGATTGGTTTTGCGGATCACGCCAAAACGCCGTTCGGAATTGATGAAAGTGCCGTCCTTTTCGCCCCAACCGGCGGCGGGCAGCACGATGTCGGCCAGTTGCGCCGTTTCGGTGCTGGCATACATGTCCTGCACCACCAAGCAATCCAACTTCTTCATCAGAGCCGAGAACTCGCCGCGATTGGTCCACGAGTGCGCGCCGTTGGTGGCAATCACCCACAGGCCTTTGATTTTGTCATCGGCAATGCCTTGGATGATTTGGTCGTAGGCCCACGAGGTTTGCGCGGGAATGTTCTCGACGGGAATGCCCAAAACGGCGGCAATTTTCTCGCGGTGGGCCGGATTTTTGAAGTCATGGCCGCCCAGCAGATTGGTGGTGTTGCTGAACAATCGCGAACCCATGGCGTTGCACTGGCCGGTGATGGAGTTGGCCCCGGTGCCGGGCTTGCCGATGTTGCCGGTCATCAGGGCCAGGTTGATCATGGCCTGGGCGGTGCGGGTGGATTCGTGGCCCTGGTTGACACCCATGGTCCACCAGTACGACACCCGTTTTTGGGGGTTGCCGACCAGGGCGGCGAATTCCTCCACTTGCGCCTCGCTCAAGCCGGAAACTTGCGCCACCTTGGCCGGGGTAAAGTCCTTGAGGAAGTCGGCGAATTCTTCAAAACCATGGGTGTGCTTGGCGATGAAGTTGCGGTCCAGTTTGTCGTCGCGCAGCAGAATGTGGGCCAGACCGTAGAGCAGCGTCAAATCGCTTTTGGGCTGCAAGGCATAGTGATGGGTCGAAGCCACTGCGGTTTCGGTCTTGCGCGGGTCCACCGTGATGAGGGTCGGCTTGCGCTGGTTTTGCAGCACGCGCTGCCACATGATCGGGTGGGCGATGCACGGGTTGGCGCCGACGAACACCAGCACATCGGATTCCTCAAAATCGGCGTAGGTGTAAGGCGGCGCGTCAAAGCCGAAGGCTTCTTTGTAGGCCACCACCGCCGTCGCCATGCATTGGCGGGTGTTGCCGTCGCCGTGCACCACCCCCATGCCGAATTTGGCCAGGGCGCCGACAAAGGCCAGTTCCTCGCAGGTGATTTGGCCGGTGCCGATGAAGGCGACGGAATCCTTGCCGTGTTTTTCCTGGATGGCTTTGAAGCGGGAACAAAAAGCATCCAGCGCGGTGTCCCAATCCACCGGCTTGCCGTCGATCAAAGGCGTGGTGGCGCGATCATGCGCACCCAGCGGAGTCAGGGCCTCCCAGCCTTTGGGGCAGGCTTGGCCGATGTTCACCGGATACTGGCTGTCGGGGGTCAGGTTGAGTGCCGCGCCATCTTTATCGATATGAATATTGAGCGAGCAGCCGGTGGAGCAAAAGCCGCAGATGCTTTTGACGGTGGCGGCGGGTTGCAAGCGGGTGAGGGTTTGGCCCAAACCAAAGGCGCCGGGGCTTTGCACCAGTTGGTCGGTGAGCGGGCCGGTTTTGGAAATGAAAAGTTTTTCAAGTTTTTTAAGCATGGGAAACTCCCGGCATCCGCGGCGCATGTTGCGCCTTGAAGAATAGCGCGCGCTCCAAGCCTTCGGCAATGACCAACATCGCCAACGCCACCCAAGGGGAGGCCGGAATCACCACCAAGCTCAGGATGCCCAGCGCATAGCGCATGGCCCAATCGCCCTTGAGCGGGCCGCGCGCGGCCAAGGCGGTCAGGCGGTTGGAAGTGCCAACGGGTTGGCATTCAAATCTCGCCCACATCCGCCATTCGGCCAGCAGTTTGGCCGCCACCACGGCGGCGGCGAGCAACTTCCACGGCCAGCCATCGGCAAAGGCGGCCAGCAATGCCGCACCCAAAACCAAAGTGGTGCCACCAAAACGCAGCAGGGTCCAGCGCATGGCCCAGCCGGCGCGGTGGGTGTCCACATAAACCATGATCGAGCAGAACACGCCGGCCAAACCGGCGCCACTGGCACCGAAGGCCGCCAAAGGCGCAAATTTTCCCAGCATCGGCACCCAAGCGCAAGTGGCCAATAAACTCAGCGCACCGGCAAAACCGCCAAAGGCGATGATCTCGCGCGAGAGCCAACTGGTGCGCCAGCCCAAAAAGGCTTTCCAGGCTTTGAGCGGTTGGCCCAAGTGCAAAATGCTGGCGTGAATGCCGATGATGCCAACAACCGCCGCAGTGGTGGCCAAAGCCTTGCTCGGCGCGGCCAGATAAGCCAGACAGGCCCCGGCCGAAGCCTGGGTCAACACCAGCATCACCACCAAGGGCCAATGGGTGTGTTCGACACGCGGCACATCTTGATGCGGAGGCGCAATTTGCTTGGGGCGCGGCTTGGCCGAGACATACAAAGTGGTCGGGCGGGTGATCGTCGAAGGCACCGCGCCTTCAATCACCGGCTCATCGCGGGTGATGGCCGCCGATTGCTTGACGATGCGGATGGCAATCGCGCCATTGGGGCAGGATTGCACGCAGGCCGGCGCCTCGCCCACCTTCAACCTCTGGTGGCACATGTCGCACTTACGCACGATGCCGAGCCGTTGGTTGTATTTGGGCACATCGTAGGGGCACTTGAGCGAGCAATACTGGCAGCCGATGCATTGGTCATCCAAGTGGCTCACGATGCCGGTGATCGGATCTTTTTCATACGCCTGGGTCGGGCAGCCCTGCAGGCAGCCCGGCTCCACGCAATGGTGGCAGGCGGTGGTGACCGTTTGTTGCCAAGCCAGCCCGCCGGTGGCTTCACTGACCAAGGAGCCGATGTCGCGCCAGGATTCATTGTCATCCAAGCCGTTGAGCGAGTGGCAGGCCGCCACGCAGGCTTTGCAGCCGGTGCAGGCGTCCAAATCCACTTCAAAAGCGAATTGCTCGCCGACGCCGGGCAGGCCGACGGGAATCAACTCTTGGTAATGGCGCGGCTGGTAGGAGACGGCGCAAGTGCCGCCCTGCTGCGCGCCCAAGCCGTCGTGGTTGTCATGCCAGGCCGCGAACGATTCCACCGCCGAAGCGGGGCGCAAGTTCTGTTGTTCGGCCAGGAGGCGGTTGATGGGCATGGGAAAAGAACCTACGGAAATGAACCGACACGCACCGCGCCAGACACCTCTGCCTCACTCAGATGCGTGCCTCCACGGCCGCGCCCCAAGTCGTGCGCCAACGGGTTTTGATCAAACTGATGGCTCCCATCGCCACGCCGCACAGGGCGGCAAAACCCAGGAATCCAGCGGCGTAGGAGCTGGTCTTCTCGGAGGCCAGCCCCAAAGCGGCGGCAAAGATGAAGCCCCCCACCCCGCCGCCGCAACCGACCAACCCGCTCATCACGCCGATGTCTTTGCCAAAGCGCAGCGGCAGCAGTTGGAACACCGAGCCGTTGCCGCAGCCAAAGGCGGTGGAAATCACCAGGAACAGGCCCATCACCACCGGCAAAGGCGTGCCCTTGGTGATGAAAGCGCAACCGACCAGGGCGCCAGCGGCGATGGCGTAGAAGGACGACAAGGTGCGGATGCCGCCGAAGCGGTCGGCCAGAAAGCCGCCGACCGGCCGGGCCACCGCGCCGGCCATGGTGCACATGGCGGCCAGCAAACCGGCCTTGACCTTGCTGAAGTGCAGCAGGCTGGGATCTTGGAAATACAAGGCGTAATACGAGGCCAAGCCGACGAAGCCGCCGAAGGTCAGGGTGTAGTAGAAGCAGAACCAATGGGCGTCTTTTTCACGCAGCAGAGTCCAATAATCGGCGAAGGTTTTCTTCTTGAAGCCGCCGGCCGGAGCGGGCGCTTCTTTTGACAGCAGCACATAGGTGATCAACACCAGCAGGCCGGGAATCAAGGCCCAACCGAACACGCTCTGCCAGCCACCGGGCCCCTCGGCCAACTTGGGCGCGATCAGATGGTCCAGCACCACGCCGACATTGCCGGCGCCGGCGATGCCCATCACCGCGCCCTGCATCTTGGGCGGGTACCAGCGGCCGGCCTGCGGCAAGGCCACTGCAAACGAGGCACCGGCGACACCCAGAATCAGGCCCATGGTGACGGCTTCGCCGAGATTGTGCAGGCCGTATTGCCACGCGCCAAGCATGCCGCCAAGCACGATCACCTGGGCGATGATGCCGGTGGTCTTGGCGCCGATGCGGTCCACCAACACGCCCAGCACCAGGCGGAAGAAGGCGCCGGCCAGCAGCGGCGTGGCCACCATCAAACCTTTTTGCCCGGCGCTCAGATGCAGGGCTTCGCCGATTTGTCCGCCCAGGGCGCCAAGCAGGGTCCAGACCATGAAACTGAAATCGAAATACAAAAACGATGTCAGCAGCGTGGGCCAGTGGCCGGATTCTTTGAAAGATTTAAGATTCATGGGGATCCTGAAAAGGATGGGGAATGGTTAAAAAGTATGTATGTGTGTGAGACGGTGATGTGGGGCAAGCCGTTCAAATGACCGCCCCCTGCCGGACCGATCAATCGGCCCGCACTTCGACCTTGCCGCCCACGGCGCGCACGGCGTAGACCGGCACGGAGATTTCCGGCTTTTCGAAACAGACGCCGGTTTCCAGATCAAAGGTCTGCTTGAGCAGGGGCGAGGCCACCTTCAAGCGCCCGTCTTTGTCCCCCACGATGCCGCGCGCAAGCACATTGCTGCCGGTGAAGGGGTCCTGGTTGCCGATGGCGAACAATTGGTCCGCGCCGCCCGCGCGCACGCGAAAGACGGCGATCTGGGTCTTGCCCACCAGGGCGGCGACGCCGGTGTTGGCGGGGATGTCGGTCAGGGCGCAAATGGGGTTCCAAGCATTCATCGGGTGGCTCCAAGGGTGAGGGTGGTGGTCTTTTTTTCGTAGTGATTGGCCGGGCGGATCTGCCCGCGCTCAGGCACGAACACGATGCCGTCATCGGGTGCGTCGGCGTTGACGAAGGAACGGAAGCGCTTCATCTTTTCTTCATCTTCAATCGTGGTCTTCCATTCGCATTGGTAAGTGGACACCACATGGGCCATCTCGGCTTCCAACTCGGTGCCCAGACCCAGGCTGTCGTGCACCACCACCTGCTTGAGGTAGTCCAAACCGCCGGCCAATTCATCCCGCCAGGTGCTGGTGCGTTGCAGACGGTCGGCCGAGCGCACATAGAACATCAAAAAACGGTCGATGAATTTCACCACGGTCGCCTTGTCCAGATCGCTGGCCAGCAAGTCGCCGTGGCGCGGCTTCATGCCGCCGTTGCCGCACACGTACAAATTCCAGCCCTTTTCAGTGGCGATCAGGCCCACATCCTTGCTTTGCGCCTCGGCACATTCGCGGGTGCAGCCGGAGACGGCGAATTTGATCTTGTGCGGCGAGCGCAGGCCCTTGTAGCGGTTCTCCAGTTCGATGGCGAAGCCCACCGAATCCTGCACGCCGTAGCGGCACCAGGTGGAGCCGACGCAGGATTTGACCGTGCGCAGCGACTTGCCGTAGGCATGGCCGGATTCAAAACCGGCGTCGATCAATTCCTTCCAGATCGGCGGCAACTGCTCGACGCGGGCGCCGAACAAATCGATGCGCTGGCCGCCGGTGATCTTGGTGTACAGGCCGTATTTTTTGGCGATGGTGCCGATGACAATCAGGCCTTCGGGCGTGATTTCACCGCCGCATATGCGCGGCACCACCGAGTAGGTGCCGTCTTTTTGCAGGTTGGCCAAAAAGCGGTCGTTGGTGTCCTGCAGGCCGACATGGGCTTCTTCCAGAATGTAATCATTCCAGGCCGAGGCCAGGATGGAAGCCACCGCGGGCTTGCAGGTTTCGCAACCCAGGCCACGGCCAACGGAATCAAGCAAAGCGTCAAAGGATTTGATCTGGCGCACCCGCACGATGGAGTACAACTCCTGGCGTGAATAAGGGAAGTGCTCGCAGACATGGTTGTTGACCGCCACGCCGCGCTTCTTCAATTCGCTCTTGAGGATTTTGGTGGTCAGCACGGTGCAGCCGCCGCAGCCGGTGCAGGCAGAAGTGGCTTTTTTCACTTCTTCCAAAGTGCCCAGGTTTTGGTCACGGATGGCGGCGCACAGGCCGCCCTTGGTGACATTGTTGCACGAGCAGATGCTGGCGGACGCGGGCAGCGCATCCACGCCCAAGCCGCCGCCTTCGCCGCTGCCGGCCGGCAAAATAAGCGAGGCCGGATTGTCGGGCAGGTCCATGCCGGAGAGCACCGCCTGCTGCAGCACGCCGTAGTCACCGGCATCGCCGACCAGCACGCCGCCGAGCAACTTTTTGCCGCAACTCGACAACACGATCTTCTTGTAAACGCCCTTCGGGTCGTCGTGATACACGATGGAACGCGCGCCGGGGGTGGCGCCATGGGCATCGCCGAAACTGGCCACATCCACCCCCATCAACTTGAGTTTGGTGCTCATGTCGGCGCCTTCAAAGGCGCTGTCTTTTTCTTCGGTCAGGTAATCGGCGCAAATTTGCGCCATGGTATAGCCGGGGGCGACCAGGCCGTAAATGCGGCCATTCCACAGCGCGCATTCGCCGATGGCGTGAATATCCGGGTCGCTGGTGCGCAGCGCGTCATCCACCACGATGCCGCCGCGCGGCCCGACCACCAAACCGGCGGCGCGGGCAAGTTCGTCGCGCGGCACGATGCCGCAGGAGAACACCACCAGATCGGCGGGAATGCTCTTGCCGCCGACCAAATCCAACGCGGTGACGCCGTCGGCTTCCGTGCTGACGATTTTGTCGGTGTTGGCGTTCACATGCACTTTGACGCCCAAATCCTCGATCAACCGCTTGAGCAAAGCGCCGCCGGACTCGTCCACCTGCACATTCATCAGGCGCGGGGCCAATTGCAGCACATGAGCTTCCAACCCCATTTTTTTCAGGGCATTGGCGGCCTCCAAGCCGAGCAAACCGCCGCCCAGCACCACCCCCACCTTGGAGGTTTTGGCCCGTTCTTGGATCGCTTCCAAATCCTCGATGGTGCGGTACACGAACACGCCAGAGGCCTCGCGGCCCGGCACCGGCGGCACCAACGCTTTGGAGCCGGTGGCCAGCACCAACTTGTCGTAGGCCACCCGCTCGCCGGCCATGGAGACGACTTCCTTTTTCTCGCGGTCGATGGTCACCACCTTGTCGCCGGTGATCAGGCGCAAGTTTTCTTGGTTGTAGAAGCCGGGCTTGACCAACGACAGGTCATCGGCCGACTTGCCGTCAAAAAATGAGGTCAAACCGACTCGGTCGTAGGCCGGGCGCGGCTCTTCGCCAAACACGGTGACGGTCATTTCGCCAAGCGAAGGGGCCAGATACTCCACCAAACGGTGGCCGACCATGCCGTTGCCGATGACCACGATGCGGGTGCAGGTTTGTTTCACGAAGACCACCAATAAGGAGGAATGGGGATGAGACTCCCCGAGCATTAGGGCAAAGTCCATGCCAAAACCAAATAGGGAGCCCAATCCATGCCAGTTCGGGCGGATTGATTAAAAAATAGGCGTGCATCATTTATGAGCACTTTTAAACTGCACCCCTCCCTCGCCGGCCAAGGGGACCCATACCGCCACGCACTTAAAAAGGATCACCCCCAAACTCCCTTGATCCCCCTGCGGCACCCAAGTCCTTTGGCACTACCATGCGCCCGCATGCCCCCACCCCCTTTTGCCGACCGTCTGATCGTGGTGCCCGAATGCCGGCAAGGCCATTTGCTCGCCGGCATGCTCACGCGCGCCGGGGCAGAGGTGTTGGCCTGCCCGCTAATCGCCATTTTGGACGCCCCCGACCAGGCCAAAGTGGTGGCCTGGCTCAACGTCCTGGCGCGGGGCGAGATGGATGCGGTGATTTTTTACACCGGCGAAGGCGTGCGGCGGCTGATGGCCACGGCCCGCACCGCCGGCCTTGAGGCGCAAGTGGTCACCCAATTGCGCCGGGTCAAAAAAATCGTCCGTGGCAACAAGCCGGTCCGCGAATTGCAAGCCTTCGGCCTGCGCGAAGACCTCGCCGTGGAGCCGCCCACCACCGACGGCGTCATCGCCGCGCTGGACGGCCTGCATCCGGCCGGCCTGCGCGTGGGCGTGCAGCTCTACGGCACCGACCCCAACGCCCGCCTGATGGAGGCCCTGGCCGCGCGTGGCGCAGAGCCGATACCGGTGGCACCCTATGTCTACGCCGGTGAAACCGAGGATGCCGCGGTTGAATCGCTGATCCGCAAGATCGGCGCCCAAGGGGTGGACGCCATCGTGTTCACCAGCGCGGCGCAATGGAACCGCCTGCGCGACGTCGCGGAAAAACTCACCCTGTCCGAACTGCTCCATGCCGGACTGGCGCATACGACAGTGGCCGCCATCGGCCCCAATGCCGCGGAAAAACTCCGCGCCGACGGCGTGCGCGTGGATTGCGTGCCGGAGGACGGCGAATTCTTCATGTCGCCGACCGTGCGGGCGCTGGCGGAACACCTCAAGCCGAAGGTCTAAACGGCAAATCCTCCGGCCGGTTGGCTTGAAGATGGGGCGGCCAGTCTGCCGGCAACGGAATTTGCGCCACCGGCGCACCGTCAAGCAAGCGCTGAAACGAAGCCCGCACTTCGCCCTTTTCCGCGCGGTCCAGCAGTGGCACCACCCGTGCGAGCAAGCGCGTGTGGTACAGGCCGGGAACCGGTTGAAAGCGCTGCCCGTCGTGGAAGACGGCGGCCCATACCGCGCCATGGGCCGCGCCACCGGCAGCCATGCGCAATTGCACCACCCAAGCCGGCTCGCACGCCAACTGGTCGCAGGTGAGCAGCAGCAGCCAGCCCTCGCCCAAGTGTTGGAGACGGCGCAGCAGGGCGGCCTCCAGCCCAGCCACCGGACCAAGATCCGTGCGGTCATCAGCCAAGGTCGGCACGCCCAAGTCGTCGTAGGCAAACCGCTCGCGTGCCACCGCATGCACGGATGAAGAGCCTGCAACCTTGGCCAAATCCGCAATCCGCACCAGCAACGGCCGACCGTCAAGCAATGCCCGCGCCTTGTCGGAGCCGAAGCGGGTGGAACGGCCGCCGGCCAGGATGTAGGCGGGCAGATCGTTCATCCGTCCTTCACTTCCCCACGCAAGGTTTCAATCGCATGCGGCAGAATGTCGAGCAAGGCTTCAAGCATCTCGCGGCTGCCCTTGGGCGAGCCCGGCAGGTTGATGACCAGCGTTTTGCCGATGGCCCCCGCTTCGCCGCGCGAAAGGTAAGTCTTGGGCGTGATGTCATAGCAGAGGCGGCGCGCCAACTCCAACAAAGCCGGATGCCGCCGCTCCAAAATTTGCGCCGTGGCCTCCGGCGTGAAATCGCGCGGCGCCAGGCCGGTGCCGCCGGTGGTCAGGATCAGGTCCACCTGCCCCACAAAACGCATGATCCCTTCGCGCACGGCTTCGATGCCATCGGGAACAAGCGCATATTCAATCAAAGTTGCGCCCAGTTTTTCGCGGCACAGATCGACCAAACCGGGGCCGGAGGCGTCTTGGCGTTCACCGTTGAAGCAGCGGTCGGAGATGGTGAGGATGGCGATATTCATGGTTGACCTCCCTCAGGAACGCCGGCATCCTTGCCGGCCGGGACCGCCGGCATCTCTGCCGGCAATGCCTCCAAAACCTTCGCCTTTGCCAGCACCTCATTGATGACCGCATCAAAACGCCCCACCCAAGCCCAATCCTTCAGACCGGCTTTCACCGGATTGGCTTTGATGTATTCCAAAGTGTCTTCCAAATGGCGCGTATCCCGCATAAAGCGGTCAAAATAATCCCGCATCCAAAACTCCCCCTTGCACCCCAACAACTTGTTGGCTTGGGTGGCCGTAAAAGATTTCCAAGAATGCATCACTTCGGACAACGCATGACCAGGCAACATTTCAAGCAGCACATGCACATGGTTGGGCATCACGCACCAAGCCAGCAGCCGATAGCGCTCACCGTCAAAGTGCCGCATCGCATCACAAACCATTTCCGCCACGCGCGGGTCTTGCAGGGCGCAACTTCCATGCCCGGCATCCGCATAAACCTCCAAGCGACGGCGCAACTCGGCCTGACGCGGATCATCGGCGGGAATATGTTCCAACGATTGCCACAAGCCGAGTTCTTTTTGCCACTCCGTGATTCTCTCCTGCGGGACGGCATCGGCCAATCTGAAGGTGATGAACTGAATGGTGCCTTCTTTGTCCGCGTGCAACAGATAGCCGCGGGAATGCAGATCGGGGGCGGATGACAGATCGGGGATGGGGCGGGGCGCACCGGGTTTGACTGGGGAATTCAGGCCAGCTGGAAGCTGGCGATCCCGGCCGGCAGAGATGCCGGCGCTCCTGAGGGTGGCACCCCCGGCCGCCTTCCACACCCCCTTCTTCCCCCCGCCTTTTTCCAACAACCGAATCCCCTCGATTACCATGCCCGGGTCCGCCGCCTTGCCCATGTCCACCACGGTGAGCGCGGCCACAGCCACGGCGGTGAAGGCCTCCATCTCCACGCCGGTCTTGGCTTCGACGCGGGCGGTGGCACGCAAGTGAACGGCCGGCCCATCGGCGCGCTCGACCACTTGCGCTTCAATGTCGATGCCGTCCAGCGGCAAGGAATGGCACATCGGGATCAGGCTGTCGGTGCGCTTGGCCGCCATGATGCCGGCCACGCGGGCCACATCCAACAAATTGCCCTTGGCGACGGAGTTGGATTGGATTTTGTCGGCCAACTCCCGGCTGATGCGGACAAAGCCCTCGGCCGTGGCATGGCGGCGGGTGATTTGTTTGTCGCCGACATCGACCATGCGGGCGTGGCCTTGGGCGTTGAGGTGGGTGAGGTTCATGGGGAGAGGATAAGAAGGAATCACCACGCAAAAAATAATTTCAATCCAGCCGCCACTTCATCAGGCGCAATTTCCACAAACCCATCCCCCCCCGCCGCCCCCACCGGATCCCCCGACCCCTTCGTCGCCATCAATTGCACCTTGCCCGCCCCGATCAGCTTCACCGGCCGAAACCAAGTCAACTCCAAAGTCTTCCCGTCATCCCCCACCACCTCGACCAAAGTGGGCTGAACCTGCCGCAACCCTGCCCGCGCACGCAAAGCCGGCATCGCGAAGCGCCGGGCGCAAGTCATCACCGCCACCGGATTGCCGGGCAGGCCGAAGATTGGGCGACCGTCAGAAGTGATTGCGCCGAGCAGCGGTTTGCCGGGGCGAATCGCCAACTTGTGAAACACGATTTCGCAGCCGGCTTCGCGCAACATGCGCGGCACGAAATCCAGTTCACCGGCCGACACGCCGCCGGTCAAAAGCAAAGCATCACACGATGCCAGCGCTTCGCCAATCGCGACCTTCAACGCCTTGGGCTCATCTTTCACAAAGCGCACCATCACACTCTCCACCCACGGCAACGGCACAAGCAGCGCCTGCAACGCCGGCCCGTTCGCATCACGCACTTGCCACGGCTGCGGCGCATCACTTGCGCTTAACACCTCGTCGCCGGTGATCAACACCGCAATCTTCAAGCGCTTGAATACCTGCGGCTGCGCCACGCCCAAGAGCGACAAACTCCCCGCCACCGCCGAATTGATTTCTTTTCCCGCCTCCAACGCCGTTTCGCCCAAGCGCAAGTTTTCGCCTTGGCGGCGGATGTTGTCGCCGGCTTTGATTTTCTCCGGCGCCAGCAGGTGCACTTGCACCTTGTCCGTCTCATCGGTCTTCTCGCGGGGCACCATCGCCTCCGCTCCCGCCGGCACCGGCGCACCGGTCATCACGCGGGCACACATGCCGGCGGGCAGCGCGGGCGCAGGCGAGCCGGCGGGCACATCGAAGGCGACCCGCAAAGTGGCGCCTTCATGGAGCCGCACCGCATAGCCATCCACCGCCGACACATCGCACGCCGGCGAATCGCGGTCGGCGCGCACATCCTGCGCCAAGGCGCGGCCGAAGGCTCGTGCCAGATGCGCAAGTTCCATGCTCCCGGGTTTCACGTGGGCGAGCAGGGAATCGAGGATAGATGGGGATTCAAGCATAAACGGGAGATTGTCCAGGAGACGGCGGCCAGATAGGGCTCTTCCAAATCGGAACTTCCTTCTTCATACGATCGATGAACTCATCCATGAATGCCAATGCTTCCTTGCGATGAGCCGCACCCACTGTCAAACGAAACGAGCACCCTCCTACCATCACCCGTTCAATACTGTGCTCAATCCTGACAAGCAAAACCTGAGCCTGCCCTTGGGTATGCGCAGCCGCCAGCTCATATGCTAGATTTTCCAAGCATCTTGTGGTCATAGGCTCGTAAGCCTCGTACCACAAAGCTCGCAAAGGCCGGCCATCTTCTCCTTCACGCACCAAGCCTTCAAATACAACCAATGCACCGATTTTTCCTTGCATGCGAGTTGGAATGGCCCGGTCTTTGGCTGAAAGAGGCCCCGACACAATACGAATTCGCGGCGTCATGACGGGCTCCTTTGATTCAGGCCCCAACGGGGCCTCGTATTTGAAGCCCAGGGTTGCCGAAGGCTACCCTGGGTAAAGCCACACACACCACACGACCCCAACGGGGTCGCGGAATACGCAACCCCGTTGGGGTTGGTGAACATTTGAAACACCCAACCCAGGGTTTCCACCCAAGCGCGGCAACCCTGGGCTTCAAATACGAGCCCCCGTTGGGGGCTGAGCAAGATGCCAGAAATCTTCATCGTCATCCCCCACTCACCATCCCAATCAACGCCACCTCATCAGTGGCGTTGACCGTGTCGGAGTCCGAAACAAACGCATGGTTCACCGCAATGCGCGAAGCCGCGAGCGACGGCGCAAGTACGGGGCAAACCGAGGCCAAAGCCGCGCGCACTTGCGCCACCGTGGGCGCGTCTGCCAATTCCAGGCACAATTCGCGCGCACCGGCCAATTGCGCCTGCGGGCCGAACAGTTTGACCGTGATGCTCACGCCCCCTCCTTGTCCAGCCGGTCGCGCTCAAATTGGATTTGCGCCCAACTCCAGGCCTGCACCGTGTGCGGAAAGCCCAGGGTGGTCATCGCCTGCACAATGGCATGCTCGATTTCGGCCATGGTCATGCCATCGTCACCCTCCATCGCGCGGCGGATATGGCTGCGCAATGCGGACTCCTTGCCGGCCCCCACGCACAGGGCGATTTTGACCAAAGCCAATTCACGCGGTGAAAGTGGTCCGGCAGTAGCGGCCATCGCCATCGACTGATGGGCCTTGGCCAACTGGGGAAAGCGGGCGGTGAATTTTTTAAACGTGCTTGGGAGTTCCTGGGACATGGGATCAGCCTCCGATGGAAGTCATGGTGACAAAACCGTTGTGCGGATGCACATCTTTTTTCTGGGCATAACCGGCCGCCAGCAAGGCATCCAATTTTTCGCCGTCAAATACCGGACGCAAAGCCGCCATCACATTACCCGCCGGGGCATCCATCAAACAAGGGAAAAAATCGCCATGCGAACCCACCCGCAAACGGTTGCAGGCGGCGCAAAAGTTGCAGCTCATCGGCGTGATGAAACCCACCTCCACCGGCAGTCCGTCCCGGGTTTGGCATTGGTAACTGCGGGCGGCGGACGCCCCCTGCTCCAACGGCACCCAACCGGTCAAGCGCGGGCGCAAGCGGGCCTGCATTTGCGCCTCCGGCACATAACGGTCGGCCCAGCGGTCGGCCAAGGGGCCCATCGGCATCAATTCAATGTAGCGAATGGCGATGTTCTTTTTTGCGGCAAACTCCGCCAAGTCGGCCAACTCTTCGTCATTGAAACGATTGACCACCACGCAATTCAATTTCGGTTGCAGCCCGGCCGCAATGGCCGCGTCAATCCCATCGAGCACCCGGCCCAGTTGCTTCAAACCGGTCAAGGCGGCAAAACGCTCGCCGTCCAATGAATCCAAACTGATGTTCACCCGCGACAGGCCGGCCGCCTTGAGCGCCGCCGCGTCGCGCGCCAAAGTCAGGGCGTTGGTGGTCATCGTCACTTCAGCCACCCCCGGCGTTTGCGCCACGGCGGCTACCACTTCCACCAAATCCGGCCGCATCGAGGGATCGCCGCCGGTCAAGCGCACTTTGGATAGGCCATGGTTGGCGGCCAGATGACCGACCAAAGCCGCGATTTCCGCCACCTTCATCGCCCCCGGCCTGCCGGCATGCTTTTCCGGCCGACAATAGATGCAGCGCATCTGGCAGCCCTCGGTCAGGGAGAGGCGCAGGTAGCCGACGCGGCGATAAAAGGAATCCACCAGCATTGGGGAGGTATGTTAGACGGCCTGCCCGCTAGCGCGTGGCCCCGATGGTCAGGTGAACATCCGCCCCCCCGCGGGGTCCGTCCAAACCGGCCCGCTCCTGCGGGCGGACCATCACGATGTCGCCCGGCATCCCGGGCGGGCCGGGCAGGGCGCAGAACCGCCTGGTTTTCTCCACATCCTCCAGCGTGGCCTTCCATTCGCAGCGGTAGGAGGCGGTGACGTGCGCCATCGCCGCCTCCAGTTCCATGCCAAAGCCCAGCTTGTCCTCAACAATCACCTGCCGAAGGTAATCGAGGCCGCCCTCCAACCCCATCCGCCAGGTGCTGGTGCGCTGCTGGCGGTCGGCGGTCCGGATGTAGAACATCAAAAAACGGTCGATCAACCTGACCAAGGTTCCCCCGTCAAGGTCGACGGCCAGCAATTCGGCGTGGCGCGGTTTCATGCCGCCGTTGCCGCACACATACAGGTTCCAGCCTTTCTCGGTGGCGATCACCCCCACATCCTTGCTTTGCGCCTCGGCGCATTCGCGGGTGCAGCCGGAAACAGCCATCTTGACTTTGTGCGGCGCGCGCAGTCCCTTGTAGCGGTTCTCAAGCTCGATGGCCAACCCGACCGCGTCCTGCACGCCATAGCGGCACCAAGCGGAGCCGACGCAGGATTTCACCGTGCGCAGTGACCTGCCGTAGGACTGCCCGGATTCAAAGCCGGCATCGATCAATTCCCGCCATATCTTGGGCAACTGGTCCAACCGCGCACCAAGCAGGTCAATGCGCTGGCCGCCGGTGATCTTGGTGTGCAACCGGTACTTCTTGGCGATTTTTCCGATGGTGATCAGCCCGTTGGGGGTGATTTCCCCACCTGGGATGCGCGGCACCACCGAATAGGTGCCATCCTTCTGCAGGTTGGCCAGGAATTGGTCGTTGGCGGCCTGCTGCGGGGCCTGGGCATCGTTGGATGCGTGCGCATTCCAAGCCTGTGCCAGGATGGAGGCGACCACCGCCCTGCATGTTTCGCACCCCCCGCCGTGGCCCACCATCACCAGCAGTTCACCGAAAGAATGAATGTCGCGCACCTTGGCGATGGCGTAGAGCTCCTGGCGCGAATAAGGAAAGTGCCCGCACACGGGCTGATGGGTGTCGGTATGTTCCACGAAAGGCCGCTGTTGGGGGAAATAAGGAGAAGAAGACTGGTCGCCACAGGAAGCAAAAGGAAGCAAAGCCCGTGCCAAGGAAAATATCCGCCTCAAATGCGGTTTTATCCGTCAGGCTGCCTAAAAAAATATGTGATGCATTTAAAACAGGCACGCTTAAAAAGCGCACACCACATCAGCAAAAGGCGAGAAATGCACTTTTTTCATGCATCTTGAAAAATAAACGGTGATTTTTAAGTTTGGCATACCACTTGCCAAGAATGCTTGAGCCGCGCCTTGCGGCCCCTGTGTCCGAACGCTGCCCCTTCAGGGCGGAGGGTTCCAACCCACACACACACAGAGGACATCCTTCCCCCTTTTCTGGAGCACGCCATGTCTCTTGGGTTATCGCACGCTTTCCGCTGGTCCGCCTTCTCGTCCGCCGCTTTGCTGGCGGTCATCGCCACCCCCGCTTTGGCGGTGGATGCCGCCCAGGCGCCGCCGCCCGCACCGGCCGACTACATGGCGCCGG
>CAZKVP010000043.1:18303-25246 GCA_964556215.1 uncultured Phycisphaeraceae bacterium
GTGCTGGGCCGCCAGAACGGGAGCGATCTGTTCGCGGGCGTCTCCGCCAGCCCGCTGGCCGACCTCACGCTGACAGCCTCCGTCCATCACTTCACGCGCGCTTCGGCCAAAGACGCCATCTACAACGTGGGCGGCGGCGTGGCCACGGCGGCGGCGGCCCTGACCACCAGCAGGGATGTGGGCAACGAGATTGATTTGAAAGCCGCCTACAAGGTGGATGCCCACCTGTCGCTGGAAGTCGGCTACAGCCATTTCTTCGCTGGCAAAGCCTATGCCACCGGATCGCCGGCCATTGGCAACGATGTGGACTTCGCCTACTCGCAGGTGATGTTCAAGTTCTAAATCCGCCCCAACCTCTCCCCCCACACACATTCAAGGAACCCCATGACCCTTTCTTTCAACCGCCGCACCTTCCTGCGCACCGCCAGCCTGCTGCTGGCCGCCGCCCTCCTGCCCTTCGGTTCGTCCGCCCGCGCCGACGAATTGAAGCCCGAAAAAACCACCCTCAAACTCGGCATCATCAAACTCACCGACTGCGCCCCCCTGGTCGTTGCCAAGGAAAAAGGCTTCTTCACCGACGAAGGCCTGGATGTCACCCTCGAGGCGCAAGCGAACTGGAAGGTCGTGCTCGACCGCGTGATCTCCGGCGAACTTGACGGCTCGCACATGCTGGCCACCCAGCCGGTTGGCGCCACCATCGGCTTTGGCACCAAGGCCGACGTCATCACCGCCTATGTGATGGGCGTCAACGGCAACGGCATCACCGTCTCCAACGCGGTGTGGGACGCCATGAAAAAGGCCGACCCCAAGCTGGACAGCCCCGCCGCCCCCCACCCGATCAGCGCCGCCGCCCTGAAACCCCTAGCCGACAAGGCCAAGGCCGACGGCAAACTGCTGCAGATGGGCATGGTGTTCCCGGTCTCCACCCACAACTACCAGTTGCGCGCCTGGCTGGCCAACGGCGGCATCCACCCCGGTTTCTACACCACGGCCGACACCACCGGCACCCAGAACGCCGACATCCAACTGTCGGTCACCCCGCCGCCCCAGATGCCCTCGACCATGCAGTCCGGCACCATCTGCGGTTACTGCGTGGGCGAGCCGTGGAACGAAAAGGCGGTGATGAGCGGCATCGGCGTGGCGGTCTCCACCTCCACCGAAATTTCCGACGGCATCAACGAAAAGGTGTTCGGCGTTTCCGAAGCCTGGGCCACCAAAAATCCGCAAACCCACCTGGCCGTGCTCAAGGCCCTGATCCGCGCCAGCAAATGGCTGGATGCCACCGACAAAAGCGGTAAGTTCCTCCACCGCGAGGAAGCCTGCCGCCTGCTGTCCAAGCCCAACTATGTGGGCGCCGATTATGAAATTCTGGCCAACTCGATGACCGGCTCTTTCTACTATCAAAAAACCGACAAGGTGGCGCTGCCCAACTTCAATGTGTTCTTCAAGAACCAGGCCAGTTACCCCCACTACAGCGACTGCGTGTGGTACCTGACCCAGATGCGCCGCTGGGGCCAAATCGGCGAACCCAAGCCCGATGCCTGGTATGCCGAGGTGGCCAAGAAGGTGTACCGCCCCGACCTCTACCTGAAGGCCGCCCAAATGCTGGCGGACGAGGGCGAACTCAAGGCCTCCGACCTGCCCGCCGCCGGTTATGACGGCTACAAGCCGGCCAGCAGTGCCTTCGTGGACGGCGTGGAATTCGACGGCCACCAGCCCAACGCCTACCTCAAGAAACTCAAGATCGGCCACAACCACTGATCTTTTGCCTTGCCGCCAAACCAAGCGGGGAGCGGACCAAAACCCGCTTCCCGCTTGTGCGCGGCCGGACCTTTCATCCGCTTCCTTTTCCACGCTTCCTTTCCCATCCCATGAAGAACAAGTTCCAACGCGGATTGGTGCGCGTCATGCACGCCCTGGGCCTGTCGGTGTTCGTGCCGGTCGCCAAACTGGCTTTCGGCGACGCGCCCCGCAAACAGATTGATCAGATCCTCCGCCACATCGCGGTGCCGGTGGCCGCCTTCGCCATCTTCATCGGCATCTGGGCCTGGGCCGCGCCCCGGATCAAGTCCGATGCCTACGGCCAGCTGCCCTCCCCCACGGTGGTGGTCAAACAAAGCAAGGTGCTGCTCAACAGTTGGTTTGAAAACCGCGAAAAAGAAAAAGCCTTCTATGCCGCCCAAAAGGAGAAAGCCGACAAATACCTGACCGAGGCCAAGAAATTCGAGGAAGAAGCCAAAACCGCCGCCGACCCGGATGAAAAGGACACCCTGACCCGCAAGGCCGAAACCCGGCGCAAGCGCGCCGACAACACGCTGGATTCCAAGTACGCCGCCAGCCCGACCTACATCGACCAGATCGTCACCAGCATCAAGACCGTGTTCATCGGCTTCGTGATTTCGGCGTTGGTGGCCATCCCCATCGGCATTTTGTGCGGACTCTCCCCCACCTTCATGTCCGGCGTGACCCCCTTCATCGCCATCTTCAAACCGGTCTCGCCCCTGGCCTGGCTGCCCCTGGTCACCATCACAGTGGCCGCCACCTACACCACCGCGGCCAAGGACGCCTGGTTCGAGAAATCTTTCCTGATTTCCGCCATCACCGTGGCGCTCTGCTCGCTGTGGCCGACCCTGATCAACACCGCTTTGGGCGTGGCCTCCATCGACAAGGATCACCTGAATGTGGCCCGCGTGCTGCAACTGGGCACCTGGGACCGGGTGTTCAAAATCATCCTGCCTTCCAGCCTGCCTTTGATCTTCACCGGTTTGCGCCTGTCGCTGGGCGTCGGCTGGATGGTGCTGATCGCCGCCGAAATGCTGGCCCAGAACCCGGGCCTGGGCAAGTTCGTGTGGGACATGTTCCAAAACGGCAACGAGGCCACCCTGGCCAACATCATCGTCGCCGTGTTCACCATCGGCGTCATCGGTTTCCTGCTCGACCGCGTGATGGTCGTGCTGCAGAAAGCCGTGAGTTTCGACGCCGCCGCCGCCCACTGATCTCGCCCCCTTTTACGCGCCCACCATGTCCATGCTTCAACTTCAAGGGGTCGGCAAATCGTTCGGCGAAGGCGCCGGCCGCACCCAGGTCCTCAAAGACGTCAACCTCGACATTCAAGAAGGCGAATTCGTCGCCATCATCGGCTTTTCCGGCAGCGGCAAAACCACCCTGGTTTCGCTGCTCTCCGGCCTGACCAAGCCCGACCAGGGCCAGGCGCTGATGGTCGGCCAACCCATCACCGGCCCCAGTTTGGAGCGCGGGGTGGTGTTCCAGAACTACTCCCTGCTGCCCTGGCTTAGCGTGCTGGCCAATGTCGAACTGTCGGTGGCCCAGGCCTTCCCAAAGATGCCCAAAGCCGAGCGCAAAGCCCGAGCGCTCGAATTCGTGGGCATGGTCCACCTGTCGCACGCCGCCGCGCGCAGACCCGGCGAGCTCTCCGGCGGCATGCGCCAGCGCGTGTCGGTGGCCCGCGCCCTGGCCGTCAACCCGCAGGTGCTGCTAATGGACGAGCCTCTGGGCGCGCTGGATGCCCTGACCCGCGCCACCTTGCAGGACCAGATCGCCCACATCTGGCAGCGCGACCGCAAAACCGCCATGCTGGTGACCAACGATGTGGACGAGGCCATGCTGTTGGCCGACCGCATCATCCCGCTCACCCCCGGACCGGGCGCCACCTTGGGCCAAAGTTTCACGGTGGATCTGCCCCGCCCGCGCGACCGCACCCAACTCAACTCCGACCCGCGCTTCACCCGCTTGCGCACCGAAATCACCGCCTGTCTGATGGACCTGGGCGGCATGCGCGAAAAGTCTGCCCGCGCCCTGCCCAAACGCCCCGATATCAAACCGGTGCTGCCGCGCGGCTGAAAACCCCCGTTTCTTTTGGTGCCTTTTTGGAGCCCCCATGTCCGCCTTCGTCGAACTGTTCAACCTGAAGAAAACCTATCCCACCCCCAAAGGCCCGCTGACGGTGGTGGAGCAATTCAACCTGCGCATGCACGAGGGCGAGATGGTCAGCCTGATCGGCCACTCCGGCTGCGGCAAAAGCACCGTGCTGTCGATGGTGGCCGGCCTCTGCGAAATCACCGACGGCGGCGTGATCGTGGGCCCGCATGAAATCAGCGGCCCCGGCCCCGACCGCGGCGTGGTGTTCCAGTCGCCCTGCCTGCTGCCGTGGCTGACCGCCTTTGACAATGTGATGCTGGGCGTCAAGGTGGTGTTCGCCCATGTCTCTCCCCAGGAGCGCCAGGAACAGGCGGAGTACTACCTGCACGCCGTGGGCTTGGCCGATTCCATGCACAAGCGCGCCAAAGACCTCTCGCAAGGCATGCAACAGCGCGTGGGCCTGGCCCGCGCCTTCGCCCTGCACCCGCGCATGCTGCTGCTTGACGAACCCTTCGGCATGCTGGATTCCCTGACCCGCCTGACCTTGCAACAAGTGTTGATGGACCTCCTGGCCAACAACCGCACCACCGCCCTGATGGTGACCCACGATGTGGACGAAGCCCTGTTCGTCTCCGACCGGGTGGTGATGATGACCAATGGCCCGCACGCGACCATCGGCCAAATCATGGCGGTGCCCTTTGAACGGCCGCGCGACCGCCAAGCTGTTTTGGAGCACCCCGACTACTACCGCCTGCGCGGCCAATTGATCGGCTTCCTGGAGGATTGCGGCCATCAAAAGACGGTGAAAGCGGCCTGACTTGCGCCTTCCCCCGCCAAGCTTGAATCATGTCAGCAGCAACTTGACGCCGCCCATCACCAGCACCGCCGACAGCACGATTTGGATCGTGCGCACCGGCCATTTTCGGCTGCCGCAATAAGACCCCGCCAACCCGCCCAAAATGGCCGCACCGGCCAATTGCCAAGCCATGATGGGAACTCCCCCACCCTTGCTCAAATGACCGGCCAAGCCGGAGACCGAGTTGAGCAGGATAAACGCCGCCGAGACCGCCGCCACCTGTTTGGTGCGGGCCCACTTGCACAGCAGCATGACGGGCGTCAAAAAAATACCGCCACCGGTCCCGGTCCAACCGGACAACAACCCGATGGCGCCGCCCACCCCCACCGCCAACGGATGCCCCGGAGCCCGCACCACCGCCGGATCACCCTGCTTAAACAAAAAGCGGGCCGCCGAAGCCAGCAGCACCACCCCCAGCAGCGGCTTGAGCCACCCCGCAGGCAGGGCGAAATAACCGCCGACAAAGGCCATCGGCACCGACAGCAGGGCAAAAGGCCAAAACAACCGCCACGAAAAATGTCCCGCCCGCCAGAATTGCACGGAGGCGATGACCGCCACCAAAATATTGAGCACCAGCGCAACCGGCTTGATGGCATCGGGCGCCACCTGAAACAAAGCCATCACCGCGATGTACCCCGACGCCCCGGCATGCCCCACCGAGGAATACAAAAAGGCGACCCCCAAAACGGCCGCTGAGAGCAAAAGCAGGGGAAGGGGTTCCATCTGAAAACAAAGGGCCGGCCGCGAAGAACCAAAGAAAGGGCAAGGCGCCAGAATAACAATCCGCACCGCAGGATGCCCGTGCCTATTCCTTCTGCAACGCCACGCGCATGACGGCCAATTCCTTTTTTTGCGCGGCATCGAGTTTGGGGTAGGCCATTTTCAGCCCCTCCAGCGTCTCCAAGATGACTTTTGAAATGATCAGCCGCGCATTGGATTTGTCATCGGCCGGCACCACGAACCAAGGCGACTCCTTGGTGCTGGTGGCCGACAGGCAGGCTTCGTAGGCCCGCTGGTAATCGTCCCACTTTTTGCGCTCCTCCAAATCAGAGGCGCTGAACTTCCAGTTTTTTTCCGGGGTGTCGATGCGGCCCAAAAAGCGCTTGCGCTGCTCCTCCTTGGACAGGTGCAGGAAGAACTTGATCACCTTGGTGCCATTGCGGTCCAAGTGCTTCTCCAAATCGGTGATCGAGTCATAGCGGTGCTGCCACAGTTTTTTGTCCTTGAGGGTGGCTGCGGGCAGGCCTTGGGCCGCCAAAATCTCGGGGTGGACGCGGGCGATCAGCACCTCTTCGTAATAGGAGCGGTTGAAGATGCCGATCTTGCCCTGCGCCGGCAGGCAGCGGGTGGTGCGCCACAAAAAGTCGTGGTCCAGTTCTTCCGCGCTCGGGTGCTTGAAGCTGAACACCTGGCAACCCTGCGGATTGACGCCGGACATCACATGCTTGATGGCACCGTCCTTGCCGGCGGCATCCATCGCCTGAAAAATCAAAAGCAGCGCATGCCGGTTGTCGGCGTACAGCATGCTTTGCATGGTGCTCAATTGCGCCACATGCTCGGCCAGCATTTTCTCCGCCTGCGCCTTGGACTTGTAAAAAGGCTTGACTTGGGTGGGCCATTGGCTGAGTTTCACCGCAGCGCCCTTGTGAACACGAAAGTCTTTGGTGTGGATGGACATGGGGCGGCCTTTCAAAAGGGGAGGCCCCATGCTAACGCGGGTGGAACGCCAATGGAAGGTAAAAATGCGGGTAAGTTGCCGGCCTTGGCCGGGTTTTTTCTTTTTATTTCTGGCCAAATCCTCACCACGGCCGTAAAATCGCGGCGAAAATGCCCCCGCTTGGAAGAAGTTCCCCCGGGTGGCGCCAACCGTTGCGCGTCCCACACACACCGTTTCACACCCACACACGAAAGGATTTTGCCATGGTGTCCCAAGACCCCAAGACCGGAGAGACCGTTTTCATCCACATGCCCGCGGCGGGCGTCAGGAAGGTTTTTCTCGCCGGAACCTTCAACGTTTGGTCGGCCGGCGAACGGCGCATGATCAAAACCAAGGACGGGTCCTTCCGCGCCCGCCTGGCCCTTGAGCCCGGCCGCCACGAGTACAAGTTCGTGGTGGATGGCGAGTGGGTCAACGACCCACAGGCGCCGGGGGAAATCCGCAACGCCTGCGGCACCACCAACGGCGTGGTGGTGGTCGAGGGTTGACCG
>CAZKVP010000044.1:0-1229 GCA_964556215.1 uncultured Phycisphaeraceae bacterium
TGTTCGCCGACACCTGGATGCGCTACTTTGAGCCGCACATCGGCTTGGCCACCGTCGAGATGCTGGAATCCTGCGGCTTCCAGGTCATCCTGACCCAAAGCCACGACAGCCAGCGCCCGCGCTTGTCCAGCGGTTTGGTGCGCGAGGCCAAACAACACGGCGCCAAACTCTTTGCCGAATTGCGCCAATATGCGGCCCAAGGCCTGCCCATCGTGGTGGTCGAACCTTCGGATTGCTCGTCCATCACCGACGATCTGTTTGACCTGATCGATGAACCCCAAGACGCCGAAATCACCAATGCGCAAGTGGTCAAACACGTGCATTTGATTGACGACTTCATCGCCGGGCAAATCGCCACCGGTCTGCGTTTGCGCCCGGTGGCGGGCATTGCCCCCGGCCAAACTCTGCTGCATCCGCATTGCCATCAGCGTGCTTTGTTCACCGCCGCGGCGCCCAAAAAGATCCTGGAGGCCGCAGGCTTCACCGTGGATGCGCCCGAAACCGGCTGCTGCGGCATGGCCGGCGCCTTCGGTTACACCCATCACGACCTGTCGGAGAAAGTGGGCGAAGACCGCCTGTTCCCCGCCGTGCGCATGGCCAATGAAAAGAACAAACGGGTGGTGGCCACCGGCACCAGTTGCCGGGCGCAATTGCACGACTTCACGCAAACCACCGCCGCCCATTGGGTGGAATTGGTGCGCGGGGAGTAAGCCCCCCACTCACCACATTGCCGTAGACTGGGCCCCCATGCGTCTCCCGATTGCCACCGCGTTTGTTTCCCTGACCTTGGCCGCCTGCGCCACCCAATCCCCCGCGGGTGGAGCCCCCCCATCGCTTTACCCCAAATTGGATGCGGCGTGCGGCGTGCTGTGCATTGATGGCCAGCAGCAGGGCAGCGCCTTCCTTATTTCACCTGACGGCTGGGTGCTGACGGTGGCCCATCCCACCACCGGCGATACGCCGCTCTCTTGGGATTCACCGACCCTCGGCCGCTTGCCGCTGTCACGGGTGGCGGCGGATCCGGCGCACGACATGGCCCTGCTGCGCCTGCCGCCTCCGCCGGCCGGGAAAAACTACCCCTGCCTGCCGCTGGCCACCGAAGATCCGCCGGCCGGAACAGCCATCTTCAACTTTGGCCAGCCCATGATGCGTCGCCGGATGATGGTGGCGGGCATGTTCGCCGAAAACGGGACTTCATTCGAATACCTGCCGGATTTGGCGGTCTTTGC
>CAZKVP010000044.1:1329-24921 GCA_964556215.1 uncultured Phycisphaeraceae bacterium
GAGCGGGCCCCTTTTCCGCCCAACGCCACCGGGGCGCTGGTGCGCCGGGTACAAGCAGGCTCGTCGCTGGCCGCGGCCGGCATCCACGTGGGCGACCTGATTGAGTCGGTCAATGGCATAGCCCTGCCCGACCGCGATGCCCTGCTGCGCGCCGTACGCGCCATGGCCCCCGGAGCCGAAACGAAATTGGTGGTGCGATCGCCAAATGGCGCACCACGCGAAGTGACGGTGCGTGTCGGCATGCTGCGCCCCTTTGGCCGGCCGACTTTTTCGGCCGCCCCGTTTTAAAACACCCGAAAATGTTGACCGGATGTTGACCGGATGTTGACCGGAATGGTGTCTTTTTGCGTCCTTTTGGGTCCAGATGCGTCCGATTGCATCGACTTAAAAACTGCACTGACAATGAACGAAAACATCTTGTTTCACCGATAAAAACAAAAAACCACGGCTTTCGCCGTGGTTTCATCCTAATGGCCAGAGCCGGGCTCGAACCGGCGACCCCAGCATTTTCAATGCTGTGCTCTACCAACTGAGCTATCTAGCCGAAGGGGTCGGCATTGTAGCGACCTGTTTTATTCCGGCAACCGGGCCTTTCATAAAAAATCACAGGGGGTTCAGACCACGGCAACGGCCGCCTTGGGACCGCCGCGAACGCCCCTGATGCGGCGCAACAAATCGTTCATTTCGGCGCGCATGAAGCGGCGGGCCAAGGCAAAATACAAGCCTCCGGCCAAGGCGGCCATGGCGGTGCATTCCAGCAGCAGCCCCAAGTCGCGGGAATACGGCCTGCCACGCCAGGTGAACCCCACCGGCCAATGCGGCCACGGCACGCGCGCCAAACTCCAGGCGGCGCCGCAGGCCAGGCAGGCGCCAACAAAAGGTTTGGCCAACACCGCCAACGGGCGCCACCATGGCAAGTTCACTTCGCGGGCGCACAGGATGATGGCATAGGTGTACATCAGCACATACGCAATGGCCACCCCCACTGCCACCGCCAAGCCGGCATGCGTGGCGTCAAAATAGTTGGCGCCGATGGCGGCGGCCACCAACACGCTCGCCGCCTGCAACACACCGATGACCAGCATCAGGCGCAGGCGGCCGGCGGCGAACATCAGCGGCTCCACCAAGACGCCTGCGGCACGCACCGCCACGCCAAAGGAAAGGGCCTGCACCATGGGGATGATCGACACCCAGTTCGCCGGCAACACCAAGCGGATCACCGGATCGGCCAACGGAATTTGAATCAGACAGGCCGGAAAAGCCACCAGCCCAAGCAGGCGCATGGCGTTGAGCCAAGCCGCCTGCAATTTCGCCTTGTCATGCTTGACCGAAGCCAGGGCGGGGAACAGCACCATGGACAAACTGTTGGCCACCAGATTCACCATCTGCACGGCCAAGGTGTAGGCCATGCGGTATTGGCCCAGCGGCTCCTTGCTTTCCTGGAACCGGCCAAGCATCAGGTTGTCGCCGTAGTAGATGAATTGCGCCACGATGCTGTACAACGCGATGCCGGCGGAATCGGCCAGCAAGTGCTTGATGCGGCCGAGGCGCAACTTTTCCCAAAAGGCGACGGGCTTGATCCGCCAAAACAACACCACGCCAAGCAGACTGGTCAGCGGCGCCGGCCAAATCATGCTCCATGCCCGTTGCCCCTTGGGCAAGGCCGCCGCCAGCGTGATGGCGCAAGCCACCATGAACACACCCTGAATGATCTGAACACGCGACAACTCGCGGAAGCGCATGTCCACCTGCAAGCCCACGCGCGAAGGCACCATCAGCGCGCGCAGCGGCAGATCAATGGCCAACACCACGATCATCCAAGTCACTTCGGGCGCATGAAACCACATGTGGGCCAATGGCCAGGCCAACGCGGCCAACACCCCGGCAATGAGCAGCGAAGAACCCAAGGTAAAAGCCGCCGCCGGCCCCACCCACTGGTCAAAGCGCTTTTTGCGCCGAACCAACAGGCGACCGGTGCCAAAGTCGGATGCCACCGCCGCGATGGCCAACACCGAAATCGCCGCGGTCACCACGCCGAAATCCTGCGGCACCAGCAAATAGGTCAACACCAACTGGCACACCAAATTGGCGGCGCGGGTGATCAAGACTTGCAGGCCCTGCCACAGGACGCCGGTGAGGGTTTTTTGACCGAGGGACATAAAGGTGGATTGATATGGAGTGCGGCGGCACGACGCCGCTTTTTGCGGGCCGGCACGACGGCCCGCCGAAATGGAACCAATGTCGCGTGCGCAGGATACAGATGAAGGTGGCCAGCGGCCGTCGTCTTTGCTGTTTTTGCCGGAAATTTTCCGGCTCCCGACGCGCGTCATGCCGCGCTCCCAAAAGCGGCGTCGTGCCGCCGCACTCCAAAACGATAATCGGTTATCATTCGTGCCATGGCCAACAACACCAAGCAAAAAGACGCCATCCGCGAAGTGTTCCGCGCCGCCGGCCGCCCGTTGACCCCCAACGAGGCGCAAGCGTTGGCCATCAGGCAAATCCCCCGGCTGGGCATCGCCACCGTCTACCGGGCGGTCAAGGAAATGTCGGAGGCCGGTGAATTGGCCCGCGTGGCGATTCCGGATGAAGCCGTGCGCTACGAGCCGGCCCAAGCCTGCGGCTGCGGCGAGCAAACTTGCGCCCACCCCGAGCCCCAGGCCGCCGGCCATGCCCATTTTCTGTGCCGGGTGTGCCGGCAGGTGTTCTGCCTGGAGCCGCAGGAGAGCCGGCCGAAAACGCCGAAAGGGTTTGTGGTGGAGGCGGTGGTGACGACGGTGCATGGGGTTTGCGGGGGGTGTAAAGGAGGGTCGGCTTTAGCCGACCAGAGCGCACGCACGAAAAACAAGCAAACACAAAGTTGAAAATAAATATCCAGCACTCCGGCCTCTTGCAGCCCAACATCTAACTGGTCGGCTAAAGCCGACCCTCCTTTTATGAAAAACCTCACTCCAAAACTTGCGCCTCTTGCATTGGCCTTCTTGGCTTTGACCGCATGTGATCGCAAACCCGCCGCCCCTGCCGACCCGCGCCCGCGCGTGCTGGTGTCCAATCCGCCGACGGCGTGGCTAGTCAAGCAAATTGCCGGCGACAAGGTGATTGTGCAGACGCTGGCGGGGCCGGCCGGGTGCGGGCATGATTTTCAGCCGACGGACAAGCAGATGGTGGAGGCGAGCAAGGCGGATATTTGGTTTACTTGTGGGTTGGAGTTTGAGAAGGCGGAGTGGACCAAGGGAATTAAAAAAACACCGGTTTGCGAGGGAGCACATGCTTGGATGAGTTTGCCAACATTAAGCAAGATGTCGAGTTCCATCCGAAAAGATTTGATGGTGCAGTTCCCAACTCTTCTGCCAGATGACACCACTCTTCGCGGAGCAATTGCAACTGGTTTTGTAACACGAGCTACCCCTGCGCAATTGATTGACACGCGTAACGCAGTTTTAATCCGTGATGTCATCCCGTTGATTAAGGGCACCACCTTCCTCTCCGACCACCCCGCCTACACCTACTTCGCCTCCGACTATAACCTCCACCAAATCACCATCGAAGAAGACGGCCACGAACCCACCGACGCCGACTTGGCCAAGGTGATCGCCCAGGCCAAAGCCGCCCATGTCAAAATCCTGTTTCTCAGCTCCGAAGAACACCGCGCCGAAGCGGAAGCCGTCGCCAAGGCGGTCGGGGCGCAAGTGATTCTGGCGGATCCGAATACCGAGAACACGCCGGAATTGCTGGAGATGATGGCCAACGCCTTGGTGAAAGCGCATGGCAAGTGACTGCGGGGCGGACCGCGAACTTTCAGTTCGCAATCCATCCAGCCTCCTCATCCATCCCAACCACCGCCTTGCGCGTTGAAAACGCGCGGTCCGCCCCGCAAAGCCTCCCCCATGTCCATCCTTTCCCTTCAAAACATCTCCTTCGCCTACGACACCCCCGCCGGCCCCGTGCCGGTGCTGGAGAACATTTCGCTGGAAGTGGCGGCCACCGATTACCTCGGCATCATCGGCCCCAACGGCGGCGGCAAAAGCACGCTGCTCAAATTGATGCTGGGTTTGGAACAACCCACCGCCGGCACGGTCGAACTCTTCGGCCAAGCACCGGAAAAGACCCGCTCACGGGTCGGCTATGTGCCGCAAAGCGCGGCGCTCGACGCCTCGGCCCCCGCTTCGGTATTGGATGTGGTGTTGATGGGCCGCCTCTCGCGCAGCCGCTTCGGCTTTTCCTTCGGTGCATCCCACCAAAAACAGGCGCTGGCAGCCTTGGCGCAAGTGAACCTCACGGCGTTGGCCCAGCGCCCCGTCGGCGCGCTTTCCGGCGGCCAAAAACAGCGGGTGCTGTTGGCCCGCGCCTTGGCCAGCGAACCGGAACTGCTGATCCTGGACGAGCCCACCGCCAGCGCCGATCCGCGCGCCGGCGAGGATTTGACCGCCATCTTGCGCCAACTCCACGGCCGCCATGAAAACCCGCTGCCGATCATCGTGGTGTCGCACGATTTGTCCTTCATCACCCGCGATGTGACGCGGGTGGCCTGCCTCAACCGCACGCTGTCGGTGCACGAAGCCGACGCCATGACCACCGCCGCCATCGAAAGCGCCTACCACACCCAGATGGAAAGTTTGCACCACGGCGACTGCTGCCCGGTGCACGGCCATGGGGCGCATTGCGGCCACACCACACCCAATCCCTAATCCATGACCTTCTTCTCCGACCTGCAATCCTCCCCCCTGCTGCTGCCCAGTTTCATCGCCGGCCTGCTGGCGGCAGTGGTCTGCGGCCTGCTCGGCCCCTTGGTGGTGACCCGCCGCATCGTGTTTTTGTGCGAGGGCATTTCGCATGCCGCGATTTTCGGCGTGGGCGCGGCAATGGCCATGCGCTACTTCGCGCCTTGGTTGCCGGCATGGATTTCCCCCACTGCCATGGCGCTGGCCACCGCACTTATTTGCGCCTTGGCCCTGGCCTGGCTGCACAGCAAGGCCCCGCAGCGCATGGATGCGATGATCGGCGGCATTCTGGCGGTGGGCCTGTCTGGCGGCGTGCTGCTGGCCGGCCTGGTGCCGGGCAACCGCACCGGACTGATGGATGCCCTGCTTGGCAGTTTGACCTATGCGGGGAAAGATCAAGCCTGGTGGCTGGCCGCGTTGATCGGCTTGCTGCTGACGGTGCTGGCGCTGTTCCACAAGCAGTTGCTGGCCCTGTGTGTGGACGAACAGCAACTGAAACTGCAGGGCATCAAGGTGTTTTGGATCCATGCCCTGTTGCTGGCCTTGGTGGCCTGCTCGGTGGTGGCCCTGATGCAGGTGGTCGGCGCCTTGCTGGCGCTGGCGCTGATCGCCCTGCCGGCCGCCACCGCCGGATTGTTCAAGACCCGCCTGCTTGGCATGATGGCGCTTTCCACCCTTATTTGCGCCTTGGAAGTGACCCTGCCGCGCATCCTGGCCTACGACACGCCGGTGGCACCGGGGCCGGCCATCGTGCTGTCGGCCGGTCTGGTGTTTTTGCTGGCGCTGGGGTGGAAAAAATGGCGGGCATGAACCGTCCGCCGCGTCATTCATACCGCAATGCTTCGATCGGATCCAGCCTGGACGCTTTCCATGCCGGGTAGAAACCGAACAGGATGCCCACGGCGGCCGACACGGCGACCGAAATGATGATGGCCGCCATCGAGGATTGGATGGGCCAGCCGGAAAATTTCTGCACCACCAGGGAACTGGCCCGGCCAAGGAGAATGCCCATCACCCCGCCGCACAGGCACAGCACCACCGCCTCGGACAGGAACTGGCGCAAAATGTCGCCGGCACGCGCGCCCACCGCCATGCGCAGGCCGATTTCACGGGTGCGTTCGGTGACCGACACCAGCATGATGTTCATGATGCCCACGCCCCCGACCACCAATGAAATGGCGGCCACGATCATCAGCAAAAGGGTGATTTTTTCCGTCACCGAAGCCATGGTGTCGCCGATTTCGGTCATGTCGCGGATATTGAAGTCGTCCTGCGCCTCCGGTCCGATGCGGTGGCGCTCATGCAGAACCCGGGTGATTTCATCAATGGCGGCCTGGATGTCCCCGGCCGAAGTGGCGCCGACGATGATCTGATCCACATTGATGAAACGCACCGGCAGCGCCGAATTCCGCGTGCGCGTGGCGGCGGCCGCGGGATAGGGGCTTGCCCCGGTTCCCGGATAGGTCTTGCCGCCACTGCCCGCCGCATCGGCGGCGGCGGAGGAAGAAGCGGCCGCGCCGCCATTGCCGCCGGAGGACTCGCCGGAAACGCGGAATTTGGCGGTGGTCCACGGCAGCAAAAGAATGTCGTCCTGGTCGCGCCCCATCATGTTGGCGCCCTTTTTTGTCAGGACGCCCACCACGCGCACATTGACCCCCTGAATGCGGATGGTTTTTCCCACCGGCGGATTTTTCCCAAACAGCTGCTTGGCGATGGTTTGCCCGATCACGCACACGTTGGCGGCATTGCGGACATCCTGCGCCGTGAACGGGGCGCCGTCGGCGGTGGGCCATTCGCGCACGTCGAAAAAAGCCTCGGTGGTGCCGGAGCATTCCATCGGGTTCCAATTGACGCTTCCGTAAACCACCTGGGCCGAACGCATGCGCTCCACCGGGGCCACCGCGCGCACCGAGGGGCATTCCTTGGCGATGGCCTCGGCATCGCCCGGGGTCAGGGTCATGATGGAACCGGAACCGAAGGAGAAGCCGCCGCTGGCCGCCGCACCCGGAAAAATCATCAGCATATTGGCCCCCAAGCTGGCGATGGATTTGCGCACGGCTGCGGTTGAGCCGTTGCCGATTTCCATCATGGCGATCACGGCACCCACGCCGATGACGATGCCAAGGGTGGTCAGCGCCGAGCGCAAAATATTGCGCCGGATGGCGGTGAAGGCGGAAAACAGGATGCGCAGCCATTTCATCATGACGCTTTCTCCCCATTCAGCGTGTCGGCTTCAATCAGCCCATCCGCCATCCGCACCACCCGCTTGCAGGCCTGTGCCACCTTGGGGTCGTGGGTCACCAGCAGGATGGTGATGCCGTCTTCCTCGTTCAATTTGCGGAACATTTCAAGGACTTCCACCGTGGTTTTTGAATCGAGGTTTCCGGTCGGTTCGTCGGCCAGGAGAAACGGCGGATTGTTGACGAGTGCGCGGGCGATGGCCACGCGTTGCTGCTGGCCGCCTGAAAGCTGCGAAGGGGTGTGGTCCATGCGATCGGTCAATCCCACGCGCGCCAACAGCGCCTGGGCGCGCCGGACGGACTCTTTGCGCGGCACATGGACATGGCCATAGGCCATCGGCATCATCACCTGGTCCAGCGCGCTGGTGCGCGGGAGCAGGTTGAAGTTTTGGAACACGAAGCCCATTTTTTTGTTGCGAATCAGGGCGCGGGCATCGTTGGATTGGCGCGAAACCTCCTCCCCGTCGAGCAGGTAATCCCCCGATGTCGGACGGTCCAGGCAGCCCAGCGTGTTCATCAGCGTGCTTTTGCCCGATCCCGAGGCACCGGTGAGCGCGATGAATTCGCCCCGCGCGACGGAAAGCGAGATGCCCTTGAGCACTTGCAGTTCCACCTCGCCAAGGTGGAAGGTTTTGGTGATGTCGCGCAGGGTGATGAGGTCCATGGAATGTTTCTTAAGACGCTTGTTTTTAGCCGGGCTTATTTTTTCTTGCCGCGGAATTTCGGGGCAAACGGACTGCCGCTGTCGCCGGCGGAATCCGCCTGTTCGGCGGACTCCTGGCCGATCACCACCTCCTGCCCCTCCAACGCCGCGTTTTCATCCACCGCAATGACTTCGGTCAACGCGCCGTCGCTGATGCCGATGCGCACTTTGACGGGTTTGACCTGGTCGCCTTTTTCGCCGGTCTTGATCCACAGCAGGCCGGTGCTTTTTTTCCCGGCGCCTTTGGTTTTACCTTCCGCCTTGCCATTGGGTCGGTCCTTGCCGCCCGGCGCATCCGCGCTTGGAACGGCCAGAACGCTTTCAAACCCGGGCGCCACCTGCGCCTCGTCGGGACGCCAGCGCAGGGCGGCATTGGGAACGGCCAAGGCGCCGGCCTGGCGCGCCACTTCAAACTTCACATTGGCGGTCAGGTAGGGCAGCAATTGGCCGTCGCCATTGTCCACGTTGATTTCCACCGTGTAGGTGACGACGTTCTGCGTCATGGAGGCGTTCAGGCGAACCTTGTCCACCGTGCCGGGGAATATGCGCCCGGGGAAGGTGTCGACGGCAAAAGTCGCGGCCTGCCCGGCATGCACGCGGCCGATGTCGGCCTCGTTGACCGGCGCCCACACCTGCATCTGGGTCAGATCCTTGGCCAGCAAAAACAAACTCGACGCGTTCAGGTTGGACACCACGGTCTGGCCCACATCCACGCGCCGGTCAATGATGATGCCCTTGACCGGCGAAGAAATGGTGCAATAACCCAGGTTGCGGTCCGCCAATTGGATGGCCACCTTGGCCTGCGCCACGGAACTTTGCGCCTGGGCCACGCCGGCCTGGCCGGCTTTGGCCTGCGCACGCGCCACCTCGCAGGCGGCCTGGGCCGCTTTGACGCCGGCTTGGGCTGATTCATAGGCGCCTTGGAAGCCGTCAAAAGCCGCCTGCGTCATCACCGAGGAGGTGCCGACTTTTTCCGCCCGGGTCCAATCCTTCTGCGCCTGTGAAAATTGCGCCTGCGCCTGCTCCAACTGGGCTTCATGCTGGGCCACGGCGGCGGTGGCCTGCGCAAAGTTCGCCTGGGCCGCCAGCACATTGGCCTCTGCCAAACTCAGTTGCGCCGCCGCCTGCTGCCGTCCAAGGGCATAGGGCACATCGTCAATCTGGGCGAGCACCTGGCCCGCCGCCACCGGCGATCCATAATCCAAAACATGGCCGTTGGTGTCTTTGCCAAAGGACAGGATCTGCCCGGTCACCTGCGCACCGATGTCCACCACATCCTCCGGCTCAAGCGTGCCGGTGGCCTCAATGGTGGAAACGATGTCACTGCGGACGATTTTGGCGGTCTTGAACGCTTGCACCTCGGTTTTGGAGCAGCCGGCACCCAAGACTGCCAGCACGGGAAGCGTCAGCAAAAGAACAAGGCGGTGAATGGGTTGGGGCATGGAGCTTCCTTTGGGAATTTTGATCACCAGTGTATACCGCCACAGAAGGCCCGTTTTTTCAGCATAACCCCCGCATCTCCAAGGAGTCATCCGTTGCGCTTCTTTTCCGCATTTGACGCCGAGCAGCGGATGCCTACAATACCCGCCCCTTTTCTTGGGTCGGATGCGACAAGGCAGAAGAGTTCACGCTCAAAGCCAAGGCGCAACCAGCGACAAAACGGCGACCGACTGCGCCGCTTGCCAAACCCAAACAAGGGAGTCGGGATTCTGCCGTGACGCAAGTTGCCAGGATGCCCGAGCTGCGCTTGGTTTATGCCAAACGCGGGCGCCTTGGCTCTTTCACAATCCGGCATCGTCAGACCACGCCAGTCCCATGGTGTAAAGGTAGCACAAGAGTTTTTGGTACTCTTGGTCGGGGTTCGAATCCCTGTGGGACTATTCTCTTTTTCTGACAAAAGCCCGCGCAAACCCCGTGTTTGCACGTGCTTTTTGTCTTTTGGATTCGGCTTGACACCGCCGGCGCACCCTTCCACCTTCTTTCCTTCCCAGCAAGAACCGCCCAATGAGCCGCGAACCCATCGATGCGATCAAAATTTTCGGCGGCCGCTCCAGCGATGCCTTGGCGCAAAAAATCGCGGCCCACCTGGGCATGCAATTGGGCGACGGCAAGGTCAGCGCCTTCCCCGACGGCGAAATCCTGGTGAAAATTGAAGAGGATGTGCGCGGCCGGGACTGCTACATCGTGCAGGCCAGCCACCAACCGGTCAACGATTCGCTGATGGAACTGCTGATCTGGATCGACTGCCTCAAGCGCGCCAGCGCCGAGCGCATCACCGCCGTCATCCCCTACTACGGCTACGCCCGCCAGGACCGCAAAGACACCGGCCGCGTGCCGATCACCGCCAAACTGGTGGCCAACCTGGTCACTGCCGCCGGCGCCAACCGCGTACTGGCCATGGACCTGCATGCGGCGCAGATCCAAGGCTTCTTCGACATCCCGGTCGACCACCTCAACGCCACCCCGGTCATCGTCAAATACTTCCGCGAACTGCAGAAGCAGTACGGCAAGATCGTGATGGCCTCGCCGGACGTGGGCAACGCCAAAATGGCCGCCGGTTTCGCCGAAATGCTCGGCTGCGACCTGGCCATCATCGACAAGCGCCGCAAGAGCGGCACCGAAGTCAAGAGCACCACCATCATCGGCGACGTCAAGGACCGCGCCGTGTTCATGGTCGATGACATGATCTCCACCGCCGGCACCGTGTGCGAGGCCGCCAAACTGCTCAAGGCCGCCGGCTGCCGCGAAATCGTGGTCGCCGCCACCCACGGCGTGCTGGTCGGACCGGCCTGCGAGCGCCTGTCGCAGGCGCCCATCGACCGCGTGGCCATCACCGACACCATCCCCGTCGGCGACCGTTGCAACGGCCTGTGCGCCAAGTTGGATGTGCTGTCGGTGGCCCCCCTGATTGGCGACGCCATCCGCCACATCCACGACAACAAATCCGTCTCCAGCCTGCTTTCGCCCTACATGGGCAAACGCTGACCCCACCGATTCCCTTTTTTCGTCCGTTTCCAACAACCCCGTTTCCCAAAGGAACAACCATGAGCAAGTCCCCCTCCATCACCGCCACCACCCGCACCCGCCTCGGTTCGCGCTACTCCGCGCGCCTGCGCAAGGAAAACCTGGTTCCCGCCGTGGTCTATGGCCACAAAGAAGCCCCTGCCCATGTGACCGTCAACGGCACCGAATTGGTCGAGGCCATCCACTCCGATGCCCACCTGTTCAGCCTGACCTTGGACGGCACCACCCAGCCCTGCCTGGTCAAGGATGTTCAGTGGGACACCTTCGGCCGTTCCATCATCCATGTGGACCTGGCCCGCGTGAGCCTTGAAGAAACCATCACCGTCAAGGTGGAAGTCACGCTGACCGGCGAATGTGCCACCCTCAAAAACATCGGCGTCAGCCTGCTGCGTCCCACCACCTCGGTGCTGGTCTCGTGCAAAGCCAAGGACATCCCGCAGTCGGTCACCCTGGACATCACCACCTTGGAAAAGGGGCACTCCCTGTCCACCGCCAACCTCACCCTGCCCGCCGGCGTCACCTGCGCCGAAAGCACCGCCATCGTGCTGGCCACCATCAACGTGGGCAAGGAAGAAGAAGTCGTCGCCCCGGTCGCCGGCACTGCCGCCGTCGCCCCGGAAGTCATCAAGAAGCCCGGCGCCAAGGACGAAGCCGCCCCGGCCGCCGCCGGCGCCAAGCCCGCCGCCAAGAAGTAAGTTCGGGCTTGAACCGCACTCAAAAAAAACGCGCATGGGCGCGTTTTTTTGATGGGTTGCCCGGAACATGAACCGCGCTTTGGCGGCGGGGCATCCCCCGCTTTTACCGCAATCCCGCGCTGTCCACCACGCCAAGGGACCGGTATATCTCGGAAGTCGCACCCGACTTGTTCAACGTATAAAAATGAATCCCGCGCACCTGGTGGTCGATCAGGTCGGCGCTTTGGGCGGTGGCCCAGTGGATGCCCACGCGCGCCACCGCCTCTTCATCACCACTGCAACGGGCAATGGCCCGCAGCAATTTGGCGGGGAAGCGGGTGCAGGCGGCCAATTCGGCCATGCGGCGCAGCCCCTTGCCGCTGGTGACGGGCATGATGCCGGCGATGATCGGCACTTTGATGCCGGCCAGTTCGCAGCGCTCACGGAAGTCGTAGAAATCACGGTTGTCGAAGAACAACTGGGTGACGATGTAATCGGCGCCGGCATCCACTTTGGCCTTCAAATAATCCATTTCAAGCAGCCGGTTGGGCGTGCCGGGGTGGCCTTCCGGGAAGCCGGCGACGCCGATGCCAAAGCCGCGCGAATCGGGGTGGTTGCCGTTTTCGCAGAACTTCTTGGCATACGCCACCAGTTGCGCCGCATGCTGGAAGGCGTCCTGGCTGCGGTCCCAGTCGGCCTTGTCGCGCGGCACGTCGCCGCCCAAAGCCAGGATATTGGAAACGCCAGCCTTGGCATAACGGGTCAAAATGGCGTTGATTTCGGCTTCCTGATGGCACACACAGGTCAGGTGGGGCACGGCCGGGGTATTGGTTTCGCGCTTGATGCGCAGCACCAAATCGTGGGTCAAATCGCGGGTCGAACCGCCGGCGCCATAGGTGACCGAGACGAACGACGGGCGCAGGTTCTGGAGTTCCAGCACCTCACGAAACAACGCTTCCGCCCCTTCCGCCGTTTTGGGAGGAAAGAATTCGAAGGAGAAGGTCGCTTTGTCGCGCCGAAAAATATCTTGGATGTGCATGGTCGAAATATATCCGAAAATCCGGATAGATGGCTTGATTGGCAGGTCGGGGCCGGAATACGCCCCCTTGCCAGGGCCTCACGCAACCACGGCGGCCTGCGCGGCAACGGGAACTTCAATTTTTTCCGCCAAAGGCCGCTGCACGCGCGGCATCCCCACGGTCCAAGTCAGGAACGCCACTTTGCCCTCTGTCTTGACGGGGAATTCCACCGTGCCTTTTTCAAAATCACGCAATTCAACCCCGGCTTGGTCCAACTCGCGGATCAATTCGCGCAGGCGGTTGGACAGACGGCGGTAATCGCTTTCAAGCGTCTCCAAACGGCCGCCGCGGGCGCCCTCAATCTGGCACCGGATGCTTTTGGCTTGGCAATGCGCCACCACCACATCGTGTGCGATCAGGCGCACATAGCAAATGGCACGGTTGGCTTCTTCCTCGGAGAACAGCTTGTGCGGCGCCAACAGAGGCTTTTGGGCAAAGGCATGGGTCATGGGCAACATGGGGGCTCCGCAGAAGGTGTTTTGCACAAGGCCTGCACGCCTTTTTATGCGCAAAGCCTTTCGTCCCTGCCTTTTTTTTCATGTTTTCTGGGAATGAAAACGCCTTCAATTCTCTCCAGCGTTTGTTTTTATCGGACATACAGGGGTTATCCGGGCGTTGAAAGCGTGCGGATAACACCTTGAACAGGTGGAACGCCGGTGAAAGAATTCCGTTCAGTCTCCTTGTTGCGGCCGGGCCACCCCCGCATGCCCCACCGGATACTTCACCGCATTTCGCACCATTTTCTCCCTGAGCGCGTCGGCCAAATCAATATCCATGGCATTGGCCAAGGACAGGGTGTATGCCAGCACATCGGCGATTTCTTCGCGGATGCCCTGCAGTCGCTTGGCATCTTTGGCCACCGTTTTGCCATCCTCCACCGGATCCCACTGGAAATGCTCCATGAGTTCGGCGGCTTCGATCAAAATCGAGCCGGCCAAATGCTTGGGCTGGTGATGCTTTTGCCAGTCGCGCTCGGCCACGAACCTGGCCACGGATTGTTTGAGGTCGGCAAGCGTGGTGGTGGAATCGGGCATGGGGTTCCTATTTGAGCACCTGCGCCAAAAACGCGGCTTGGTCGCCGGTGGGTGTGCCAAAACTCAATTTGGCCAGTTGTTCAAACGCTTCCTTGATTTGGACGCGGTCGGGTTTGTTGGACAGCATCAAAGACACCACTTTGAGGCGCATTTTGCGGGCAGCGTATTCTTTTTTGATTTCTTCCAACTCCCCGCGCTCTTTGATGAACTTCTCGATTTTTTCCTTGGACAGGCGGTCCGCCTTCCATAATGGCGCCAGAACCTCCTGGGTGTAATCCAAATCAGCGGCCCAATTGTCCTGCGTGTTGACCTTGAAAGCCTCCAACTGGTCGCCCAACGCCTTCTCCAGTTTTGCCACCTCATCCCTGGCCTCTTCGGCGGTCGGCAGGTCGGTCACTTTGTAGTTGCCCGCCGCACTGCGGAAATGGGCCAGCGCCTGGCCATTTTGCCCCTGCTTGAGCAGCCGGTAGGGCTCTTTGAGTTTTTTGTTGAGGGCGGCGTCCTCCTCTTTTTTCGCCCCATCCTTCGGGGCTTGGGCGCCGGGCAGCGCCTGGCTGGCCGCCTGCCAATCCTTGATGAACGCCTCCGTATCCTCCACTTCGTTTATTTTTCCCTTGGTGTCCAGCACGCGCAAATGCCACCCCGATGTTTTCGATGGCTTGATGCCGCATTGGCCCGCCATGATGCCGATGGGGTCCACCACCGCATCCATGCGCGTCAGGCCGAAGGCGCGCATCAATCCCTTCAGGGTGTTTGGCGACATGCCATGCCCCACCAACACCACGCGCGGCTGGGCCCTTCCCAATTTGGCCAAGGAAGCCTCCAGTTTTTTCAGGTTGTCCTTGATTTCGACCGCATCCGGGCTGATGAACACCAACAGCACGGGCAACTGGGGGCGTTCACCCGGAGCAATGGCTTTGCCTTTGATGAAGCCGGGGGCCATCAAAAATTCATGGGCGGGCGCAGCCGCGGCCCTGCCGGCAATGGTTGCCATGGCCGCAGCCACCAGCACGAAACGCGAAACAGGGGAAAAATGCATGGTGTTTTTCAAAAAAGTGGCGGAAAGACAACCTTGACACCTGCGCAGGGTAGCACATCAGAAAGCCAAAATCACGTTTTTTGCCGGTCACACCGCGCGTGGATGGGCCAAACGATAGGCTTCCTGCATGCGGGTGGTGGTCAAATGGGTGTAAATCTGGGTGGTGGACAGCGATTGATGGCCCAGCAACTCCTGCACGCTGCGCAAATCGGCGCCGTTGTCCAGCAAATGGGTGGCAAACGAATGGCGCAGGGTGTGCGGGGAGATTTTGGGGTCAAGGCCGGCCTCGACCAGATACCCATCCAATTTGCGCCGCACGCTGCGGGCCGACAGGCGGGTGCCGTTTTTATTGACGAACAGCGGGGCCGTGGGCGGGGCGCCGGTGCCCGCCCGCATCAGCAGCAGGTAATGGGCGATGGCCCGCTGCGCGTGTCCGGAAACCGGCACGATGCGTTCGCGCCGCCCCTTGCCGCGGATGAGCAGCACGCGTTGGTCGGCGTCAAAATCGGCAAGGTCCAACCCCACCACTTCCGACACGCGCAGGCCGGAGGAATAAATCGTTTCCAAAAGGGCGCGGTCGCGCGCACCCAGCAAGGTGGCGGCATCGGGTGCCTTGAGCAGCCGCTCGATTTGTTCGCAGGTGATGGCCTTGGGCAGACGCCTCCCCTGTTTGGGTGTGCGCACCAGGGTCATCGGGCTGGCCGCCAGCAGGTCGGCACGCACCAGCCATTTGTAGAAAGAACGCAAAGTGGCGGTCTTGCGCGCCATGGAAGATGCGGTGTAACCCTTGCCCGCATTGTGGGTGGACAACTCCGCCAAAAATGAGCGGACAAAGGCCGTGTTGGCGCCGAGCATTTTGGCGTCCACCTCTGCTTGGGACAAGTCGCCCGCGGCGCAAAACACGGCGTATTGTCGCAAGTCTGAACCGTAACTTTTAACCGTATGGGCGCTGAAATGCCGCTCATGCGCCAGGTAATCAATGAAGCCCGCCACTTGCGGCGGCAAGAGTGGCGCGTCCAAAACATCCTGAACCGGGAGAGGCGTGGGCTGTGTGTGCATGCCTTGGTTATCGGTCGTTGACCACACTGCCTTCAATTTAATTACAATGCCACCCATGGCTTCAACCCGACCCTTTTCAGACACCACCACCCATGGCGTTCGCGTCGGCGCGGTGGCCTTCTTCCAAAAGTCCCATTCGATTCCTGACTCCAACCGTTTCGTGTTTGGATACAAGATTCTGATCCACAACATGAGCAAAGAGCCGGTGACTTTGCTTGGCCGCCATTGGACCATCGTCAACAGCAACGGCACCCGGGACACCATCGAAGGCGAAGGCGTGGTGGGCCACCAGCCGCGTTTGGAACCCGGGCAAGCCTTTCAATACAACTCCTTTGCCGCGCTCTCCACCGAATGGGGCACCATGGAGGGCTTCTTCCTGATGCAGCGTGACGACCGCTCGACCTTTCATGCGGGCATCGGCCGCTTCTTTTTGACGCCGCCATTGGCCACCGAAGCCCACACCAGCAATGACGTGCTGGAGCTCGGGGTGGCGTGATGGATTCCGGAACATCCCCCGTGGACTTGGCCAAATCCGATGCCCCCGCCACCGGACCTGGCGAATCCCCAGAGGCGGGCGAAGGCCCACCCGGGACCGAAGAGCGCAAAAAAATCATCCGCCCCTGGCGTTCGCGTTGGCGCCAGCAGCAGCATGCCTCCGACCACGCGCTGGAAGCGCAGCAAGCCCCGGTGCTGGAGCATGCCTTGGTGCCCCAGGGCGCGGCGCAGTGGGTCGACACCCCCGAAGCTTTGTTTGAATTGACCCAAAAACTCCGCCAAGCCGGCGCTTTTGTGTTTGACACCGAATTCATCGGCGAAGATTCCTACCATCCGCGCGTGTGCTTGGTGCAAATCGCCACCCCCACTTTGCTGGCCATCGTGGATCCCTTGGCCGTGCCCGACCTGCGCCCGCTGTGGGATTTGGTGGCCGATCCGAATATCGAAAAAACCGTGCATGCCGGTTCGCAGGATTTGGCCTTCCCTTGGCGGGCCACCGGCAAAGCCCCGGCCAATGTGTTTGACACCCAGATCGGCGCGGCCTTTGCCGGCCAACCCCACTCCCAAGGCCTTGGCAAAATGGTGCAGGCCCTGCTCGGGGCCGATGTGGGCGGCAGCGCCAAATTCACCCGTTGGGACGCCCGCCCGCTCACCGCCTTGCAGTGCCAATACGCCGCCAACGACGTGCGTTACCTGCCGGCGGTGCGGGCATGCCTGTCCGACAGACTGTTGGCCAACGGCAATGCCGCGTTGGTCAAAGCCGCTTGCGATGAGGCCTTCCGCGCCGAAGTGTTTGCGCCGGTGCCCATCGAGAACCGCCTCAAAATCCAGGCCCTCCACCGCTGGAGCCGGCCGCAGCTTGGCGCCCTGCACGCCTTGGCCCGCTGGCGCGAAGAACTGGCCATGCGCGAGGATCTGCCCGCCCGCATTTTGTTCCCCGATGGCGTGCTGGCCGACTTCGTTATGCGCGTGCTGCACGAAGAACCGCTGGATGAAATCAAAGGCCTGCCCCGCCCCATCCGCCAAGCCCACCTGGAGGAGATGGTGCAGGTGGTCAAATCCGGTTCCCAAACGCAGCCCGAGCGCATCAAGCGCCCCAAGCGCATGACCGAGTGGCAAGGCCTGGCCGCCCGCGATCTGGCCGATGCGCTCTGGCTGGAAGTGGAAGCCGCCTGCGCGGCGCGCCAAACCGATCCAGCCTCCGTCACCAGCCGCAAAGAATTGCACCGCCTGGCCTGCCTGCGCGTGGCGGACATCGAACCGGAGGAACCCATCCGTGTTCTGGGGGGTTGGCGCGCAACATTGCTGGGCGAACTCAAAAGCCAAGCGCCGGCAATGCCCGCGCCAAAAGCCAAAGCCGCACCCAAGCCGCGCCAAGAACGCAAACATGAAGAGGAAGTGCTGGAAGACGACGGCATGCTGCCGACGGAGTGCCCCCCCCCCATCAAAAAAACGCCCCGCGCATGCGGGGCATTGTTCGATGAATAACGGGTAATGGAACGGGCTGGCTTAGCAGCAACCGCAACCGCCGGCCAAGGCGCCCTTGGCCGCGGCCAAAGCGGCGGCGTAGTCGGGCTCAGCGGTCAATTCGGCGACCACATCGGCATGCTTGACGGTGTTGTCTTTGCCCAGCACGTACACGGCGCGGGCGAGGAAGCCCTTCTCCATGATGCGCAGTCCCCAGCTCTTGCCGAAGGAGAGGTCAAAGTAGTCAGACAAAGTGGTGACCTTGTCCACGCCGGCGGCGCCGCACCAGCGCTTTTGCGCCATGGGCATGTCCATGCTGACCACCAGGATCACCACATCGGCGCCCAGGGCGGCCGCTTCTTGGTTGAACTTGCGCACTTCCACATCGCACACCGGGGTGTCGAGCGAGGGCACGGTGACGACGATCTTCACCTTGCCGGCGTAATCAGCCAGGGTCTTGGGGGCCAGGGTCTGGTCGCGCAGGGCGAATTCAGGGGCCTTGGTGCCGACTTTGGGGGTGGCGCCGGCCAGGGTCACGGGGTTGCCCTTGATGACGACTTTGGGGGTGGACGAGCAGCCGCAGGACGAGGTGGAGCAGGACATGGTTTTCCTTGGGAAGGGGGTTTGGGGAAGGAGGGGCGGATTGTAGCGGGGAAAGTAGACGCGACGGCTCGTCGCGTTCGCTGCAAGGCGGATTAACAACAACCGTCTCATTGCCAATCATCGCTGTTTTCAAGTCTGTTTTTCTCTACGCGGCGGGCCGCCGCGTCTACTTTTTAAGGCGCAATTTGCGCCTCAGGCAAATCAGTGCGCTTGGGGACGATGCCGCGTTTGGCGTTGGGGAGGAGGATGGTGAAGGTGATGTCGTCGGCGTGGGGTTTGATGTCGGTGTTATCAGTGCCGCCATCATCCACCTGGTTTCTGCCAAACGAATACACCGTGAAGCGGTCGGCTTCGATTTTGTAGCGCAGGGGCTTGCCAGAATTGAAAGCATCGCCAGGAATGGCAGGGAGATAAGCGGGAACCAGATCGCTTAGGGTCGCCGGAAGTTTGCCATGATCGAGGCGGTAGCGCTCAATGGCCAAAGCGGCGATGGCGGTGTCGAAGAACACAAGAGTACGCAGATGATTGGGGGCCAACACCAACTGAATTGAACCCCAACGCTTACAGCCGATTTCCCATGGCTGAAGTGATGCCTCCCATGCGGCACGAATTTTTTCCGATTCATCCAGCCACTTCATCTCGGAAAGCGTCCCCAACTCTGAAAATTTTCTTTCATAAGAAGCTAATTTGGCGCGATCGTGATCTTCGCCGCCGAGCAAAGTCCATGTCTTGATTGTCAACTGATGATGGCCTCCGGATGAAAATATTGTTTTGAGTTCAATTAGCGATTCACTGAGGAGTGGATCGCCAAGAGTGTCTGCTGCTTCCCCCCGAAACGAATATGCCAACAAAGAAGCCATACGCATGCGTTGCGCCTGCAATTTGCCTTGCAACTTTTCCAGTTGCGCAGGCTGATAGACCATAAACGGCAGAGCCTTTTGTATTGCATTAACCATCAATGTTTGCACTGACAAATCCACCAGGCCGCTGATCAAATTCGGCGCCCCCCCAAAATCATCACCCAATTTGAAGCCAACCCCCATCATCTCAAGCAGTGCAGCCCAATCACCTTCCTTGCCTGCCAAGCGCATGCGCTCCGCCAGCAAATTGGCCATCTTCTTTTGCTCGCCCAGATAGGGCATCAATGCAATCATCCCCTTTTTCAAATCCACATCCCACCGGCACCCCTCAATCCCCGCCGCCTCCTGCATCAACAGCCAAGACGCCTCGTTTTTCGCCCAATACGCCCGCACCTTGTCCAGCACCTCATCGGGGTATTGCAGACCCAATTTGTAGTCGCCCTCATACATGGCCGCCGCCGTGTCGCTCTGGGTGGTCAGCCGTGGCATCCAATCCTCAAGTGCCATGTCCGTCACCCAGTCGGTCTGCGCCTTGACCCAAAACTCCGCCGCATTGCGCCCCACAGGCTTCTTGTACCACGCATCCAATTCCTCCAAATCCGCCGGATACCCCGCCGCCCGCACCATGGCTTTTTCATTTTCCAACTGCATTTTCCAATATATCCGCCAAGTGGCGAAGGCCAGTAAAAACAAGACCAGCCACACGGCGGGCCAGAACAATCGTTTGAAAGTTGCGCTATCGGTCAGGTGGGGTTTTTCTGGGTGCATGGCGGTATCATCCCCTGCTCGTCCCAAAAAACAACTCTTTTACATATCCATGAAATACTGGCTCATCAAATCCGAACCCGGCACCTGGTCCTGGCAGCAGCAATGCGCCGCCCCCAAGCAAACCACCCATTGGGATGGGGTCAAAAACGGCTTGGCGCTGATGCACATGCGGGCGATGAAAAAGGGCGACCGGGCGTTTTTCTACCACAGCAACGACGGCAAGTGCATCGTGGGGGTGGTGGAAATCAGCGGCGAATTTGTTTCCGAAGACGAATCGCGTTTCGGCCATGTGCATGTCACCGCACTGCATCCGGTGGAGCCCGCCGTCACCTTGGCGCAGATCAAGGCCAACCCCAAATTGCAGGACATGGTGCTGGTCAACAACTCGCGGCTGTCGGTGCAGCCGGTGACGGCCGCAGAGTGGAAAGAAGTGCTGAAAATGGCCGGCATCTGAAGGTTTCCCGGCAGCCCAAGGGCGCCGCGCCCTTGGGCTGCCGGGAAACCTTATTCTTTCCGGCCTTCACACCCCCTACCCCAATCTCCCATGCCCCTCATCGTCACCGGCTCCATCGGCATTGACACCATCGAAACCCCCGACGGCCAAAAGGCCGACAGCGTCTTGGGTGGTTCGTCCATCTATTTCGCGGCCGGCGCATCCTTCTTCACCTCGGTGCGCTTGGTCGCGGCCGTGGGTGAGGATTACCCCCCCGCTTTCACCGCGCAATTCAGCAAGTTTCAGGTGGACACCGCGGGTCTTGAAATCCGCAAGGGGTCCAAGACCTTCCGCTGGCACGGCCGCTACCGCGAGAACATGAACGACCGCGACACGCTGTCGGTGGATTTGAACGTGCTGGCCGAGGCCCTGCCGCCGGTGCCGGAAGCCTTCAAGGATTCGCAGTTCGTGTTCCTGGCCAACACCCATCCGGCCGGCCAGATGGCCTTGCTTGATCAATTCCCCAAGCGCAAGTTGGCGGTGGCCGACAGCATGGATTTGTGGATTGAAATCGCCCAGCCCGAACTCAAAAAACTGCTGGCGCAACTGGACGGCTTCGTGCTCAACGACTCCGAGGCCCGCCTGCTCACCGGCGAATCCAACGCCGTCAAGGCCGCCGACAAAGTGCTTGAATTGATGGGCCCGGGCAACCACAAATTCGTCATCGTGAAAAAAGGCGAACACGGCGCCATCCTGCGCCACCGCGAAGGCACCGTGGTGCTACCGGCCTACCCCAGCACGCAGGTCAAAGACCCCACCGGCGCCGGCGACACTTTTGCCAGCGGCTTCATGGGTTACATCGCGAGCAAAAACGACACCTCGTTTGCCACCCTGCGCCAGGCGTTGGCCTATGGCACGGTGGTGGCTTCGTTCACCATCGAGAAGTTCTCGGTCGGCCGCCTGGAAGAAATCACCCGCGCCGACATTGATGCGCGGTTGGCGGAATACAAGCAGTTGGTGGGGACCGGGCACTAAGGAGGGTCGGCTTTAGCCGACCTGTTTCACTACCAAAAACCACTGAATAAAAAGCAAGCAGCCCTTGGCATGATGCCAAGGGCTGCTTGCTTTTTATTCACGCCATGCTCAAGTGCAACTGGTCGGCTAAAGCCGACCCTCCTTCACACCGCCTTGCTCATCGCCTGCGTGCCCTGCCGCCCGCCGCCAAGTTCTTTGGCCGCTTTCAAGCGTTCATTGGCCAATTCCGTACCCGGCAAACCGTAGCCGGATTTTTGCGCCGCATCCAGCACGATGGCCAAATCTTTCAACGCCAAATCAATCATGAAGGCTGGCGCGAAATCGCCCTTGGCGATCTTGGGGCCAAGGTTTTGCAGTTGCCATGACCCCCCTGCTCCGCCGGAAACCACGGCGGCCATTTTCTCCACATCCAAGCCGAAGGAGCGGGCCAATTTGATGGCCTCGCAGGTGGCCAGCAAATTGCCCAACACGCAGATTTGGTTGCAAGCTTTGCAGGCCTGGCCGGCGCCGACTTCGCCCAAGCGCTGGATGTTTTTGCCCATGGCGGCCAACACCGGGGTGATTTTTTCAAAGGCCGCCGCATCGCCGCCGACCATGATCGACAAGGTGCCGTTCTTGGCGCCGATATCGCCGCCGGAAACCGGCGCATCCAAAAACAGCACGCCGCGTTCCTGCAAACGGCAGGCGAATTCGCGGGTGGCCACCGGCGAAATGGTGGAGTTGTCCACCACGATCAGGCCGGGCTTGGCCCCAGCCAGCACGCCGTTGGTACCAAACAGCAGGGCCTCGACATCCGGCGTGTCGGTCACATTCAAAAACACGATGTCGCAGGCAGCGGCGACTTCGGCAGGCGTGGAACCCGCCGTGGCGCCGGCTGCCAACGCGGGCGCGGCTTTGGCGAATGTGCGGTTCCACACTTTCACGCTGTGGCCGGCTTTGAGCAGGTTGAGGGTCATGGGCAAACCCATGATGCCAAGGCCGAGATAACCGAGTTTAAGGGCGGGGGTATTCATGACAAAATCACATCAAGGGGTTCAACAGGGTCGCTGCGGCGCAACGCTTGCGCCAAGGGATGAACGGGGTCGGCGGGATTAAACGCCAAAGCCAGCGGCCGTGCTTCGGCGCCGGGGCGGAAGGTGGCAAAGCCATCCTCCAATCCCAGGGCTTTGGCGCCATGGATGGTGGCCATTTTCAAAAGCAGCATGGGGTCGGTGCCGTCGCGCCGGTGCAGGTGGCGCATCTGCGGCAGAATGCCCAGGGGGTGCGGTTCGCCGGCAGGTTGGCAGATGATGGAATCGGTGCCCAAACACACATTGATGCCCATCTCCAGCATGTCGCGGTAGCGGTGGCTGCGGTGGCCGAAATAATCCGAAGCCACCGGGCAATAAGCGACGCTGGCACCGGTTTTGGCCAGCAAGGCCAGGTCGGCGTCGTTGGCATAATTGACATGGGCCAGCAGCCACGGGGCGCGCTTCAAATAAGGTTCCATCCACTGCACCGGCGAAATGCCCAAGGCGTAGGGCAGGGCGTATTCCGGCCGCCATTTGCCAAGCCGCTCCAACAACTCGCGCAGCGGACCGGTGCCTTGGGCGATGAATTCGGCTTCTTCCGGCGTCTCGGCCAAATGGGTGGACAACGGAAAACCGCTTTGCACCGCCGTTTCATACCACAAAGGCCCGGCCGAATAGGGCGCATGCGGCTGCAAGCCGATGCGCCGGTCGGTAAAGGACTCGTAGCCGGCGGGCACCTTGCACACCGACCCCAACCCGAACTGTTCGGAAAACGCCATGCCCCACAAATTCCATTTGTAGCGGGCGCGCAGGGCATCGGTCACCTGTTCATGGGGCACGATATCCCCCACCGCCACGGTGCCAGCGCGCAGCGATTGCAGCAGGCCGGCTTCGTAGGCATTCCACCACGCCGCGGGCGTTTGCGGCTTGTCACGCATGACGGATTCCAGCCAACCGACAAAATGTCCACCGTAGGGGCGTGGACCCAAGCCGGTCAGATCCAGATGCACATGGGCATTGACCAGGCCGGGCACCAGAAGATCGTTGGGTTGGTGCCAACATTCGGCCTTTTCCTTGGGGAAATCGGCGGGAAGTCCTTCCGGCGCCCCGGCATACACCACCTCGCGGCAGGTGGAGATGGCCAAAATGCCGGGCCGGGCGAACAGCCCGTTGGCATCCATCACGGCACCGGCCTCGATCAGGATTGGCAGTGAATTGAACATCTTTGAATTCTCTCCGAAAATGGTCTGGAACGCCGCTGGGCAGGCCGATATACTCCCATCTTCCCTCCGCCCCATCCACCCACCTTTTTTTGAGGTTTTCCGCCCATGCGCAACCGTTTCGCCATTCC
>CAZKVP010000045.1:0-14052 GCA_964556215.1 uncultured Phycisphaeraceae bacterium
CTCGTACTACGCCCCGCAGAACCTGCCGGGCCTGTTCGACGCCATGGGCGGCAAGGACGCCGCCGTCAAGCGTCTGGACGCGGCCTTCGAAAACGACCGCAAATACCGCTTCATCTGCCCGCGCGATTGGGTGTTCAGCTACACCGATTACTCCAACCAGCCCGGCTGCCACATGGCCCACCTGTTCAGCCACGCCGGCGCGCCGTGGAAGACCCAGTATTGGGTGCGGCAGGTCAAGGAGTCGACCTTCGGCGGCACGGACTGGAAGACGGGCTACAACGGCGACGAAGACGAGGGCCAGATGGGCGCCCTGGGCGTGCTGATGGCCACCGGCCTGTTCAGCACCCAAGGCTGCGTGGGGGAAAACCCGCAGTTGGAAATCACCTCGCCCTTGTTCGACCGCATCCGCCTGCATCTACCGGCGGGCGACGATTTCTCGAAGCAAAACACCTTCGACATCAAGGTCGTGCGCGCCGACGCGGCCAAGGACATCTACATCCAGTCGGTCAAGCTGAATGGCAAGGCCTGGAACAGTTTCCAATTCCCGGTCCGCGACCTGCTCGCCGGCGGCGAGATGGAGATCGTGCTGGGGGCGGAGCCAAACAAAAATTGGGGCATCGGCCATTGAACCGGCCGGCGGCACGTGCAGGCCGCTCCCATCAAGGGCTGTAATCCACCCCGCTTTCGCGCGTCCTTGACCCACCATGAAAACCCTCCCCGCCGCCCTCCTTCTCCCGCTCGTCCTCGCCGCCTGCCAAAGTTCCGCGCCGCGCCCGGATGCGCGCGCCGCAGCCTTGGTCTCGCTTGACGGCACGCCCTGCGCTGCGGGCAATCCCGTCGGGGCCGACGGGCGCATCCGCGAATTCAAGGCGCCGGCCTTGCGCCTGATGCGCACGCAGGCCAAGGCGCCGCGCGGCACGGTGCTGGTGTTCCCCGGCGGCGGCTACGGCATCCTGGCCGTGGAAAAAGAAGGCCTCCCAACGGGGGCCTTCCTCAACGCGCAGGGTTTCGATGCGGCCATCCTGGAATACCCGGTCGCCCCCGGCGGCGGGGCGGCCGTGCGCGACCGGGCGCTGGCCGACGCGCGCACGGCGTGGGAACTGCTGCGGCAGGGCGCCGGTAACCTGGGCCTGAACCGCGGGCGGCTTGACCTCATGGGCTTCTCCGCTGGCGGCCATTTGGCGGCGCGGCTGGCGCAAAGCCTGCCCGAGGGCGCGCAGCCGGACGACCTCGTGCTGGTCTATCCGGCCTACCTCGACGAAAGAAAGCAGGAAACGCCCATAGCGCCGCCAGCGGCACCCCGCCGGCTGTTCATCGCCACCGCCAAGAACGACCACGGCCCTTGGCTTCTGGGTGCGCAACTTTTCGCCAAAGCCTGGGGCGCTTCGGGTCGCACGGCGGACCTGCGTCCCTTGGCAACGCCCCACGGCTCCGGCCAGACCGACGAACTTTCCGCCGCCGTGGGCGCCTTCCTCAATGGCAGCACGCTGGCCCCGGTGCCCAAATTGGAAGAAGGCGGCTACGACTGGCTCGGACGCCACGAAGCCGTCGTGCGCGAGCAGAAGGCGCTCGACCCGGATCTCGTGTTCATCGGCGACTCCATCACCCATGCCTGGGGCGGCGTGCCGAAAGCTGGGCTCGGGGCCAACTGGCATGTGGGCGAAGCCGCCGCCGCCAAGGCGTTCGCCGGCCACCGCGTGCTCAACTGCGGTTTCGGCTGGGACCGCACGCAGAATGTCCTCTGGCGCCTGGACCACGGCGAGCTCGACGGCCTCCGCCCCAAGACCGTCGTCATCCACATCGGCACCAACAACCTCACACCGACGAAAAACGCCGGCCCCTGCACGCCGGAGGAAATCGCCCAAGGCGTGCTCGCCGTGTGCGGCTGCGTGCGCGCGAAGTGCCCCGGAACCAAGATCATGCTGATGGCGGTTTTCCCGCGCTGGACGCCGGCACACCCCGGCCGCGCGACCATTGCCAGGGTCAACCAGCTGCTCGCCGACGCAGTGAAATTGCGCCAGGCGCAAGGTGAGAAAATCGTCCTACGCGATCTGGGGCCGGACATGCTCCAACCCGACGGCACCTTCAAGCCCGGCGTCATGGCCGGCGACCTCACCCACCTGGTGGCCGGCGACTACGAGATCTGGGCCAAGGCGGTGAAGGCGGAGTTGGAGTGAATCGCCTTGTCGCGTCCGACGCCCCGCTTGCCGGTGCACCTGGGAGCGCGGGCTGCCGGCCCGCAACAAGCGTTGTAATCCCCGCCGCGTTGGCGCGTCCATTGAATCATGAAACCCCACACGCTTGCTGCCGCCCTGTGCTTCGCTTTCGCGGTATCGCCGGCCTTCGCCCGCGACATCGCCGTGCATCCGGGCGAATCGCTTGAAACGGCGCGCGACTCGGCCCATGCCGGCGATCGCATCGTGCTGCACGGCGGCCTTTACCGGCTGGAGCGTCCCCTGATTCTTGGCCCGGCGCATTCCGGGGTCGCCTGGGTGGCCGCACCGGGCGAAACGCCGGTGATTTCCGGCGGCGCGCGCATCACGGGCTGGAAGCAGGTCGACCTGGCGAAGAACATCTGGTGCGCGCAAGTACCGGGGGCGGATTTTCGCCAGCTCTATGCCGATGGACGCAAGGCGCCGCGGGCCGAGGCGAAGACCGCCGTCACGCTGGTGTGGACGGAGGAAGGCATGCGGATCAAAACACCCGGCGCCGCGGTCCCCGCCCAACTCGAAGGCCTGGAGTTGGCCGTGCGCACACGGCCCTGGGTCGAAGATTGGTTGCCGGTGACCGGCCATGCGGACGGTTTGTTCAAAATCGGCGAAGAAGCATGGCAGACCTACCAGCCCGGACATTGGAAGACGCATCCAATGTCGGCACGGCTGGTGGGAAGCCTGTCCTTCTTGTCCAAGCCCGGCACATGGTGCCTCGATCCCGCGGCGGGCAAGGCCTACCTCATTCCGTCGCCGGGCGAGGATCCCGCGACTGCGGTGATCGAAGTGCCGAAGGTCGAGCGGCTGGTGGCGCTGGAAGGAACCTTGGAGCATCCGGTCGAGAACGTATGGTTCACCGGCATCACCTTTGAAATGGCGCACTGGACGAAACCCAACCGCGGGCTCTTCTCCAACCAAGCCAACCAGATGCCGGGCCTGTTCGGCGCGGTGGACGCCGTCGGCGCGCATGGCCTCACGGTTTCGGAATGCACCTTCCGCCATTTGGGGGGCATCGGCCTTTTCATCGGCCCCGGAAGCCGCGATTGCCAAGCCACACGCTGCACCTTCACCGACATCGCCGCCGGGGCGATCCAAATCGGCACGGTGGACCCGAAGCAGGGCAACGGTCCCGAAGCAGTCACCGGCACCACCGTGGCCGATTGCGCCATCCGCGGCGTGGCCACCGACTACCGCGCCAGTTGCGCCTTGTTCGTGGGCTACGCGGCCGACACGCTGATTGAGCACAACGACATCAGCGAAACGCCCTACACCGCCATCTCGCTGGGCTGGGGTTGGACCAAGCCATGGGTCGCCGCCGCGCGCGGCAACCGCATCGTGGGCAACCGCATCCACGGCCACATGCGGGAACTTGAGGATGGCGGGGGCATCTATGTCAACGGGCGCCAGAAGAACGGCCTGATCACCGGCAACTTCATCCACGGGCAAAAGAACGCCTACGCCCAGCTGTACCTCGACGACGGCGCCACCGACTGGCGGGCCACCGGCAATGTGTGCCGCGACGGCGCGCCCAAGCAAGCGGCCTGGTGCCTGTACAAAGGCGAAAACAACACGGTGACCGGCAACTTCAGCGACACGGCCTTCATCTACAAGCGCAACACGGGGCCGTGCACGGTGGAAGACAACACCGTGGTTGCCCCCGGCGCGCCTTGGCCGGCCGCGGCGGAGGCCCTCATGAAAAACGCCGGCGTTCGACCAAAGTCAACGCCGTGAGGGTGACGGGCGTGGATGCCGAGCGGAAGGTTGACGCCAAGGCAGGGGAAACCCGTGCACTTGCGCCGTCTGTTCCGTGGGGCGAGAGGGAAAGAAGCGCAGGAACCTGTAATGCCTTTCGTCGCAAGGCGTCCAAAAAGACCATGAAACACCTCCTTTCGCCGCTGCCGCCCCTTCTGTTGGCCTGCTTTGCCCCCGCCGATCAGGTGTAATGCCCGCGGAAAATGGGCGTCCCATCATTCGCCCGTTTCATCCCCTTTTCGCGGCCACACCCTTACCCATGCCCACGCCCCTTCGCCCCGCCGTTTTGCTGATCGCCTGCGTCCCCTTCTCCGGGTACGCCGTCGCCGATAACCCCGCGGCGCAGGCGCAGCGCCCACCCAATGTCATCGTCATCCTGGCCGACGACCTGGGCTACGGCGATGTCGGCTGCTACGGCGCCAAACCCGAGCATGTGGAAACGCCCGCCATCGACCGCCTGGCCGCCGAGGGCCTGCGCTTCACCGACGCGCACTCGCCCTCTTCCGTCTGCACCCCCAGCCGCTACGCGCTGCTGTCGGGGCAGTACGCCTTCCGCAACCGGCGGGGCTGGGGCATCCTGCCCGGCGACGCGCCCCTGGCCTTCAAACCCGGCTCCTTCACCCTGCCGGCAATGTTCCGTTCCAAAGGCTACGCCACCGGCTTCGTCGGCAAGTGGCATCTGGGCCTTGGCGACGGAAAAACCATCGACTGGAACGGCGAGATCAAGCCCGGCCCGCTCGAAATCGGCTTTGAAAACGCCTTCTACATGCCCGCCACCGGCGACCGCGTGCCGACGGTCTTCATCCGCGACCACCGGGTGGAAAAACTCGACCCGGCCGACCCCATCGCCGTCAACTACGCCCACAAGATCGGCAACGAACCGACCGGCCGCGAAGACCCCGAGCAGGCATACGAACTCCTTGGCGTCAAGGGGCGCGGACACGACGGCACCATCACCCACGGCGTCAGCCGCATCGGCTGGATGACCGGCGGCAAAGCGGCCCGCTGGACCGACAACACCCTGATGGACACCCTGACCGGCGAGGCCGTCGGCTTCATCACCAAGCACAAGGACAAGCCCTTCTTCCTCTATTTCGCCACCCACGGCATCCATGAGCCGCGCGTGCCGGCCAAGCGCTTCGTCGGCAAGAGCGGCGCCGGCGTCTACGGCGACCAGATCGAGGAGCTGGACGATTCCGTCGGCCGCGTGCTCAAGGCGCTGGCCGACCTGAAACTGGCCGACGACACCCTGGTCATCTTCAGTTCCGACAACGGCGGCTCCCCCTGCGGCGGGGGCATCGGCGACATGGTCGCCTACGCCTACGGCAATCGCTCCAAACTGAACGGCCATGTTCCCAACGGCCCCCTTTCCGGCGGCAAGTACCAAGCCTTGGAAGGCGGCACCCGCGTGCCGATGATCGTGCGTTGGCCCGGCCATGTGGCCGGCAGCGCCACCACGCCGGCCTTGATCAGCCTGATGGATCTCGAAGCTTCGCTGGCCCCGCTCATCGGCGCCAAACTGCCGGACGCGGCCGCCATCGACAGCCAGAACCTGCAGGACGCCCTGCTCGGTAAATCGCCCCTGGGCCGCCACGAGTTGATCGAACACAAATACGAAAACGCCTGCGCCCTGCGCGTGGACAACTGGAAGTGGATTGGCGGCAAGCTCTACGACCTCTCCACCGACCTTGGCGAAAAACATGATCTGGCCAAGGAGCAGCCCGAGCGGGCCAAGGCGATGGCTGCGCGGCTCAAAGAACTGCGCGCCAAGGACCGGACGCGCGAGTAAGGCGACGCGGCCGGAATCACCATACAAGCCCCCCTTCCCCCTCCCCATGAAACCGCTCCTCCTCCCCGTCCTCCTCCTGGCCCTGTCCGCTTGCTCCCATGACTCCGTCATCGCCGCCGATGGCGCGGCCATCACCGGCGCCGTGATGACGCCGGTTGTGCGCAAGCCGGCCCCGCCGCCGGCGCCCATCTTCAAGGCCAAGGATTACGGCGCCAAGGGCGACGGCGTCGCCGACGACACCCAGGCGCTGCGCAAGGCCATCGCTGCTTGCGCCGGAACAGGCGGCAGCGTGCTGCTCGACAAGGGTACCTTCCGGTCCGGCAACCTGGAGTTGAAGGACAACATGACCCTCTACCTCGCGGAAGGCACGACCCTCAAGGCCTCCGACAAGCCTGCCGATTTTCCGGTCATCACCCCAAAGACCATCTCCGGAACCGCCGCCTGGGGCACCTGCAAACGCAGCTTCCTCTATGCCGACCATGCCGACAAATTGCGCATCGACGGCCTTGGGACCATCGACGGCAACGCCAAGACCTTGAAGGCCGCCGGCATGGGCGGCGACGAATACCGCCGCCCTTCGATCCTGCGCGTTTTTTCGAGCAAGGATGTCGCCGTGCGCAATGTCACCCTGCAAAACGGCCTGATGTGGACCCAGGTCTACGACGGCTGCGAAAACCTCGTGGTCGAGAACCAGATCGTGCGCTGTCCGCCCATCCACGCCAACCACGACGGCATGGACATCTGCAACTGCCGGCATGTCGTCATCCGCAACAACGACCTGGAGACCGAGGACGATGTGATCTGCCTCAAGAGCCACGGCCCCGCCGGCATCGAGGATGTGCTCATCGAGAACAACACCGTCTATTGCCACGGCGCCAACGCCATCAAGTTCGGCACCTCCACCGTCGGCGACATCAGGCATGTGCGCATCCTCAACAACACCATCCGCCACGCCAAGCTCGGCGGCCTGTGCATCGAATCGGCGGATGGATCGCATGTCTCCGGCATCCGGGTGAAAGGCCTGACAATGGCCGAGTGCCCCCAGCCCTTCTTCATCCGCCTCACCCTGCGCGGCTCCTATAAGAAGGAAATCGACCAATCCATCTACCCCAAGGCCGTCGGCTCACTCACCGATGTCGTCATTGAGGATGTCGTGGTCGCGCCCTATGCCGGCAAGGTCGAACCCTCCTGCACCGTCACGGGCATTTCGACCAAGAACCTGGGCGACATCCTCTTCAAAAACATCCGCATCAACATGCCCGGCGGCGTGGCGAAAATACCCGCGGATCCGAAGGAGAACGACACGGCCTACCCGCAGTCTTCGATGTTCGGCCGCATCCCGGCCTATGCCTTCTTCGTGCGCCACGCCGACAAGGTGCGCTTCGAGAACATTCAAACCGGCACCGTACTCCCCGACGCCCGCCCGTGGCTCAAGGCGGTGGACGCCAAGGTCGAAACGGCGGATGTCGTGGAACAACACGCGAAATAATCGCCGATCACCCGGACTTTTCAGCCCTCACTCCCCCTGCCCTTCCCTCCCATGAAAACCCTCCCCCTGCTGCTCGCCGCCTTGCTTGCCCCCGCCGCCTTCGCCACTCCGCCGGTGCCGGCCTATCCCTTCGGCGACACCATGGTGTTGCAGCGGGAAATGAGGGTGCCGGTGTGGGGTTCGGCCGATCCGGGCGCCAAGGTGGTGGTCTCCTTCGCTGGCCAAAAGAAGGAGACCCAGGCCGACGCCAAGGGTGCGTGGCGCGTGGAACTCGATCCCATGAAGGCCTCCGAAGAAAACCGGGTGATGACCCTGGCCAGCGGCGCCGACAAGGCCGAGATCAAGGATGTGCTGGTCGGCGAGGTGTGGCTGTGCTCGGGCCAGTCGAACATGGAACTCGCCGTGGCCAAAACCCTGATGGCCAAGGAAGCACTCAAGGCCAACGACCCGGGCCTGCGCTTCCGCCAGGTCGTCAAGACGCCGGCCAAGACGCCGCAAGCCAGCGCGCCAAGCACCCCGTGGCTGCGGGCCGAGGGCAAGCCGTTGCAGGCGTTCTCCGCCGTCGCCTATGCCTTCGGCGCCAAGTTGCGCGGCGAACTCAAGGTGCCGGTGGGCTTGGTCGGGTCGTACTGGGGCGGCACCCGCATCGAGGCCTGGACGCCGCCGGGAGCCAAGCCCGAGGTGGCCACCAAGCCCCAGGGCGGCCCCCAGCAGGCTTCGGTCCTCTATCACGGCATGATCCATCCTTGGCAGGGCTACGCCTTGCGCGGGGCGCTGTGGTACCAGGGTGAATCGAACTGCATCCAGAAGGATGGCATGCTCTACGCCGACCGCATGCAGGCGATGGTGTCCGGCTGGCGCGCGGCCTGGGGACAGGGTGATTTCCCCTTCTACTTCGTCCAAATTGCGCCGTTCAACTACGACGCCTACCGCTTGTCCGCCGACGCGTTGCCGGTGTTCTGGCAAGCGCAAGTCAAGGCCTCCAAGGACATCCAGAACGCCGGCATGGCGACGATCCAGGACATCGGCAACTGGAAGAACATCCACCCGACGAACAAAAAGCCGGTGGGCGAGCGCCTGGCGATCCTCGCGCTTTCGCGCACCTACGGCAAAAAATTCAAGGACGACTGCGGCCCGATGTTCGCGTCGGCCAAGGCCCAGGGCGCCAAGGTGAAGGTGTCGTTCGACCATGCCAAGAGCGGCCTCTCCGTGCCGGGCGGCAAGCCGCTCACCGGCTTCGAGCTGGCCGGCGCCGATGGCAAATTCGTGGCGGCCCAGGCGAAAATCGAAGGCGGCCGGGTCGTCGTGTCGGCCGCGGGCGTCGAAAAGCCGGCGCAAGTGCGCTTCGGCTGGCAGATCGGCGCGAACACCCCTCTGACAAACGGCGAGAAACTGCCGGCCGTGTCGTTTTGCGCGCCGGTGGAATGAGAGCCCTATCCCGACGCTGGTCTCTCGTCCCCCATCCCCGCCACAAGTCAAGACCCTTCTTCCGATGGGGTGTACCCCATGGAGGGGGATGGGGTACATCTACGACTACGCCGAAGTCACCGCCGGCGGCGTGCCGCTGGTGGAAGTCAACAGCAAAACCATGGCCTCGCGAAAAAGCGACAACCTGTTTTTGGCCGGGGAGATTTTGGATTGCGACGGCCGCATCGGGGGCTACAACTTCCAGTGGGCTTGGTGTACGGGGAGGTTGGCGGGGTTCTCAGCTGGTGATTCCACACGGTAAAAGAAGGCGTTTCGCGCATGATGGGCTGCCATAAGCGTTTCCCATCTGCCTCCCTATTTTCGAACTATGGGATGGGCCGCCCCATCTCTATTTTGGGCTTGACGGCGGCTTGAATTGCCTCTCCTTGGCGCCAAGGCCGGTTGCCGGGGCGTTGCGGTTCGCCATGCTCCGGGAGGCATGCGCTCATGCCTGGCGAACAGGCTGTGCAATTGACGCACGCCGGACAGGCCCGCGCGCCTGGCGACAACCTCCAGTTTGAGGTCCGTCTCCACCAACATCCGCCGGATGGCCAGCATGCGCACCTGCTCGATCTCGTCGTGGATGGAACGCCCCAATTCGCGGGTGAAGGCGCGCTTGAGTCCGCTCCTGGTCATGCCGGAAGCCGCCGCCACATCATCCACCGTGATGGCTTCATGGAAATGCGTGGCGATGAATTGCGCCGCCGCGCCCACCCCGCCGTGTCGCGTCGGAAGATGATGGGTGCTCAGCCGCGCAACCACCGTCTGCGCGGGCAACCAGGTGACCACGGCCGGAACCTTCTTCCCCTCCATCATCCGGTCCAGCGCGGCGCAGGCGGCACGGGCCAGACCCTCCATATCCATGGCCACGCTTGAAAGCGGAACCGGCAGGTTTTCACATATGAGTTCCTGATTGTTGACGCCCAGGATGGCCACTTCCTCGGGCACCCGCAGGCCTGCGCGAAGGCACGCATGCATGGCCAGGGCGGCATGTTCGTCGGCGGCGCAAAAAAGGCCGACGGGCCTGGGCAGGGCCGCCAACCGGCGCCCCAGGCGCTCCTCGCCCCGGCGGCTGTCGCACCCAACCTCGGCCGCCACATCGTGGACCTCATGCCCAAGCTCGGCGAGTGCGGATGCGAAACCCGCGCATCGCGCGGCGGATGACGGGACGCCGTCCATGGAAAGATGGGCAAAGTGCTTCAGGCCGCGCGCCAGAAAATGCTCCGCGGCCCGCCGGCCGATGTCCGCCGGATCAATCATGAAGGAGGGATAGCCCAAGGCCGCGCCATCGGGCGAAAGGTCCACCGTCGGCAGGTTCAGTTTCCGCAGGTAGTTCACCAACTTGCGGTCCGATCCGCGCCAATCGAGTTTGCACAGCACGCCGTCGCCATGCCAACCATCGAGCACTTTGCCGGAATAAGCCATGCGCGATTCCAAATGCCAACCCTGTTCGCGGGCGTGGGCGGCCACCGCAGTATGCAGGCGATGGTCGTACCAGGTCAGAGCCAACAACACGGACCTTGACGGTCGGAGAGCAATGGCAGAACGCTTTCGCATACGATGGGGGACGAAGTTTTGGGGGCGGGGAAAGCTGTGGCCATGGTATCCAAAAACGCACTTATACATGTTCATAACGACACTTCTTTCCTGTAATTCATCGGGGCATTGCGCGTCCTGATTCACCGACATGCGCACATTCCATTTCCCTCGTGACCCAGCCCCATGAAACACCTCCCCTCCATCGCCGCCCTTCTTCTGGTTGTCGGATCCGCCGCTTGCGCCTCGGCCAACCCCGTCACCCATGCCCCCGGCCAAGTCGCCAATGAAACCCTGGCCGTCATTTACGACGGCGCCGGCCACACCTTCACCCTGACCGACCGCGCCAGCGGCAAGGTCTTCGTGAAGAACGGTCGGCTCGACGGCGCCGGCGCCATCCTGCGCGAGGAGGCGGCCACCGACCCGGTCTTCGGCGCGGGCCGGCGCATCGTGGTGGCACGCACCGGCGGCGGCGAAATTGCGCTGGAGGTCTACCCCCATCTGCCCTTCGCCCTGGTGCGCGAAGAAATGAAGAATGGCGGCACCACCCAGGCGGACATCGAAAAGGCCGTGCCCGCCACCTTCACTTTGGACTTGGGCAAGCCCGCAGCCGAACTCAAAACCCTGGGCACCGGCGGCCTGCTGGAAGCGGACAAGAACCCCGGCTCGTACCTGTTCCTCACTTGCGCCGACCCGGCCACGCGCGAGGGCGTGGTCACCGGCTGGCTGACCGAAGACCGTGGCTGCGGGGTGGTGTTCTCCTCCGTGACCGGCAAGGATGCCGATGCGTCCGTGGAATTCAAGGCGCAAATTGATTACGGCCACTTGCGCATCCCCGCCGGCCAAAGCGCGAAGTTGGAGACGCTGGCCATCGGCCATTTCAACGACGCGCGCCTGGGCGAGGAAGCCTATGCCGACGCGGTGAAAAAACAATACGACATCAAACTGCGCAAGCCCGACGCCGTGTACATGACCTGGTACGCCGAAGGCCCGGGCGGCCGCAGCGGGCCGGGCAGCGAAAAAAACACGATTGAAATTTCCAAGTTCATCGCCAAGGAATTGAAGCCGTTCGGGATGGGAACCCTCCAGATTGACGGCGACTGGGAAGACGGCCCGCAGATGGGCGGCCCCGCCACCGAATTCGACCGCGCCCGGCCCACCGGCCCCTATCCGCACGGCTTCGGAACCTCCGCGCAAGCCATGCAAAAAGACGGCATCGCCTTCGGCCTGTGGTGGCTGCCCTTTGGCCGCAACCACATGGATCCGAAATACAAGGACAAACAGGATTGGTTTTTCAAGCGCCATAACGGCCATCCCGTGCGTCAGCAATCCTTCGGCGGCTCCTGCTTGGACAGCACCAACCCCGCCGTGCAGGCGCATCTGGAAGGTCTGGCCAGAACCATGCGCAATTGGGGCGTCACCTACTTCAAGATGGACGGGCTCTCCACCGGCCTTGGCGTGAACCATGTGTACATCAACGACGGCTACAAGAACGACGGATTCAGCGATTGCCTGCCGCCGTACGACCCGACCTCCACCCAGGTCGCGGCGATGCGGCTGGGCCTCAAAACCATCCGCAAGGGCGCCGGTGACGATGTGTTTTTCTCCGGTTGCGCCCTGAGCCAGAACATGCGCATCATGGCCGGCTCCATCGGCCTGGTGGATTCCATGCGCGTGGGCCCCGACTTCAACCACGACGGCCAGGGCCTGCGCACCGGCCCGCTGCGCGCCAGCCGCTTCTACTTCATGAACGGCCGCATCTGGTGGAACGACCCGGATCCATCCAAAGTGCGCACCTCCAACGAGCGCGTGGAAGCCGACGGCGGCTGCACCGGCGCGGTGACGCTGGAGCAGGCGCGCCTGACCACCTCGTATGCGGCGCTCTCGGGCCAATTCTTCCTCGTCAGCGACTGGCTGCCGCAATTACCGCAGGAGCGACTGGACATTTTGAAGCGCACCATGTCCCATCAGGATGGCGTGGCCCGCCCGGTGGACACCTTCGACCGCGCGCTGCCCAATACCTGGTTGACGACCGACGACAAGAGCGGCGTCAAGCGCGCCGTGATCGGCGTGTTCAACTTTGACCGGACGCCCTTGGCAGTGAGCGAGACCCTGGCCAAGATCGGCCTCGATCCCGCCAAGACCTACCACGCCTTTGATTTCTGGGAAAATGCACCGGTCGCGGATTTGAAGGATGCATTCGCGGCGAAACTCAAGCCCGCCGCCTGCCGCGTGATCTCGGTGCGCGAAGTCGAGGACCACCCGGTCTTGATCTCCACCTCGCGCCATGTGAGTTCGGGCATTTTGGAAGTGAAGCAGGAATCGTGGGCCGACAACGCCTTGTCCGGCGTGTCGGAAACGGTGGCCAACGACCCCTATGAATTGCGCATCGTCGGCCTACGCGACGGCGGCAAGCAGTGGACACCGACTGACGCCAGCGTTTCGGATGAAGACCAAGCGGCGGGCGTGAAAATAGCGCAGACCATGGAAGCCGGCCTCTTGCGCGTGACCTTCACCTCGCCCACCGTGCGCGAAGTGAAGTGGCGCGTCAAGTTCAATCCCGGTGAATTGCGGCCCGAGAAACTCGAATCCGTGAAGGCCACCGCCGCCAAAGGCCCCTACGACCCGATCGTGCTGACTTGGGAAAGCAACGCCCCCTTCCACACCATCACCCGCGATGGCGCGGTGATCGCCACCGGCCAGTTCGGCCAGTCCTATTCCGATGCGAAGGCTTCGCGCGGCAAGACCCACACCTACGCCGTGGCCGTTGACGGTGGCCAAGCCCTGCCGACCGAACCGGTCCTGATGCCGAATTTCGCGCCGCCGCCACCGCTGCCGGATGTGAAGGTGGACGGCCTCAAACCCCTCTCGGTCCAAAATGGCTGGGGCTCCGTGCAGCCGGGCAAATGCATCGACGGCGGAACGCTGACCGTGGCCGGCAAAGTGTGCGCCGACGGCCTTGGCCTGCACGCCCCGGCCGATGTGGTCTACGCCCGCCAACCGGAGTGGAAGCGCTTCGTCGCCCACCTCGGCCTGAATGAACGCCAGCGCGGCCCGGCCACCACCACCGTGGTGTGCAAGGTCGTCTCCGAAAACACGGCGGGTGAGAAGAAGGTGCTGGCCACCTCGCCCCTGATGCGCTTCGACGGGGTCGAGCAATTCCCCGTGGATGCAGCGTTGCCCGACGATTGCGCCAAGGTCCACCTGCTGGTGGAAGATGGCGGCGACGGCAACAACGCCGACCATGCGAACTGGGGCAATGCGGGGTTCATGAAATAAATCTCTTTTTCTTCTTCCTCCTTGATTCCCCCATGAAACACATCCCTCCCGCCACCCTGCTGCTTGCGCTGCTGCCCTTTGGCGCGTCCTGCGCTTCGGTCAAGCCTGCCCCGGTCCGCTCCGCTGAGGAAACCGCCAACCTCAAACTCAACTACGACCATCCCGCCAAGGACTGGATGCTGGAAGCCCTGCCCATCGGCAACGGCCACATGGGGGCGATGCTCTTTGGCGGCACGGACAAGGAGCGCATCCAGTTCAACGAGGAAAGCCTGTGGGTTGGCGACGAAAACGACACCGGTGCCTATCAAAATTTCGGTGAACTGACGCTTGATTTCAAAGAGGGCAAACCCGCTGCCCAAGGCCAGGCCGCCCAAAACTACCACCGCGAGTTGAATCTCAACCGCGCGCTCAACCGCGTCACCTACACCCGCAACGGCGTCACCTACACGCGCGAGACCTTCGCCAGTTATCCGGCGCGGGTGATCGCCCTGCGTATCACGGCCGACAAGCCCGGCGCCGTGTCGGCCGAC
>CAZKVP010000045.1:14152-21913 GCA_964556215.1 uncultured Phycisphaeraceae bacterium
TACCTGATGATCGCCTCCTCGCGCCCCGGCTGCCTGCCGGCCAACCTGCAAGGCAAGTGGAACCACAGCAACAGCCCGCCGTGGCGCTGCGATTACCACACCGACATCAATGTGGAGATGAACTACGGCCTGCCCGACCCGGCCAACCTGCCCGAATGCTTCGAGCCTTACGGCGCGTGGATCAGTTCCATCCTGCCCATCCGCACCGAGGCGACCCGCCAGGCTTTCGGCACGCGCGGCTGGGCCATGCGCGGCGAGAGCGGCCCCTTCGGCGGCTCCACCTGGGAATGGACGCCCGGCACCGCCGGCTGGCTGACGGAACCCCTGTACCAGCATTACCGCTACACCGGCGACAAGGCGTACCTGCAAAATTGCGCCTATCCGGCGATGAAGGGCATCTGCGAGTTCTGGCTGGACCGCCTGCAGGCGCTCCCCGACGGCACGCTGGTCGCGCCCCGGAGTTTCTCGCCCGAGCAGCAGGCGCGGGTGTACGAACAAGGCGTCTCGTTCGAGCAGGAAATCATCTGGGATGTCTTCACCAACACCATCGAAGCCTCCGAAATCCTCGGCGTTGACAAGGCCTTCCGCGACGAACTGACCGCCAAGCGGGCCAAACTGCTGTGGCCGAAGATCGGCAAATGGGGCCAGTTGCAGGAATGGATGAGCGATCTCGACCGACCCAACGACAACCACCGCCACACCTCGCACCTGGTCGCGCTGTACCCCGGCCGCCAGATCAGCCCGGGCGCCACGCCCGAATTGGCCAAGGCCGCCGGCGTCTCCCTCAACGCCCGCGGCGACGAGAGCAATGGCTGGGCCTTGGCCACCCGCATGGCCCTCTGGGGCCGCCTGGGCAACGGCGAGCGCGCCCACAACCTGCTGGCCAAATACCTGCTCCGCCCCTCGACCGACCAGCGTATAGGCTATGAAGGCGGTGGCGGCATCTACGCCAATCTCCTTTGCGCCCATCCGCCTTTCCAGATCGACGGCAACTTCGGCTACCCCACGGCCGTCTGCGACATGCTGGTGCAAAGCCAGACCGATGAAATCATCCTGCTGCCGGCCTTGCCCAAGGCGTGGGCCACCGGCCACGCCCACGGCCTTGCGGTGCGCGGCGGCTTGCAACTCGACATGGATTGGAAGGATGGCAAGGTCACCACCTTCAAACTCAAAACGATCAAAGGCCGCGATCCGCAACCGGTGCGGGTGCGGGTGAATGGCGAAGCCAAGACCCTGACGCCGGAAAAGTCGGAGTGAATGGAACGCGCGATGAATTCTGCTGCAAAAGACAAAACCCCGCCTTGGCTTGGTTTTGTCTTTTGCGCCGAGAGTTAACTGGAGCCTCCGCCCCTATGATGACCCCGTGAACCCCGCCTCCTTCCAACAACTGCTGGTGCCGGAATTGGACGCCCTGTGGCGGTTCACGCGGCATCTGACCCGCGACGAGCACCAGGCACGCGACCTGATGCAGTCGGCCTGCCTGCGGGCGCTGGAACATGCGGAATCGTTCGAGCCCCAGGGCGGCGGCATCCGGCCGTGGCTGTTCCGCATGGCGCACAACCTGTGGCGCAACCAAAGGCGCAACTTGCGCCGAGAGACTTCCCTCAATGGCTCGCCCGAGGTGGAGGACACCCTGTGCGCCCCGCCGGAAGCCGACACGCTGGACCTGGCGCAACTGGATTGGGAGAAGGTGGACCAGCGGCTCAAGGACGCCATCGGCGCGCTCGATGAAACCTACCGCATGCCGCTGCTCTTGTGGGCGGTGGAAGACATGGCCTACAAGGACATCGCCATCGCGCTGGATGTGCCGATCGGCACGGTGATGAGCCGCCTGCACCGGGCGCGGGCGCAGTTGTCGGTGAAATTGCGGGGCTTGGCGGAGGAAACCGGCATTCTGCGGAAAAACGGGAATAAGGCCGCCGCGTCAAGTGTTATTGAAGGGAAGCTGCCATGAACACCCACCCCCTCCATCCAGAAACCAACCCCGTCATGGCCCTGGCCGATGGCGAGCAGGCGTCGTTGCCCGTTGGCGGCGACGCGGTTGCGGCCATGTTGGCGCACCAGGCGCAATTGCGCCGCGCCACCAAGACCGCCATGGATGAATTCGGCGCCTGCCCGGCGGATTTGCGGGCCATGTTCGCCGCGCCGCTTGCGCCCGCGGCGCAAACCGCCAACTTGCGCCTGGCCGCAGCGCCGGCACCCTCGCTGCGGTTCGCCCCAAAAAAATGGCACCGCTACGCCGTGGCGGCCAGCCTGCTATTGGCCCTTGGCCTGGGCATCGCCGTAGGCCGCGGGGGCGGCCCCGTGCCCGGCCTGCAGACGGCCATGGCCGACGACCAGTTGGCCGACCGCCTGATCGACCGCAACGTGCTGTGCGCCGACCACCAGGAACTTTTGCGCAACACCGGCCTGTTCGTCAACGATGTGCGGGAGATGCCCGCCTTCATGCTCAAGAAATTCGGCCAACTGCCTGCCTTTGGCTTGAACTTCGCGGCCGTCGGCTACGACTACAAACTGGCCGGCACCTGCTCGGTGCCCGGACCGGATTCCATCCACGCTTTTTACGAGAACGGCAAGGGCCAGGCGCTGAGCCTGTGGGTGCGCCGCGCCGACGGCCACCTCAAGACCGAGCCGGGCCGCGTGCGCATCAGCCTGCCGCCAAAATCGCCCAAAGCCGTCGCCGCTTGGCGTGACGCGGCAGGGCTGGAGTATTACCTGGTTGCGCCCTCGATCGAGGAGTTGGAGCGCGTGCTGCGCTTGGCGCAGGATTCGCCGTTGGATGCGCCGCCAAGCGGACCGTCCGCCAAATAAAAACAAATTCCGGGAATAAAGGACGGCCGGCGGGTGTTTTTTCGGCATCGTCCCTCCGTTGTTCCCCTTTCACCCCTTTCCCTTTCGCCCATGAAGAATGCGCTGCGCATGGCTTTTGTTTTTCCCTTGACGCTGCTCACCGGCTGCGCCCTCAGCGTCGCCGGCACGACGCGCAACATCGTGGTGAAAGACCGCCACATGTCCGAGATCAAGTATCTCGTGCAGGTGCCCGAGGGCTACGATCCGGCGGGCCCTCCGCTGCCTTTGATCTTCTTCCTGCATGGCGCCGGCGAACGCGGCGACGACCTGGCGCAGGTCCTCGCCCACGGCCCGCCGATGCTGATCGCCCAAGGCAGGCGCAAGTTCCCCGCCATCGTGGTTTCGCCCCAATGCCCAAAGGACCGCTGGTGGGGCTATGAAAGCGAGCCTTTGCTGCAGGTGCTGGCGCAGGTCAAGGCCGACTACCGCGTGGACCCCAAGCGCGTGTACCTGACCGGCTGCTCGATGGGCGGCTACGGCGCCATCGCCCTGGCGGCGCGCGACCCGAAACAGTTCGCGGCGGTGGTGGCGGTCTGCGGCGGCGGTAATTATTTCGACGCCCTGCGCCTCTCGCGCACGCCTTTCTGGGGCTTTCACGGCGGCAAGGATCCGCTGATCCCGGTGGAGGAATCAAAGCGCATGGTGGAGATCATCAAGGCCCACGGCGGCCAGGCGCGATTGACGCTCTACCCCGATGCCGGCCATGACGCGTGGACGGCGGCCTACGATGACGAAGCCCTGTGGACCTGGCTCTTCCAACAACACCTTTGAGCACCCCATGAAAACCGCGCCCCCCCTCGCTTCGCTCCTGCTGCTGGCCGCGCTTGCCGCCGGTTGCGCCTCGGCCCGCGCCGAGGACGCCAAGCCCCCCGCCAAAGCGCCGTGGACGCCGGTGGCCGCGCTCGACACCAAGCGCTACGCCGGCCGCTGGTATGAAATCGCCCGACTCGACCATTCCTTCGAGCGCGGTCTGGTGGCGGTGACGGCCGACTACGAGATCCGCCCCGACGGCAAATACAAGGTCACCAACACCGGCCGCAAGAAAACCTTGGATGGCAAGCTGGACACCAGCGAAACCCTGGCCTGGGTTCCCGACCCGAAAAAACCCGGCGAATTCAAGGCGCGTTTCTTCTGGCTTCTGGGCGGCGAGTACCAGGTGATGCTGCTGGGCGACGGCAAGGATTACGGCTACGCCCTGGTGGGGCATCCGGACCTGGAGCATTTCTGGATCCTCTCGCGCACGCCGCAACTGGACGACAAGGTGAAGGAGAAAATCCTGGAAAAAGCCAAGGCCCTGGGCTACGACACCACCAAGTTCATTTGGGTGGAGCAGCCGAAAGCGCAAGTGAAGGAAGAAACCCCGCCGCCGGCCAAAAAATAAAACCGCCCTCCGTTCCCGAAACCATCCCATGCCTTCCTCCTCCCCCACCGCCGACATCCACCACCCCGCCCAGCGCATCGCCGTCATCGGCTCGGGCGTCTCGGCGATGGTCTGTGCCTGGCACCTGCACAAGGCCGGCCGCGAGGTGACGGTGTTTGAATCGCAGGCGCGCATGGGCGGCCACACGCACACGCACACAGTCATGGAAGAAGGCCCCGGCGGCGCGGGCGCCCTGCAGATCGACACCGGCTTCATCGTCTTCAACCCGGTGGCCTACCCCAACTTCGTCAACCTGTTGGCGCAATTGAAGGTCGAGAGCCGCGCGACCACCATGGGCCTTGGCGTGCACGATCCGGCGGCGAATCTGTGCTGGAGCAGCGACAACCCCTTCGCGCAGAAGCGCAACTTGCTGCGGCCGGACTTCTGGAAAATGCTCGCCGCCATGCCGCGCTTCCACCGGGAGATGCTGGCTTTGGTCGGTTCGCATGACACCGGCCTGACGGTGGGCGACTTCCTCTCGTGGCACGGCTTCGACGGCCCCTTGGCCAAGTGGTACCTGCTGCCAATGGGCGCGGCGGTGTGGTCGTCTTCTCCCAAACAATTCGAGGATTTCCCGGCGGTTTTCCTGGCGCAATTCATGCACAACCACCGCATGCTGCAGGTGGCCAACCGCCCGGTGTGGCGCACCGTGGTTGGCGGCTCCTCGGCCTACATGCGCCAGTTGGCCCAGCCCCTCGCGGGACGCATCCGCCTGAATGATGCGGTGTCCGCCGTGCGCCGCTACCCCGACCATGTGGAGGTGGACGCCCAAAGCGGCATGCACACCTTCGACGCCGTGGTCATCGGCTGCCACAGCGACGAGGCCTTGGCCATGCTGCCCGACGCCCGCCCCGCTGAGCGCGCCGCGCTGGCCGCCATCCCCTACCGCGCCAGCGAAACGGTGCTGCACACCGACACCCGCCTGATGCCGCCGGCCAAAAAAGCCTGGACCGCCTGGAATGTGCGCCTGCCCGAGCCGGGGGCGCAGGCGCAAGGCCTGACCGCCACCTATTGGATGAACGCACTGCAGGGCCTCAAGTGCCGCGAGAACTACCTGGTGAGCCTGAACGAAACCGGCCGCATCGCACCGGAAAAAATCATCGCCCGCATGAGCTACAGCCACCCGGCCTTCACGCCCGAGCGCGCGCGGGCGCATCAGGCGCGTGAACAAATCAGCGGCCACAACCGCACCCATTTCTGCGGCGCGTACTGGGGCTGGGGTTTCCACGAAGACGGCGTCAGGAGCGGCCTGCAAGCTGCGCAAGAATTGGGCTGCCTGCTGGATCTGAAGGAGGTGGATCATGCGCCCTGAGCATGCCACCCCGCTGCAAAGCGCCCTGTTCCTGGGCGAAGTGACGCACCGGCGCTTCGCGCCAACGCGCCACGACTTGCGCTTTCCGCTGTTCATGGTGTACCTGGACTTGTCCGAGCGCCACCATGTGTTCGCCGGCCGCTGGCTGTGGTCCTTCGGCAGGCGCAACTTGGCGGCCTTCCATCGCGGTGACTATCTGCCGGGCCTTCCCGGCGAACCTTTGGAAGACACCGTGCGCCGGCTGGTGAAGGAAAAAACCGGCAGCGATCCGGCCGGCCCGGTGCGGATGCTGACGCACTTGCGCTACTTCGGCCATTGCTTCAACCCAGTGACCTTTTACTACTGCTTCAAGCCCGACGGCCAAACCCTGGCGGCGGTGGTTTCGGAAATCACCAACACGCCGTGGAAGGAAAAGCATGTGGATGTGCTGCCGGTGGCGGAATCCTTGAACGGCGCGGACAAGTTGCACTTCCGCTTCGACAAGAACTTCCATGTCTCACCCTTCATGCCGATGGAAATGCGCTACGACTGGCGCTTCGCCGTGCCGCCGGCAGAAGATGGCGGCCGTTTGAGTGTCCACATGCAGAACACCCCGCGCGCCGGCTGCGACGCCCGCTACGGTGAAGGCCGCCCGGTGTTCGAGGCAACACTGCTGATGAAGCGCCGGCCCCTGACCGGGCCCTGGATGGCCTTCGCCCTGCTCCGCTTTCCCTTTCTCACGCTGCAGGTTTTGGCCGGCATTTATCTGAACGCCGCGCTGCTGTGGCTCAAGAAAACCCCTTTCGTCCCCCACCCCTCTCCTTCCGCGAGCCTGTCATGAACCAAGCCCTTGCCATCACCTGCGTCGCCGAAGGCGGCCGTCTCGGACCCGGTTGCCGCATGGCGCGTCAGGCGCTGCGCCGCGCGCTCTCGCAAATCACCGGCGGCACGCTGACGGTGATCGAATGCTGGAATGGCGGCGAAACCAGCGTGTTCGGCCGCCACGCCACCGGCGAGACGCCGCTGCACGGCACGCTGTGTTTGCGCGAGGCTTCGTTCTACCGCCGCCTCGCCTTCGGCGGCCACCTGGCCGTGTGCGAGCACTTCGTCGCCGGCGGCTGGGACAGCCCGCATCTGCTGCCGACCCTGCAACTGCTGGCGCGCAACCAAACCCTGCTCGACGGCCTGGAAGAAGGCTTCTTTTCACGCATCGCCGCGGGCGTCGCCTCGGCCACCTACCGCCTGTTCCAAAACAACACCGTCAAGGGCAGCCAGAAGAACATCATGGCCCACTACGACCTGGGCAACGACTTCTTCGCCTTGGTGCTCGATGAAACGATGGCGTATTCCAGCGGCCTGTTTGAAAACGCCGACACCACGCTGCACCAGGCGCAACTGGCGAAGTTGGACCGCCTGATCGACAAGTTGGAATTGAGCGCCGACGAACACCTGGTGGAAATCGGCTCCGGCTGGGGCGCCCTGGCCATCCGCGCCGCGCAGCGCACCGGTTGCCGTGTCACCAGCATCACCGTCTCGCCCGCCCAACACGCCGAAGCCAACCGCCGCGTGAAGGAAGCGGGTCTGGAAGCGCAAGTTTCCATCGTGCTCGAGGATTACCGGCTTTTGACCCCGCCCCCCGGCGGCTTCGACAAATGCGTGTCGGTGGAAATGATCGAGGCGGTCGGCCATGAATTCCTGCCCGCCTATTTCGCCGCCATCGAGCGGCTGCTCAAGCCCTCGGGCCGCGCGGTCATCCAGGCCATCACCGTGCCCGACCGCCGCTACGACAAGGCCCGCAACGAGGTGGACTTCATCAAGAAATATGTGTTCCCCGGCGCATGCATCCCTTCGATCAAGGCCATGACTTGCGCCGCCGCCAAGCAAAGCGATTTGTCGCTGACCCATCTGGAAGATTTCACCCCGCACTATGCCACCACGCTGACCGCCTGGCGCAAGCGCCTGTTCGAAGCGCGCGCGCAGATTCTCGCCGCGGGCTATCCGGAAACCTTGATCCGCCTGTGGGACCTGTACCTGTGCTACTGCGCCGCCGGCTTCGACGAACGCATCATCGGCCTGGTGCAGACCGAATGGCGCCGCGCCCGCTGCATCGCCGAGCCGTTGGTCACACCGCGCTCACTTGCGCCGGCCGCCCTACCGTGGACACTGGGGAGAAACCCGTGAAAATCCTGCTCCCGCTGCT
>CAZKVP010000045.1:22013-24086 GCA_964556215.1 uncultured Phycisphaeraceae bacterium
CCGCGCCAATTGGAAGAAGCGCAAGCCGACGGCTTGAACGGGAAAGGAGCGCACCCATGAATCCTTTCTTGCTGATCGTGGTGGGTTGGGCGATTTCAAGCGCGGTCTTTTTCACGCTGTGGCTGCTCTGGCGGCGCGGACTCAAAGCCGCGTGGGTGGATGTGGTGTGGGCCGCGATGACCGGCCTGCTCGCCATCGGCTTCGCCACCACTTGCGCCTTGCAAGGCGCAAGTTTGCCGCGGTGTTTGCTGGTGGCGCTGATGGCCAACCTGTGGTCGCTGCGCCTGACCAAGCATTTGAACGCCCGCGTGCGACGCCTGCCCGAAGGCGGCGAAGACAGCCGCTACGCGCGCATGAAAGCTGCCGCCGGACCCAAGGCCCCGGCCGTGTTCCTGGCCTTTTATCTGGCGCAGGCATTGTGGGCGGTGCTGTTCGCCATCCCCATGCTGGGGGCCGCGCTGCGCCCCGGGCCGCTGGTTTGGACCGATGCGCTGGGGCTCCTGATTTGGGTCGTCGCCTTGACCGGCGAAGCCACCGCCGACGCGCAATTACGCGGCTTCGCAGCCGACCCCGCCAACAAAGGTCAAGTCTGCCGCGCCGGCTTGTGGGCTTACTCCCGCCACCCCAATTACTTTTTTGAATGGCTGCATTGGTGGGCTTATCTGGCCATCGGCATCGCAGGCAAAGAATGGGGTTGGCTGACGATCTCCGGACCGTTCTTCATGCTCTTTCTCTTGTTCACCGCAACCGGTGTGTTGCCGGCCGAACTCTCCAGCCTGCGCGCCCGCGGCGCGGCGTATGCGCAGTACCGCATGCAGGTCAGTCCTTGGTTGCCTTGGTGCAGGCGCAAGTGAATTTGTTTTCCCGGGACCGAGGGTCTCCGACCCTCGCTGAAAAAACACCCGAGGGTCGGAGACCCTCGGTCCCGGGAAACCCCTCTCCCCCGTCCTTTTTCCTCCGCAGGTATCCCATGTCCACCGCCATCCTCGCCGCGCCACCCACCTCCAACCGCCCGGCGCAATTTGCGCGCGAAACCAAGCCCTTCGGCTCGCCCGCGCTGCGCCTGGCTGAAAGCGGCCTGCTGCCCGACGCCGTGGTGCGCGCCGGCATCCGCTCCCTGCTCGCCAAGCGCCTGAAGGAAGAATGCGCCGACTCGCTGGAGCAATGCAACGCGCGAAAATCCTCGTTCATTGCTTCCATGCGCCGCGCGCCCTTGGCGATCGAAACCGACGCCGCCAACGCCCAGCACTATGAACTGCCGGCCGCCTTCATGCAGGCCGTGCTGGGGCCGCGTTTGAAATACTCCTGCGGACTGTGGCCGACGGAAGGCACCACCTTCGCCCAAAGCGAAGAACTTGCGCTTGCCATGGTCGCCTCGCGCGCTGAGCTTGCCGACGGCCAGCGCATTTTGGAATTGGGCTGCGGCTGGGGCTCGCTCACCCTGTGGATGGCCGAGCATTACCCCAACGCCCGCATCACCGCCGTCTCCAACAGCGCCCTGCAGCGCGCCTTCATCGAAGGCCGCGCCAAGGAGCGCAACCTGACCAACATCGAGGTCATCACCTGCGACATCAACCGCTTTGAATTTGCGGCGAACGAAGCCGACCGCGTGGTCTCCATCGAGATGTTCGAGCACCTGCGCAACTGGGAGGAAGGCTTCAAGCGCGTCGCCGCCTGGCTCAAACCCGATGGAAAGTTCTTCATGCATGTGTTCACCCACAAGACCGCCGCCTATCCCTTCGCGGCCGAAGGCGAAGACGACTGGATGGGCCGTTACTTCTTCACCGGCGGCATGATCCCCAGCGACGACCTGCCGCTGCACTTCCAGGAACACTTGCGCCTTCGGGGCCGCTGGGCCGTCAACGGCAAGCACTACGAAAAGACCGCCAACGCCTGGCTCGAAAACCAGGACGCGCGCAAGGCGGAATTGATGCCGCTGTTCGAGGCCACCTACGGCCGCGACCTGGCCGCCGTGTGGTTCCAGCGCTGGCGCATGTTCTTCATGTCCTGCGCCGAACTCTGGGGCTACCAAGGCGGCGACACTTGGGCGGTCGGACATTACCTGTTGGGCAA
>CAZKVP010000046.1:0-5964 GCA_964556215.1 uncultured Phycisphaeraceae bacterium
GTCGCCAGTTTGCGCACCAAGCCGCCGTGGCGCGCGCCGACTTCCAGCTTCACGCAGTCGGCCGAGGCCTCCTGCAAAAAGCGGATGGCATTGCGCACCCCTTCGGATTCGCAGCATTGGTACGAGCCAAAGGGCATGTCGGCCATGATGAACGCATCCGGCGCGCCCCGGCGCACGGCGCATGTCAGCATCACCTGCAATTCCATGGTGGCCGGCAGGGTGGAATCGTGGCCCAGGATCATCTGCGCCGCCGTGTCGCCGACCAAAAAAGCGTCGCAGCCGGCGCGCACCAGCCATTTGGCGGTGGTGGCGTCATAGCAGGTGAGCATGCCGAATTTTTCGCCCTGGGCAGTGCGTTTTTGCAGGTGGCGAATGGTGGTGCGGGTGGACATGGGGGGATTGTAAGAGCCAGCCACAAAAAACAGGTTTCGGGTATCATGTCGCCCACGAAAGCAACCTGGAGAGGTGGCTGAGCGGTTGAAGGCGCACGACTGGAATTCGTGTTTAGGATAAAACCTAACGTGGGTTCGAATCCCTCCCTCTCCGCTGAAAAACCAACCGGCCAAAGGCCGGTTGGTTTTTCATTGGCTGGGGGGGATCCGAACCCATCAACGAGCCCCGAGCGCAAGCTCGGGGGAGGCACTTGAGACGAAGCGGCATCCCCCGAGCTTGCGCTCAGGGCTCGTGCTACTCACACCACCACCATCGCATCCCCATAAGAATAAAACCGGTATCCCTTTTCCACCGCCTCGCGGTAGGCCCAAAGCAGCCGGTCCAGTCCCACGCCCGGCAGCGCCGAGACCATCGCCAAAAGCGTGGAGCGAGGCAGATGGAAATTGGTCAGCAGAAAATCCGTGAAACGAAATTTAAAGGAAGCGTCGTCCGGCCGGATGAACAGCCGGGTGTCGCCCTCGTAGCCGGAGTGCGCCAAGTCGCGCCAGTTTTCCGGCAAAGATTCCAAGCAGCGCACCGAGGTGGTGCCGACCACCAAAATGCGGCCGCCTTTGGCACGGGTGTCGATCAACGCTTGGAGGGTTTCCTTGGATACCTGCACGCGCTCGGCGTGGATGTTGTGGTCGCTTAATTTTTCCGCCTTGACCGGGGCGAAGGTACCCACGCCCACATGCAGGGTGACGGCGGCGCATGGCACGCCCATGGCCGCGAGTTTGGCCAGCAGTTCCGGCGTGAAATGCAGGCCGGCGGTGGGCGCCGCCACCGAGCCGGCGTCTTTGGCAAACACGGTGTTGTAGCGGGCCGGATCTTCCGCCCGGTTTTCAGCGCCGCCGTCGGTTTTGCGGGCTTTGCGGATGTAGGGGGGGATGGGGGTCAGGCCGGCCCGCTCCAAAACGGCCAGGGTGGGGGCATCCGCCTCCAATTGCGCCTGCCATTCGCCGCCGCCGATTTTTTGCGTCAGGCGCAACGCGGCGTTGGCATCGAGGCGGAAGGTTTCGCCAACGGCCGGAGAGCCGCGCGTCTGCATGAGCAGGCGCCAGTGCCCCAAGGCCGGCTCGGCCAAAAACAGGCCCTCGGCCCTGCCGCCGGTTTTTTCGCGCACGGCTTCAAAGCGGGCCGGCAGCACCTTGGTTTGGTTGACCACCAGCAGGTCGCCGGCGCGCAAAAAGCCCAGGTCGGGCAGGTCGCGCACCTGCCGGTGTTCCAGCGCGCCGGTGGCCCGGTGCAGCACCAGCAAACGGGCCGCATCGCGCGGTTCCACGGCAAAGCGGGCGATCAGGCAGTCGGGCAAATCAAAGTCGAGTGAGGAGGTCAGCACGGGGCGGGAATTGTAGGAGGGCGGGGCCTGTTATTCTTCCCGCCTTATGTCCGCGCCCGCATCTCCCGCCGTTTCTTCCGCCGTCTCCCTGCCCATCACGACCCGCGCCCGTTGGGGTTATTGCATGCGCCTCCTGCTGGTGGCGGGGGGGATGTGGGTCGCCGCGGCCTGGTTCGCCGTGGATGCCAGCCTCACCTACCCGCGCCACAATGACCAGCACGCCAAGGTGGAAGCATTTGAAAAACAGAACGGCAGCCAGGCTTCGGCGCTGTGGCCGGCTTATGCGCAGGCGCAGGGGCTTGACCCCAATTACAACGCGGCCAAAGGCACGTTTCACAGCAAGATGGATATTTTGACCCAATGGGTCATGTGCGGCGGCACCGCTTTTTTGGGCCTGTTGTTCGCCGCCGGGTTTGCCTTGGCCCGCCGCCGTTTCGTGCGCTGGGATGGCGCGGAACTTGCCAACCACCGCGGCGTGCGCCTGAAAATGGCCGAGATGGAAAAACTCGACATGACCCTGTGGGAAGACAAGGGCGTGGCCACGGTGGTGGGCAAGTCCGGGTCCATCCGGCTGGATGATTGGAAGATGGACCCCGCCGCCACCGAAGCCATCATGGAGGCCGTCTCGGCGGTGCTGTCGGCGCCTACTTCCCCGACGCCAGCTCCTTGAGTCTTGGCAGCGCGGCTTCGCGCCAGATGATCATCAGGCAGGCGGCGGAGGGAATGGCCAGCATGACGCCCAGAATGCCCGCCAACGCGCCGCCAAGCAGGACCGCCAGCAGCACGGCCAAGGGCGAGAGCCCGGTGGCTTTGCCTTGGATGAAGGGTTCAATGGCGAACGCGTCGTTGAGGTAGGCGAAGAGGTACACGCCGATGGGGGCGGCGAGCATGTAGAGTTCCAGCGGGGGGTTGGCGGTGCCGTCGCTGTTGACGCCCAAGTGGGCGAACCACACGATGCCCACCACCAGTGGCAGGGTGATGATGGAGAGATAGGGCAGCAGCATCAAAAGGCCGCCGAGCATGCCCAGCAGGAAGTAATAATTCACCCCGCAGATGCCCCAGCCCAGGGTCAGGATGGCGCCGAAAACCACGGCCTGAATCAGGCGGCCGCGGATGAAGGCCGACACCGCAAGGTTGCACAGGCTCGCGATGCGCAGCACTTCGGTCCGGTATTCGACCGGAATAAAGGGCTTGGGCCAGGTCACGATGGCGGAAAAATGCCATGAAAAGAAGAAAAAGCAGGCCGCAGTGACGATGCAGAACAGGGCCAGGTAGGCGCCCAGCCCCAGCACGCCGGCCACCAGCATCCAACCCACGCCAAGGGCCTTGCCCGCCTGCCCGAGGTAGGGCACGATTGAAAACTCGCCGGTCCGCACGCGGGTGGCCATGTCGGTGAGCCAAAGTTGGATTTCCTTGGTGTCGCGCAGTTTGAAATCGCCGTGGCCGATCTTGGCGGCCAGGGCATCCAGTTTGCCCGGTATTTCCTTGGCCATTGCGGAGCCCTGGCTGGCCACCGCCGGCACCACAAAAACGACGACCATGGCCAGGCCAAGCAAGCCGACCATGATGATGGCCCCGGCCGTCACCGAGCGCCGCACGCGCAATTTCTTTTCGGCGAAGGTCACCAGCGGGTTGAAGATGTAGGCCAGCACCAGACCCACCAAAACCGGCACCAGGATCGGCTCGGCCAACGCCAGCACATGGGCCAGGGTGGGCAGGACAAAAGAGCAGATCATCAGCACCAGCGCGGCGCCCAGCGCCCAGTGGAACCAGCGCAGCGACCAAACCGGCTTTTTGGCTTCCTGGTGGAAAAACGAGCGCTTGACGGCGGCGGATGGGGCGGGCGTGGGATCAGTCTTGTCCATGGCATTCGGCGGGCAGGGAACTGAACGCAAGTTCAGCGGGAAAGGCCGTCTCAAAATCATAGACGGCGTCAAAATCAGTGATGGAATCGGTGTCGTTTTTGCTCATGTCCCTGGCTTCGATCAGCGCGTAGACCATTTCGCCGAAATCCCGCGTGCGCGTGATGCGCCAGCGCCCGAGCATGAAACGGGCGAGCAGGCCGTATTCCTCAATGGCGTAATCGCGCAGGCCTTCCGCCAGTTGCGCCCCGGAAATGTGGCGCGAACCGGCCGTCTGGTCCGGCTGGGGGTCGCCGTGGATGCGTTTGGCCGAAAAAGCCAAACCCCTTTGCAGGAACGCGAAAGCCTCCGCCGGATACGGGGTGGAGCGCAGGGCTTGCGGCAAGGGTTCGGGCATGGCGAGTATTGTAGGGGGCGCCCGTTTATTTCGGCACTTCCACCAGTTTGTCTTCCTGCAGGCGCAATTCGCGCGCGGCCTGTTCGGTGAAATTTTCACGGCGGGCTTTTTCTTCGGAGGCATACCACTCCTGCCACGACGCCACGCCCAGCGATTGGGGGATGACGGGGTCGAGGGTGCGGCCGCCCTCCATTTTGCCGGATTGGGGATTCTTCAATTGGCCCACGATGACCGGCTTGCCGCTTTCCCAAGCCTGCTTGTAGGCCAGTTCCAGCCGGTTGGAGGGGCTGGGAATCGGGGCCGGGCGGGTGGCGGCCGGTGGGGCGGGAGCGATGGGCGCCGCCGGGGTGGCTGCCACAGCGGCCGGGGGCGCGAGCGCCGGGGTGGTCGCCGTCAATGCCGGCGGCTGGTTCAATTTGTCCGCGATGGCGGCCAGGGTGGCCTGCTGTTTTTTCTGCGATTCGGCCAAGGCGGCGATGGCGGCGGTCAGGGCCGGGTCGGTGGCGGTGGTGGGAGCGGGGGGCGCAGTCGCGGCGGCTTTTTGGGCGGTGGCCAAGGCCGTTTGCAGGGCGGCATGGGACTCAGCCTGCCGCTTTTCCAACTGCTCCAAGGCATGTTTGAGGGCTTGGACCTGCGTTTCCAGCGCGTTGATTTGCGCCACGGTGGCGCGGGTGGTCGTTGCCGGGTTTTTTGAGAGGTAGTAAAACCCGCAGATGCCCCCCGCCAGCAGGACTCCCGCGCAGAGGATGACGATGAGCGTGATGTCTTTGGGTTTTGATTCGGTGGACATGGAAGGAATTGTAGGGGGAATAAAAAGAACCCCGACCGTGAGAGAGGGGACCATTGCACGACTGTTAAGCGTATGAGCGTCCCCTTCCTTACGGTCGGGGTTCTTTTGGGGCTTACAATCCACCCATGTCCAACCCCCGCCGCAAAACCCGTCAGATCACCGTGGGCGACGCCCGCGTCGGCTTCATCAAAATCGGCGGCGACGCCCCGGTGTCGGTGCAGAGCATGACCACCTGCCCGACCGACAACATCGAAAAGACCGTCTACGAAATCAACCGCCTGGCCGCAGCCGGCGCCGACCTGGTGCGGGTGGCCGTGCCCGGCCGCACCGACACCGACGCGCTCAAAGAAATCATTCCGCAGATCAAAGTGCCGATCGTGGCCGATGTGCACTTTCACTTTGGCCGCGCGTTGGAGGCCATCGAGGCCGGTGTGCACAAAATCCGCCTCAATCCCGGCAACATCAACGACCGCAAGCAGGTGGAAGAAGTGATCGCCGCCTGCAAGGAAAAGAAAATCCCCATCCGCATCGGCGTCAACGAAGGCTCGATCATCGAGCGCAAAGACAAGCAAAAGCGCATGAAGGAATTGGGCGGCGTGTTCTCCGACAACAAGCACGGCCACTTCCTGGCCATCATGATTGCCAAGTTGGAGGAATACCTCGACATTTTTTACGAGAATGATTTTTACGATGTGTCCATCAGCGCCAAGAGCCCCGATCCCACGCTGGTGATTGCCGCTTATGAAGAAGTCAGCAAGCGCTTTGACCATCCTTTGCATTTGGGTGTGACCCATGCCGGCCCGCGCGAGACGGCGATGATCCGCTCGGTCGTGCCGTTGGGCCATCTGTTGGCCCAGGGCATCGGTGACACCGTTCGCATTTCGTATGCCTCCGACCCGGTGTACGAAATCGAAGACGCCTTGGAGATGCTGTATTGCCTGGGCCTGCGCGAGCGCAAAGGCGTGGACCTGATCGCCTGCCCGACCTGCGGCCGCATCGAAGTCGATTTGCTGACCCTGGTGCAGGAAGTGCGCAAAAAACTGGCTGCGGAGATCACCCTGCCGATCAAGGTGGCGGTGATGGGCTGCATCGTCAACGGCCCCGGCGAAGCCGAAGGCGCCGATGTGGCGATTTTCGCCGGCAA
>CAZKVP010000046.1:6064-16288 GCA_964556215.1 uncultured Phycisphaeraceae bacterium
TCGTCAACGGCCCCGGCGAAGCCGAAGGCGCCGATGTGGCGATTTTCGCCGGCAAGCAGCGCGGCCTGATCTATGTGCAGGGCGAAAAGGTGGCCAATGTCGAGGAGAAGGACATCCTGGAGCGCCTGCTGTTCGAGTGCAAAAAGTTCGAAACCAGGGTCAAAAACGGCGAGGCCAAGATCGGCGAAAAAGTGGTGCAGATCCTGCCGCCGGACCCGATCGGGGAACTGGGCAGCGGCTTGGACAAGATCAAGGCCGGCCATGTGGCGCAGGTGACGATTAGGAAGACGTGAGCAACTTTTCACTCAAGGAACAGTCATGCGCAAGGGACTGACGGCAATTGAAGTGGTGGTAGCGATTGTGGCATTGGTGCTGCTGGTGGGGATGTTGGTGCCGTTTCTTGGTCAAAAAACACACTGCGGCAGCGGGGGGAAAGAGGCGGTGAATTTGCAAAACATCCAGCGGTCCATGGCAACTTATGCCGCCAGTAACAAGGATTATTTTCCCGGTTTGACCGCCACCGGCAATTACATCAGCAAGCCGTTTGAGGGGGAGTATTACGGGGCCATGCCCAATGCGGCCAGTGCCGCCGAGGAAGCCAGCGGCGACGGTTGCACAGTGTCCACCGGCACCAATTTTGCTTTGGCGATGCTGCTTGATGAGGCCGGCATCACGCCGGCGCAAATGGTTTCTCCCGGAGAGACCGGCAGCACCAGCACCACGACCAGCAAACCCATCACGGAAGTCATTCCCGATACCGTGGCCAAAGCCAATGTGGTGCTGGCTGCTCCCGGTGCGTCTGCCGCTCCCGGCGAAGTGCACGACGAAAATTTTTCGTTTGCCATGCTGGCCTATGGCAGGCCCACGCTCAAGTCGGAGTGGAAGGCCACGGCCAATCCCCAAGCTGTCGTGCTTGCCACCCGCTTGATTTTTAATGCCAAACCCGGCGGTTTCAACAGTGTGTGGACGGATGCCGGCAGCGGAAGGTGGATGGGTTGGACGGTTCGTAACGATGGGTCTACGGAATGGGCTAGAAAGACGCTGCTGGGGCGGTCGTACGAGTTCCTGTCTTTTTCAAAAGGCGCGGTGGATTGCTTTGGCAACTTGAAATACGGCGCAGGTGCACCCTTTGATGCAGCCACCGAATCCTCCTCCACCGTCGGCATCTTCGGCCGCTCGACCGACATGAAAAACTTCGACGCCTCTGCGGCTGCCGGGCAAATCGGCAGCGCCAATGATTGAGGCGCAAGTGCTACAATCCCCCCATGGAATTCACCGAACACTACGGACGCTTGGGTGAAGATGATTCCTTCGACTTGCGCTACTGGCAGGCGCAAGGGGCGGAAAAGATTTTCGATGCCGCCTTTGGCATGATCAAAGACTACCTCCTGCTGCGGGAACACCATGCTGACGAGCCCAGACTTCAAAGAACTGTTGAGACTTCTGGCTGCGCATGAAGTGCGTTACATGGTGGTGGGCGGGTACGCGGTCATGCGCTATACCGAGCCGCGTTTTACCAAGGATCTGGATTTGCTGGTGGCTGCGGACCCCATCAATGGCCGTGCGGTTTTTGCGGCGCTCAAAGCCTTTGGCGCGCCGATGGTCAATTTGACCGAAGTGGATTTTGCCAAGTCCGGGTTCTTCTATCAGATGGGGCGTCCGCCGCTGCGGGTGGATGTGCTGATGGATGTTCCCGGCGTCGATTTTGAAGGCGCATGGCTGCGCAAAGAAACAGAGATGGTGGCGGGGGTGCCCATGAACTTCATCGGCAAGGCGGATTTGATCCGCTCCAAGGAAGCCGCCGGACGGACACAAGACCGGTTGGACTTGGAAAATTTGCGGAAGGGGTGAATTCACTTTTCAAGGAGCCCGGCCTCATATTTTTCTCTTGGTCTTTTCCCTGTCTCCGTTTAGAGTGCCCTTAGGTTTCCTCCTGCGTCAGTTTTATCCGCCCATGTCTTCCCGCAACTTCACCGAGTCCCTGGCCTCCAGCAAACGCCTGCAAGCGGTGGAAGCCTTCCGCCAACGCGTGGTGTGGCTGGCGTTTGCTCGGCTGCTGCTGGCCTGGGGCGCGGGTTGGTTGATGCTGTGGGGTTGTTTCATTTTGATTTGGCGCGGCTTGCATTTGCCCGATGCGCAGGCGGCGTGGGGCGCGCTTGGATTCATTCCGGCGGCCATTGGCGCCGGCGTGATGGCTTCGCGTTTGGCGCCCGCCCCGGGGGCGGTGTTGGCGGCCCTTGATGCGCGCTCCGGGGCGCAGGGCATGCTGCTGCTGGAATCCGAACAAGGGGACATTGGCGCGTGGGCGGCCCGGTTGCCCAATTTGCCGGAATTGCCCTTGGCGTGGCGCCCCGGCCGCTTTGCGCCGGTGGCGCTGCTGTCGGCGTTGTTCGTGGTGGCGGCTTTCATCGTGCCGGTGCCGGCGGTGGCAGCGCCGATCAAACCGCTGGACATCACCGCCGACATCAAAGCATTGAATGCGCAGGTGGATTTGCTCAAGGAACAGGGTTTGGTGGACGATCCGGTGGCCCAGGCGGTCAAGGAACAGTTGAACCAATTGCAGGGCGAAGCCCAAGGCGAGAACCCCGCCAAAACCTGGGAGGCGCTCGACCATCTCAAAAGCCAGGTGCAGTCCGTGGCCGACCAGGCCGCGCAGGAAGTGGAGAAAGACGCCAAGGCCGCCGACGCCGCGCTGCAGGCCGGACAGGCGCTGGACATGGCCGGCCAAGAGCTGTCGCCGGAGCAGATGGGGGCGGCCCGCCTGGCCCAGCAGCAACTGGAAAACAAGGCTTTCCAGGAAGCCACCGACGGCGACCTGCACGGCGTCAAGCCGCCGCCGGGCTTGCAGGTGCCCGCTGACATGCTGTCCAAATTGAATCCGCAGCAGCGGGAGCAATTGCAAAAATTCCTCAAGCAAAACCGCCAAACGTTGGCCGATTTGGCCAAACGCATGGCGCAGGCCGGGCTGACGCAGGGGGGCAATCCTCCCAGGATGCTCACGCCCGAGCAGGCCAGGAAGTTGATGAAGGCGCTCAAGGACAAAAAAGGCCAATGCAAAAACTGCGGCAAGCCCTGCAAGGACGGCAAATGCGAGGGCAATTGCGAAGGGGGCGGCGAAGGCCAGGGCACCGGCACCGGTGAAAGTGAACTGGATCAATTGCTCGCGCAGATGGAAGGCCCGGGCGGGTTCAACCGGCATTCCGATGGCGGCGGGCCTTCGGCCGGCATCACGTGGAAGGATCCGGCCACCAACGAGGGCGCCAGCTTCGAGCCCAAGACGTTGGATGCCGGCCTTGACCTTGAACATTCCGTCAAGCTGGGTGAAAGCAGCACCGCGCCCACGGTGGACGGCAAAGCGGCCGGTTCCAGCGGCGGCGGTTTGTCGGGCACGGTGGAGGGCGGCGGGAGCGCCGCCCGGCAAAACGTGCTGCCGCGCCACCGTCAGGCGGTGGACCAATATTTTGAGCGAAAATAGGTCGGTTTTCCGCCGTATGTTTCCGTGGTTTTCATTTTTCATTTCCCATTATCAATTTCACCATGGCCCTCCTCTCCCCCGAAAAAATCGCCAGCTCCCGTGCTTTGGCGCAGGATGTCCTCAACCAGATGAACGCCGCCCTGCTCGGGCAGGAGGCGCTGCACCGCATGGTGATGGTGGGCATTTTGTCGCGCGGGCACATCCTGCTCGAAGGCGTGCCGGGCGTGGGTAAGACCGCCATGATCCGCACGCTGGGCGAGGCGCTTTCGCTGGATTTCAAGCGGGTGCAGTTCACCCCCGACCTGATGCCCGGCGACATCCTGGGCGCCACCCTGCTGCAGGAGACCGAGGGCGGCGCGCGCAAGATGGTGTTTGAGCCGGGGCCGATTTTCACCCATATTTTGCTGGCCGACGAAATCAACCGCGCCTCGCCCAAAACGCAGTCGGCCCTGCTTGAGGCGATGCAGGAGCGCCGCGTGACCACCATGGGCCAGACCCGCGAATTGCCCAATCCCTTCTTTGTGCTGGCCTCGCAAAACCCGATCGAGCAGGAGGGCACCTATCCCTTGCCCGAGGCGCAATTGGACCGCTTCCTGTTCAAGTTGCAGGTCCAGCGGCCCAGCGCCGAAGTGATGGAAGAGATCGTGCTGGGCCGCCGCCGCGGCGAGGCGCCGGCGACCAAAGCCGTGCTCGACGCCGCCGGTTTGCAGACCCTGTTTGCCGCGATGGAAGAAATCGCCCTGCCACGCCAGGTGGCCCGCTACGCCGCGCGTTTGGTGGCCGCCACCCACGCCGACGGACCGGAGGCCACCGAACAGGTGCGCCAGTATGTGTCGTGCGGCGCCTCGCCGCGCGCGGCCATCGCCATGGCCGAAGCGGCCCGTGCCAACGCCCTGTTGGATGGCCGCCCGGCGGCCGGCTTTGACGATGTCAAGGCGGTGGCGCCGGCGGTGCTCAACCACCGCTTGGTGCTGGATTATCAGGCCCGCATCGACCGCTTTGACGCACACGCCATCGTGGCCGGTTTGCTCTCTGCGATGGATCCGGCCGGCCTTGAATTGCCCAAGGGCGCGGCGATGGCATGAGACCGTCGGCGCCCCGGATCCGGCCGGCGCTTCCCGCCCCGTTTTTTTCTTTTTTCAAGCATCCATGCGACTCTTCCAAAAAATCATCCCGCTCCTGGCCGCCGTTGCATTGGCCGCGCCGTTTGCCCCCATGGCCCACGCCACCCGCTACGGCGATGTGGAGGTGTCCTCCATCTCCGGCGAAAACGCCGAGACCAACCACGGCTATGCGCCCTATCTGTTCCGCATCAAGAACGACGGCGTGGCCGCCAGGCAGGTGGGCATCTCCCTGGGGCTTGACAGCAACTTCGGCGGCATCAGCCAACTGCGCCGCGAGGTGGAAGTGCCCCCCCGGGCCAGCGTGGATGTGGCGCTGTACCAACCGGCGGAAAATTTCTATCCCGGCACCGGCCGGATCTCCATCGACGGCAGCCGGATGGAGGATCCGGTGTCGGTGGCGTCACTCCAACATGGGCGCGACGGCCGTTATTACGGTTCGGGGACGGCGCCGATCGGTTACATCCTGACTTCCAACCGTTTGAGCACCGATGCCCGCGACCATGTGTCGCAGGACACGGCCGCCGCATCCTCCGGCACATCGGTCACGGCCGACAAACTGACCAACGCCACCGCCAGCATGCCGGTGGCCGAATGGCCCACCGAATGGCTGGCCTTCAGCCGCTGGGATGCGGTGGCCGTCACCCATGACGAGTTTGAGTCCATGCCTCCGGGCGTGCGCGGCGCCCTGACCGATTGGGTGCGCGCCGGCGGCCAACTGCTGGTGCTTGGCACCGGCAACAAGCCGATGCCGCAGGCGTGGGACGGCCTTGAAACCGCGGCTCCCACGGCATGTTCCGCACGGCGGCTGGGGTTGGGCCGCGTGATTTTCGTGTCCACCGGCAGCGCCGAAACGTCGGCCGGCGTGTTTGCGGGTTCGGCGGCCAAGCGGGCGGACCGCCCGGCCGTCAAAACCCCCGACTGTCCGGCGGTGGCCAGCGGCCAGGTGCCGGTGCGCGGCATGTTCATGCTGATGCTGGTGTTCGCCATCGCGGTCGGCCCGGTCAATTACATCCTGTGCGCGGTCAAGAACCGGCGGATCTGGATGCTCTGGACTTCGCCGGCCATCGCCGCGGTGTTCATCGCCGCGGTGTTTGCCTACGCCCTGCTCAGCGACGGCATCCGCCCCTGGGGCCGCAGCGTGGTGGTGACTTGGCTTGACGAAAAAGACCATTATGCCGTCACCTTGGGCACCACCGCCTGGTACGCGCCCATGCTGCCTTCAAAGGGGTTGACCTTCGGCTCCGCCACCGAGGTGCGGTCGGGGGACAAGACCCGGTCATCGGATGATCGCGGCGGATTGGGGGTGGTGCAGGGCCCCACCCAGCAGCTCACCGGCGGCTGGATGGTGCCGCGCTACCCGGAAACATTCGGCTACCGCAAGGTCGAGGATTCGCGACTGCGCATCAATGTCGAGAAGGATGCCGACGGCACCTACTGGGCGGTCAACGGCTTGAAAGTGGCCGTGGACGCGCTGGAAGTGGTCGGCAAAAACCGGCACCTGCACTGCGGCCAGGTGGCGCCGGGCGCGCGCGTCAGGCTGGAGGCCGGCCCCGGCGCCATCGAGGCCGACAAGTCGGTCACCCTGCCGAAATCGGATTATTGGCGGGCCGCCCTCTCCCAACCCCTGTTCGCCGAAGTCCCGCTGGACGGCGCCAAATCCCACGAAGTCTCCGAAACCGTGATCGGCAAGATGGAGAAACCCCTCCCATGATTGAAATCCGCAACCTCACGCAGAAATTCGGCCGTTTCACCGCCGTCAACAATCTGTCCTTCGCCTTCGAGCCCGGCCAGGTGTGGGGTTTCATCGGCCCCAACGGCGCCGGCAAGACCACCACCATGCGCTGCCTGGCCACGCTCGACGAGCCGACCGAGGGCAGTTGCTGGATCGACGGCATCAATGTCGCCGAATACCCGGAAAAGGCCCGGCGGCTGATCGGCTTCATGCCCGACAACCTGCCGACCCACCGCGACATGACGGTGAGCGACTACCTTGACTTCTACGCCCGCGCCTTCGGCCTGCGCGGCAAGCACCGCAAACTGATGGTGCAGCAGGTGCAGGAATTCACCCAATTGAACGAGTTGGTCGAAAAGCCCCTGCGCGGCCTGTCCAAGGGCATGAAGCAGCGCGTGAGCCTGGCCCGCGCGCTGATCCACGATCCCAAGTTGCTGATCATGGACGAGCCGGCCAACGGCCTGGACCCGCGCGCCCGCATCGAATTGCGCGAACTGACGCTGGCGCTGGCGGCCCGCGGCAAGGCGGTGCTGATCTCCTCGCACATCCTCTCCGAATTGGAGGAGGTGATCGACGGGGCCGTCATCATTGAAAAGGGCAAATTGATCCATGCCGGCACCATGGAGGCCATCGGCCTTGAGGCGCAGAAGAAAAGCGGCTCCTTCCGCCGTTTGGCCATCCGCGTGCGCGGCACCCAGGACGAGTTGCGCACCGCCCTGTTCGAGGATCCGCGCGTCCACAGCGCCGAACTGGCCGGCGGCTCGGTGGAAATCGAGGTCAAAGGCGACGAGGAGGACTGCTGCAACCTGCTGGCCGACCTGTTGACCAAGGGCTTCCGCGTGCTGGAATTCAAGCAGGTCGAGGCAGACCTGGAGCGTCTGTTCATGGACATCACCAAGGGGGAGGTGCAGTGACATCCGTTGCCGCCGGCGAAACCTTCCAGGTCCGGGCCCGCGCATTTTGGGCGTGGGCCGACGACCGCCTGAACCCCTTCCTGGTGAAGGAGGCGCGCCAGCTCGTGCGCAGCAAGGCGGTGGCGGGCGGGCAGTTTCTGCTGCTGCTGGCATTGATGGGGTTGGTGGTCGCCGGCGTGGCCAGGATCGGCGGCGATGATGGCAACCGCATGGCGGGCCTGGTTGTTTTCACCCCGATCCATGGCGCGTGGTGCGCGGTGTGCATCTATCTGATCCCCCTGTATGTCGGCGTGCGCATGGCCTGCGAATGCACCCATGCGGAAGGGCTCGACATGCTGCGCGGCATGACGGTGCCGGCCTCGCGCATCGTGCTGGGCAAGTGGCTGTCGGGTTTCTTGCTTGGCATTTTGGCGTTGTCCGTCTTCGCGCCTTTTTTGACCCTGTGTTATTTCCTGCGCGGCATCAGCCTTGGCATGGTGCTGGCCTCGGTGTGGGTGGGCTGCCTGCAGATGGCGGTGGGCACCCTGCTGGCCCTGTATGCGGGGAGCAACGGCAGGGGCTGGGCGATCAAGATCGCCATCGCGTTGTGTTACGTCCTGCTCTCCACGTGCTTGGTGGCGGTGTCAGCCTCGGTGGTCTTCATTCCCTTTGGCGGACGCATGCCCGGGTTGTGGTTTGGCGGCATGACGGCCGTGTCCGTGGGCGCCCTGGTGCTTGGCCTGGTCGCCTACGGCTTGGCCGTGGGTTCGGTCAAAATCCTGCTGGCCGACACTTATGCCAGGCGCTACGCCCTTGAGCGGCGCGCGGGGGCTGCCGGGTATTGGTTGGGGGCGAAGTTGAGGCAGGCGATGCGCCCCGCCGCCTTGCCCGCAAAAACGGGTGAAAACAAAGATTCTGATTCCCGGAGACAGCCATGATTCCCCTGCTTTCCCATCCCGCGTTTTCTTCCGCCCAGGCATGGCTCGACGACCGCGCCGGCGCCATCCTGGTCAAGGAGGCCCGCCAGTCCGTGCGCAGCCGCTTCGTGGTGGCGGTGCAATTCCTGTTCCTCACCGTGTTGGTGGTGGTGCTGGGCGCCGTGCTTTTGGGCAGCAATGCCGGCGACATGAACCGCGGCCTGGGGCGCGATGTGTTTGTTTGGCTCAACGTGCTGCTGCACGTGGTCTGCGTGATGTGCGTGCCGCTGTACGTGGGCGTGCGCCTGGCTGCCGAGCGCGACAACACCAACGTGGACCTGATGTTTTCCACGACGCTACGACCCTGGTCGGTGATCCTGGGCAAGACCTGTTCGGGCCTGCTGGTGGGGCTGCTTGCGGTTTCCGCCTGCGCGCCCTTCATGGTGCTGTGCTATTTCCTGCGCGGGGTGGATTTGGCGACCATCGCCTTCACCCTGGGGGTGGACTTGGTGTGCCTGCTGGTGGCCACCCTGATGGCGGTGTTCATCGGTTCTTTGCCGGTGAGCATGGTGGTCAAGATCATCGTGACCCTGACTTACCTGTCGTTGGCTTGCCTGTCGGTGAGGGGTTTTGGTTACGAGATGCCGCAGGAATTCACGCAGCATGGGGTGGTGGCAAAGATTTGGGGGAATGACGGCGCCCTGATCGCGCTGGCGATCACCGCCGGCATTTTCATCGCCGGCGCCGGCCTGCTGTTCGTCCTGTCCTGCGCCCTGATCGCCCCGGCCACCTCCAACCGCTCCCTGCCGGTGCGGGTGTATTTGACGCTGCTATGGTTGGTGTCGGCGGTGGTGATCGGATTGGCGCTGTTGAACCCCGAGGTTCACGGCAACGGTCCGGAAATGTTTTTTGCCTGGGGGATTTGCTGGTCCATGCTCTGGGTGCTGGCCATGCTGGTGGGCGCCAGCGAGCGTGACACCTACGGCCCGCGCCTGGTCAAAGCCATTCCGCAGTCCTTCCCCAAAAAGTGGCTGGCGTTCCTGTTTTACAGCGGCGCGGCCGGCGGCCTGTTGTGGGCCGTTTTGATGGCCGTGGCCACAGTGGCGGTGGCCGCCTGCGCCGTGTTGTTCTCCGAAAAAACGAATTGGAGCAATGAGCGGTTGCCGCGCGGGCTGTACGGCATGGGCCTGGGGCTGGCCATGGTGCTGGGCTATGTGCTGCTGGCCGGTTGCCTGCGGCGCGCCCTGCTTGGCCGCTTCACCCGCAGCGTTCACACCGGGGTGATCGCCGTGGGGTTGATGGTGCTTGGCATGCTGCTGCCGGTGCTGCTGTCCTTCCTGATGTACGGCGGCCGCCATTTCGACATCGAGAGTTCCTATTTCGCGCATCTGTTCAATCCCCTGTCCGTGTTCATCTATGCCATGGATTACAACAGCGGCCATTACGCCACCGTGGCGGCCATCTGTTCGGTGACGGCCGGCTTCATGTGCCTAAGCGGGTTTGTCTGGTCGTTGCCCTGGCTTTGGCGGCAGGGCCAAGTGTTCGGGGTGGCGGGGGAGCTTCGCCCATGATCCGCGCCGCCCACCTGGCCCCGGCTTTGGCCTGGTTTGACGACCGCCTCCCGCCCATCATGGTGAAGGAGGCCCGCCAGGCTGTGCGCAGCCGTTTCGTGGCGGCGGTGCAGTTTTTGTTGCTGGCGGTGCTGGTGACGGTGCTTGGTGGTGTTCTGTTCCAATACGACGCGCAGGATTCGTCGCGCACGCTGGGGCGGACGGTGTTTTTCAATTTTTACATGCTGCTGCAGGCGGTGAGCGTGTTTTGCGTGCCCCTGTATGTCGGGGTGCGGATGGCCGCCGAACGCGGTGAATCAAACATGGATCTGCTGTTTTCCACCACCCTTTCGCCGGCGTCGGTGGTGGTGGGCAAGATGGTGTCGGGAATGCTGGTGGGGTTCTTGGCCATTGCCGCCTGCGCGCCCTTCATGGCCCTGTGCTATTTTCTGCGCGGGGTGGATTTGTCCACCCTCGCCGCCGGCCTGTGGATCAATGGCGTGACATTGGCATTGGCGACCTTGCTGGCGGTG
>CAZKVP010000046.1:16388-23412 GCA_964556215.1 uncultured Phycisphaeraceae bacterium
CGCCGGCCTGTGGATCAATGGCGTGACATTGGCATTGGCGACCTTGCTGGCGGTGTTCATCGGTGCTTTGGCGGTGGGCCCGGTGATCAAAGTGGTTGCGGGTCTGGCGTACCTGGTGCTGGCGGCGGCTTCCTGGCAAACGATGGGCCGGTGGTTCCTGCACCTGGCTTTTGACGGCGGTTCGCTGTCCGCGCTGGCCACCAACTCGGCGCGCGCGGCCTTGGCCGTCACCGTACTGCTGGTGCTGGGCCTGTTCATCGTGCTGTTCGCCATGACCGTGTCCATCCTTTCGCCGGCCAGCGCCAACCGCGCCCTGCCGGTGCGGGTGTGCCTGACGCTGGTGTGGCTGTTTTCGGCATCGGTGGCCGTGCTGATCAACTTTGCCATGATCAGGTCGGATTTCGGCCACTTCAAATCATGGGCGGTTTTTTGGAGCCTGCTATTGGCGGTGGCCACCCTGGTGGGTGCCAGCGAGCGCGACCGGCTGGGGCCGCGCATGCTGGCGCAAATTCCGCGCCATCCCAAGGGCAACATGGGCGCTTTCCTCATGTACAGCGGGGCCGCCGGCGGTCTGTTCTGGGCGGCCTGCATGGCGTTTGCCACGCTGGTGTTCACCCTGACCGCTTCCTACATGCTGGACAAATTGTTCCGCCGCCCGGTGGGGGCGGTGTCGGAGATCCGTGATTTGGCGCTGCGGCTGGCGGTGTCCAATGCCATGGTCCTGGGCTACGCGCTGCTGGCCGGCTGCCTTAGGCGCAAGTTTCTGGCCGGGTACACCCGCCCCGTGCACACGGGGTTGTTGGCGGCGGGCCTGATGCTGGCGGGATACCTGGCGCCCATGCTGGGCGTTTTCCTGGTTGGCGGCCAAGCCGGCGAAAAACCGTTTTGGGCGCACATGTTCGCCCCCTTTGCCATGTTCCTTGACGATTCCCGCCACGCCGGCTACTGGGGGTCTTTCATCGGTTCCGCAGTGGTGGCGCTGGCCCTGCTCATTCCCGCCTTCATCGCGTCGCTGCCGTGGCTGTTGCCGCAGGTGCGGGTGTTTTATACAAGCGCGGCGCGTCTTGACGCTCACGAGCCCCGAGCGCAAGCTCGGGGGAATGAAGCGCCTTTGCCTGTGGCATCCCCTGAGCCCGCGCTCAGGGCTGGTGAGCGCGGGAATCCCGATTTACAAATAGGGGGTGACCATGTCTGAAACGCCCGCCTTCCCTTCCGTTGCCGCCGCTTTCGCGCGGGGCCGGGCCATCGGCACGGCCTTCCGCCTGTGCCGGCCCGAGTCGGCGGTGCACGGCGCGGCCGGCGCGCTGCTTGGCAAGCGGCCCGGCAGCAGCGTGGAATTCATGGACCACCGCGATTACCAGCCCGGCGACGACATCCGCCGCATTGACTGGGCCGCCTACGGCCGCAGCGACCGGCTGTCGATCCGGCTTTACCGCGAAGAAAACGCGCCGCGCCTCGACCTGGTGATGGATGTCACCCGCTCGATGGATCTGCCCGACACCGGCAAGGCCGCTTCCGCCGCTTCGTTGGCCGGCCTGTTGGTGGAGGCCGCCCTTGGCGGCGGCTTCACGCCCACCCTGTGGCTGGCGCAGGCGTCGGGGCTGCGCAAGGTGCCGGCTTCGCAACTGGCGGCCTTCGCCAAAATGCTGGATTTCTCCGGCCTGGGTTCACCTTCGCTTGCCGACCGCGCCACCCGCTTCGCCCCCGGCTCGGTGCGGGTGCTGGTCTCCGACCTGCTTTGGCCGGTGGCGCCGGAACTGCCGGTGCGTCATCTGGTGACCGGCTCGGCCTTCGCCGCCGTGGTGCAGGTGCTGGCCAAGTCCGAAGTGGAGCCCCCCAAGCTTGGCGCCACCCGCCTGCTCGACCGCGAGAGCGGCGAAGAGCGCCAGATTTTCGTCGATGCCCGCATCGCCCAAGCCTACAGCGACAATCTGGCCGCCCACCGCGAAGCTTGGGGGACGGCCTGCCGCGCGCGCGGGGCGCAACTGATCGAAACGACCGAGGCCGACTGCTTCCCCGCGTTCAACTCCGCCGCCTTTTTGCAGGCGCGCCTGTTGGAGCCGAGATAACCATGCCCATCTTCGCCCTGCCCCTGGCTTTGTTCGCCCTCTCCTCGCTGCCCCTACTGGCGACGGTGTATTTTTTGAGTTCGCGCTACCGGCGGCGCGAGGTGTCTTCGCTGCTGCTGTGGCCCAAGGACGCCCTGCCCAAGGGCGGCGGGCGCAAGACCAGCCGCTTCCGCTCCTCCAGGCTGTTCCTGCTCGAATTGCTGATCCTGATCCTGCTGGCGCTGGCGGCGGCGGGCCCTTTGCTCGGCTTGGCCGCCGGGCGGCGCACGGTGTGCGTGGTGCTGGACGACCGGGTGTCGATGCGCGCGCATGACGGCGGCGGTGTGTCGGCGCGCATGCGGGCGCAGGCGGCGCTGAAAAAAGAACTGGCAAGCCTTGGCCGGTTCGAGGCACGGTTCGTGGTGGCCGGCCCGCAGCCGCGCGCGGTGGGATCCGCCACCTCGCTTGAGGAAGTGGAACAATTGTTGGGTTCCGCCGCCACACCCAAACCCGCGTGGTCCTGCCTGGCTGAAACCGCCGACCTGTCCGCCGCATTGACGTTGGTGGGGCAGACCGCCCCGCCGGGCGCGGTGGTGCTGGTGCTGTCCGACCACCGGGCCCCCGAGCAGTTGCCCGCCTCGGTGCGCTGGCAGTCGGTGGGCCTGCCGCTGGCCAATGTGGGCATCACCGCCGCCGCCCGTGGCAAGCAGGATCAGGCGCACCGTGCGCTGGTCGAAGTCTCCAATTTTTCCACCGCCAAAACGGTGGCCCGCCTGACCTTGGAGCAGGCCGACGGGGCGGGGGGCTGGCAGTCCGCCGGTGCGGCGCAGGTGCCGCTTGCCGGTGGCGCCCGCGAGACGGTGGTGCTGCCCAATGCCGGCACCCGTTCGCTGCGGGTGCGTTTGGGCGGCGCCGATGCGCTGGCCGAAGACGACGCCGTGCTGCTGCTGCCGGAGCCCGAGCGCGTGCTGCGGGCCAAGGTGGATGTGGCGGACGCCAAACTTCGCCAGTCCCTGGAGCGCGCGCTCAAAGCGGCAGGCGTGGCCGAAGTGACCCGGGACGCGCATCTGCTGATCACCGATCAGGCGCCCTCCATGCGCCCAAGCGCCCAGGCGCCGGGAGCCGAAGGCAAGGCGGCGCCCGCGGCCAGGACGGAACCCTTGCCCCCGTTGCCCGACCTCTGGGAATTGCGCCTCGAAACCGGGCAGGAGAAGGACACGCACCAAGCCTTCACCGGCCCCTTCATTCTCAACCGGGGCCACCCGCTCACGCGCGGCCTGTCGCTGGAGGGGGTGGTCTGGGGCGTGCCGCCGGCCGGGTTGATCGCGCGCGAGGATGAGGAGGAAATCGTGGGCCTGGGCGACCGCCCGCTGTTGGTGGACCGTTTGTTCCCCGGCGGCGAGCATCGCCTGCGCATGGCGTTTGCGCCGTGGGTTTCCACCCTGGACCAGACGCCGGCCTTCCCGATTTTGCTGGCCAACCTGGCCGACTGGCGCCTTGACCATGAACCGGGTCTGCGCCGGGCCAACTGGCGCCAGGGCGAGGCGGTGCGGGTGGCGGTGCCGGTGCCTTTGGCCGGGGCCGGCACGCGGGTGTGGCAATTGACCGGGCCGGATGGCCCGCCGTCGGAGTGGCGCGGCGGACCGGTGTTTGAACTGCCGGCCGCCAAGTCCGGCGCGCACACCTTCGGCGCGCTGGGGGCGGACAGCGCCAAATACCAGTGGTCCTTCCAGGTCAATTTGTGCAACGCCGAGGTCTCGGATCTGCGCGAGGCCGCCACCGCCGGGGCCGGCCAGTGGCCCGCCGAAGTCAAGACCGAGGGCCGCTTCAAACTGGCCTTCGTCCTGATCCTCCTGGCGCTTGGCCTGCTAATGCTGCACGCCTACTGGGTGAAGAAGGGGGCCGAACAATGATTCAGTTTCAAGAACCGTATTGGCTGCTCGTCCTGTTGCCCACCGGTGTGCTGTTCTGGCTGGTGCGGCCGGCCACCGCCTGGCTGTTTGCCCTGCGCGCCTCGGTGGTGCTCTTGTGCTGCCTGGCCCTGGCCCGGCCGTCTTGGCAACTTAAGGATGCCAGCGGCACGGTGGTGCTGGTGGCCGATCGCAGTTTGTCGATGCCGGCATCCGGTGCCGCCAGCCACAAAGAAGCGGTCTCGCTCCTGGTGCACAACATGGCGCGCAATGACTTGCTGGGCGTGGTGTCCTTTGGCGAGCAGGTGATGGTCGAGCGCGCCCCGGCCTTTGGCGAGGTGGACGCGCCGGTTCCCGAGGTGGGGGGCGAAGCCTCCAGCCTGGCCGAGGCTATTGACCGCGCGGTGTCGCTGATTCCCGATGGCGACCCGGGGCGGATACTGGTGGTCTCCGACGGCCGCTTCACCGGCGATGCGCCGGCCGGGGCCGCCTTCCGCGCGGCGGCGCGCGGCATTCCCATTGACCACCGTTTGCTGGCCCGGCCGGAAGCCGGCGATATCGCCATTGAAAAAATGTCGGCCCCGCAAAGTGTGCCGCTGAAAGAGGGCTTCACCGTGTCCGCCTTCGTGCGCGCGCCGGTGGCGTTGGAGGTGACCTATGAACTCACCCGCGACAACACCGTGGTGGCCGCCGGCGGCCGCCGGCTGGCGCCGGGCCTCAACCGCCTGGTGTTCCGCGACCGGCTGTCGCGCAAGGGTGCGGCCCAGTACACCCTGCGCGTGATGCCCAAGGATCCGACCCATGCCGATCCGGTGCCCGAGAACAACACCGCCCGCCTGTTGGTGACCGCCGAGGGCGCCCCGCCGGTGCTGCTGGTGACCCAGACCCCCGGCGGCGGGCTGGAGCGGCTGCTCACCGCCGGCGGGGTGGAGGTGCGCTCGGTCAAGCCGGGGCAGGCCCCCTTGGACCTGGCCCAGCTCTCCGGCGTGTCGGCGGTCATTTTGGAGAACATCGCCGCCGCCGAAATGCCCGGCGGCGCGACCGAAACCCTGGCCCAGTGGGTGCGCTCGGGCGGGGGCCTGCTGATGACCGGCGGCAAAAAATCCTTCGGCCCCGGCGGCTATTTCAAAGGCCCCTTGGACCCCATTCTGCCGGTCTCGATGGAATTGAAGCAGGAGCACCGCAAACTCTCGCTGGCCATCGTCACCACCCTGGACTGCTCGGGCAGCATGGGCGCACCCTGCCCCGGCGCCTCGGGCAAGACCAAAATGGACATGGCCAACCTTGGCGCCGCCCAGGTGGTGGAATTGCTCTCGCCCATGGATGAATTCGGCGCCATCGCGGTGGACACCGAAGCCCACGAATTCGTGGCCATCGGCCCCAACACCAATCCGCAGGGCGCCTCCGCCGCCGTGCGGCGCATCGGGGTGACCGGCGGGGGCATCTACATCAATGCGGCGCTGGCGGCTTCGGCCAAGATGCTCAAAAACGCCAAGCCCGCCACCAAGCACCTGATCCTGTTCGCCGACGCCTGCGACTCCGAGCAGGAGGTGGCCGGCGAATACAAACGCCTGGTGCCGGCGATGGTCAAGGACGGCATGACCGTCAGCGTGATCGGCATGGGCAGCGAAAAGGATCCCGATGCCAATTTGCTCAAAGATATTGCCAAACTGGGCGGCGGCCAGTGTTACTTCGCCGAAGACCCCGGCAAGATCCCGCAGTTTTTCGCCCAGGACACCTTCACCGTGGCGCGCAGCACCTTCGTTGAGGAAACCACCGCCCAAAGCGCGGTCCCCGGCATGACCGTGATCACCGGCCGGGCCGCCGAAAAGTTCCCCGCCGTGGGCGGCTACAACCTGACCTACGCCAAAGAAGGCACCGTGGTTGCCAGCGTGTCCAAGGACGAATACGCCGCCCCGATTTGCGCCTCCTGGCGCGTGGGTGCCGGCCGGGTGGCGGTGTACGCCGCCGAGGTGGATGGCAAGTTCACCGGGCCGATGGGCCAGTGGGCCGGCAGCGGCCACTTCTTCACCAGCCTGGCCCGTTTCGTGGCCGCCAAGGACGCCAATGAGTTTGCCGTCACCCAGGAGGTGGAAGACGGCGTGGCCCGCGTGCGCGTGCACCTCTCGCCGCAGCGCGCCGCCTTCGGCAAAAAGCCGGTGGTCCACGCCCTGCAGGGCGCCCCCGGCCGCGCGCCGGCCGAGCAGGTGCTGGACATGCAGTGGGAGGACGCCGACACCCTGGTGGCCAGCGTGCCCATGCGCGCGGCCACCACCACCCTGTGCTCGGTGAACATGGAAGAGGGCTCCGGCCCCGACAAGAACATCACCCGCCTGCAACTGCCGCCGGTGCGCCTGCCCTATCCGCCCGAATACGCCCTGCACGCCGGCGGCGCCAAGGCCGGCCAGGAATTGCTCAGCCGCCTGTCGCAAGCCACCGGCGGCGTGGACCGTGCGGATTTGGGCAGCATCTGGGGCGACATTCCCCGCCGCCCGCGCCTGCACGACTGGACGCCCTGGGTCCTGGTCGGCGCCTGCGCATTCCTGCTCCTGGAAGTGCTCGAGCGCCGCACCGCCTTGGTGTCGGGCGCCCTGGCCTTCGCCGCCTCGGCGGGCCGGGCGGTGCGCCGGCTCACCGGCGGCCCTTCCCGCCCCCGGGCGGCCGTTGCGGCCGACTCCCCCAAGCCGGGCGCGCCCGCCAACGCCCCCAAAGCCGCGCCTGCCACCGGCAAAACCGATCCCCTGAACGAGTGGCGCGAGTATGTGGCCAAACAAAAAGCCAAGGAGGCCGGCGGCCAGAGCGGCCCGGGCAAGCCGCAGGACCCGCCTCCCTCGTCGGATGGCGGCGTGCTGGGCGCCCTGGGCCAGGCCAACAAGAAGCGGAAGCGCTAGGTTTTCCACGGTTTCCCGCAGGTTTGACAGGAAAAGCGGAATCGGTATGATTTCCGTCCCTTCGCCGCAAGGCCAAGGGAACTTAGCGAGTCCACCCCTGAGGGCGTAGCTCAATTGGTTAGAGCATCAGACTGTCTATCCGAAGGTTGCGGGTTCGAGTCCCGTCGCCCTCGCT
>CAZKVP010000047.1:0-16799 GCA_964556215.1 uncultured Phycisphaeraceae bacterium
TTTGCGTCAAAATCAACAAAGCCAAGCCCGTCACCAAACCAAAGACCAAAGTGATGATGGCCGCCTTGGTGGTGCCTTTTTTCCAATACAGGCCGCCCAGGATGACCGCCCCGGCGCTGCCAAGCCACAGGGCGCCAAACAAGGCCAGGCATTGCATGATGCTTTGGGTGGGGGTGATCAGCAAGCTCAAGGCAAAGGTGATCAGGGCCACCGCCAGCACCGAGGCCCGCAAGGCCCAGATGTGGGCTTTGGGCGGCAGCGGTTTTTTGCGCAAAGGCAGAATGATGTCCTGCATCAAAACGCTGCCCCAGGCGTGGGTCATGGCATTGGAACTGCTGATCAGCGCGGCCACCATCATGGCGCAGAACAAGCCGATCAGGCCGTGCGGCAGCATGTAGGTGAGGGCGGTGGGCACCAGCATCTGGGTGCGGGCCACTTCGCCGGCCACGCCTTCGCCGCCGTGGGTGCCAAGGGCGACATCGATGGAATGGTTGATGGCGGCGGCGGTTTCGCTGTGGGCCGGATGGGACATGAACACATGGGTCATCAGCACGAAGATCATGAAGAAGATCAAAATGCCCTGCCAGCGAATTTGCGCCAGCAGGTTGCCCATGCGCAATTCGTGGGCGTTTTTGGCTGAACCGGTGAAGCCCTGGGCCGCCACATTGCTCATCACCGAATAGGCTTGCAAAATGGTGGCGGTGATGAAGAAGCCCGGCCCGAAATCCGCCATCTGCGAGGTGGCCAAGGGATTGACCAGCGAGGCGTTTTCGCCGCCGGAGGCCTTCATGGCGAACACCACCTGATCCCAATGGAACACGGTGGAAAGCAGGGTGAACACCAAGGTCAGCGCCGCGACATTCATGAACATGCCCTGCACGAAATCCGACACCAGCACGGTCAAGTGGCCACCGGAGAGCACGAACAGCAGCGGCAGCCCCACCACCAAGGCGGTCATGACGGGATAGGTGGGGATTTGAAAACCCAGGCAGGCGAAATCGGCCGGTAGGCCGATCAGCGCCATCAGGAATTTGGCCGTGATCAGCGGCACGAAGCCGAAGGCCACCATGCCGGAAATCCAGGAAATGGCCGCGCCCAAGGTGCGCACATTGCGGCTGTAGCGCTTCTCCAAATATTCGGCGATGGTCATGGCCCGGGTTTCGCGGAAGCGGTACATGCCAAAGCCGGAGATCTGGACATAGGCGAACAGAGGGGTCAGGGCCATGCTCCACCACATGGCGTTGAGGCCGCCGATGTAAAAGGCCTCGAACATCCCCGATATGGCGATGACCCCGATCCATTCGGTACCCGACGAGACGGTGAGCATGTAGCGGCCGGCGCCGCGGCCGGCCACCAAGTAGTCGGCCACGCTTTTGGTCATGCTGTTGGCAAACATGGCCACGGCGACGAACAGCCCCAGCACGCAGGCCACCACAATCCAGTCAAGCGAAGTCATGTGCATGGGGATGGTTATTCAGAGATGGGGGCAAAGGCAATACGCAGCCAAGTGGTGGCGCGGGCGGGCAGGATAAGCGATTTGCCGATTTTTGGTGATTGCACATGCGCTCCCAGTGGATTGATACGCATCATCGCGGCGATGGCGCGGCCGGGGAAGCGGGGCGAAGCGGATACCGGCTTGGTTGCGTGGTTGCGCAAACCCACGTGGATTGAGCCATCTTGGTCGGGCTTGAGTGAAACCACCGTCACGGAATCAGGCAGATTGGCGATCAAAGCCCGGTCACTTGCGCCTTGGTCGGTGGCCACCACCGGATGGAACATGACCGGCCGGCCCATGGCCGCGCCAAAGCGGGCGGCTTGTGCCGGGTTGTAGGTCGGGGTGCAAATCAACTCATAGCGGAAGCGCAAGTAGCCGGGCTGCGAGGCGCGGAAATTGGTGTCCCAGTAATTGTTGGTCGGCCAGGCGATGACCAGCGCTTGGTTGATTTTCGAGACATCGCGCAGGCGGCGGGCGTAATTGAAGCCGCCCAGTTGGAACAGGGGGGCGTCCGGGCAGGCCAAAGTCAGACAGCCGGTGGAATTCTTGTCCCCTTCCTTACGGTCGGGGTTCTTTTTGCTTTCGATGGCGACAAAAGATTCGGCGGTCAGCCAATCGCGGCAGGCGCCGGGCAATTGTTCCTTGTCGTAGGCCACGGCCACCCCGCATGTGTCGAAGTGGGCCTGCGGATTGTCGGCTTTGAAGGGGAAGGTGAAGAACAGCGATTCGGGATCGGTTTCATCCGCCTTGTTGAAGAAGGCCTCGAAGCGCACGCGGTCTTCGTAGGCGAGCAGTGTGAGGGTCTGCTTCATTTCCCCCTTGGCCCCGGGCATTTCCAGATGGCGGATCAGATGGGCGCCTTCGGCATCAATGAGGGCCTCCACCAGGCCGATGCAGGTCGGGCGCTCGTGTTGGGCCGGCCAGTCGGTGGCCCAAGCATCCACATCCGAGTGGACGATTTCATCAAAGTCGGCCTCGCTCACATGGAACAGGTCGTAGCGCGGATCGTTGAGTTTCCTGGCGCGGGCGCTTGGCTTGGCGACGCTTTCGCGCACCGGGCCGAAGAGGTCGAAGCCGGCGGCGGGGTCGAAGCATTCGCGCCCCGTGGCCAAATGCACCAGCGAGGTGACGGCCCCCGTCTCTTCGTTGTATTGCAATCGCCAGAAACGGCTGCCTATTCCGCCTTTGGAGCGCGTAAGGCCGGATGAGAAATTGCGGCAGTTGAGGTCCTTGAGTTTCACCGTCTTGACCGACAGCGGCGGCACTTCCACCGGGCCAACCCAGCCGGTGGCGGATGTGTCGCGCTGGTTGTCCTCGATCACATCCAGGCGATGTTTGGTCCCGCCAATCAGGTGGTAGCCGCCGGCAGCCAGATCCGGCGTCACCCGCAGGCAGACGGTGCGCGGCAACTCGCTGGGGTTGAACAACAGCAAGCCTTCCTGCGTGCGTGATTGCGCCGGGTTGCCGGCCAGGGCGTCGAGCAGGTCGCGCCGATGCAGGCGGGCGTGCGAAAGCGCGCCGGCGCATTGGCCGGATTTCCACAGGCGCTGCTCGGCCTCGGGCACCGGTTCCATTTTGCCACTGCCTGCTACGCCTAAAGCGCCGGTGGAGGCATAGGTATTCCAAGTGTGTTCGTTGGCCAGATGCAGCATTTCGGCGGTGGCATCCAACTTGGGCGCCAGTTTCAGTTGCGCCTCGGGCGGGATTTGGGTGGCCAAAGCCTTGGCGCCCCATAGCGCGCCCATGGCCCGCCGACTCATGGCCACGTCCAAGGCCGAAGCGCCCGCGCCACTGGTCCAGAAGTCGGTCCAATCGCCACTGTGCAGCGGAATCTTTTTCTTGTTGATCGTGGCGATTTTTTTGAACACTTCATCCACCGAAGCGATGCGGATGAAAGGCGTTTTTCCAGCCGCATTCCAGCGGCGCACCAATTCCGGCAATTCAGGATTGGGCGGGCCGTTGTCATCCATCATCGGATGGGTGGCGGTCAAAATCGCAAAATCATGCGACCAACCCTTGTCTTTGAGGCGGGTGAAATAATGCTTGAGCCCTTGCTCCACGCGCTCCAAAGACAAGTCGGGGCGGTTGAGGCCCACTTCGCGGCCGAAGGCGTTGTAATGCTCGCCGCTGAACACCGTCACTTCGCGCCCGCTGGGGGTTTGCCAGCGAAACAGCGCGGGCCGTGACAAGGGGAAACCACCCATGTGCATGTTGATGCTCATCATCAACTGTTTGACGCCCGCATCCAGCAGCAGGTCGGGCGTGGACCACGGCACGCCATTGACGTCGGTTTGCATCGCCACCTCGAATTTTGCACCCAACACCTCGCGCAAGCGGTTCATCGGTTGCAAACTTTCCTTGAGCAAGTCTTCGCTGTGCAACGCCGTCCAGTGGCAGAGCATGGCGCCAAATGAAATCTGACCGTTCTTGACCAACTTTTTCAGCCGCGCCACTTGCGCCTCGCTGGCCGACTCCAGCCAATGCAGCACCACATTGGTGACTTCGCAAGTCCACTTGCAGCGGGAGCCCTCGGGATAGTTGGCGGTCTTTTCGCAAAGGTCAATGGCCTCGTCAATGTAGCGGTCGTGCAATTCCCAAACCACCGGCTGCGGGTGGGTGTAGCCGATGTCCATGTGCGAGTGGTGCAGGACGAGGAGTTCTTGGATGGGCATAAAAAGGGGATGTTGGGGTAAGGGGCAGGGGGTGGTGGTGCTGCCCATTTTCGCACAAATGACGCAAAAAACACAGTGCTTTTGACGTTGTGTTTTGGTGGTAATGTTGAATCTTGTTTTAAAATGATGCAAGCCCGGCTGATCAATGACGCGAGGGTGATTCCGCCGAAATTTGCCGGCGTACCACCGGTTCTGTGTTTATTTCAACATCTCTGCAATGTCCTGCGGATCATTCACCATGCCGGCCAGCATCGGCTTGCCTGGCGAGGCCAGCACCGGGATGCTCTGGACGCGGTCGTCCGCCTTCCGCCAGGCGTTGACGGCGTCGATATTGCGCTTGAAGGCCGCCGTCACCTGCGGATCGGCCAGTGCTTCCGCCAATGCCCCTTCCCCCGCCAACGCTGCGGCTTTGGCGCGTGCAGCCTCGGGCGTGCGGGGGAAATCCTTGCCCGGCTCCCCGGCGAACATCCATTGGTCCAGCTCGTCCCAGCAGGCCGGTTTGGCGCGCGCGGCGGCCAGTGCGATGCGGGCCAGTTCGCTGCTGTGGCGGAAGTTTTCCTCCGTGGCGCCCACCGCCGGATTGACTTCGTGCCAGATGGAAAGCGGCAGCCCCAACAGCACCACCGGGCGGCCGGCTTTGCGCTCATCCGCCATGAACTGGCGCGCCATGGCATGGGTCCTGCGGCAGCGCGGGCAGGCGTAGTCAAAAGCCAGGACCAGCACCGGCCCGCTTTCGCCCACATGCGGCTCGTCCGCCACCGACAGGCGCAGTGAACCGTTGCCCACGCCCACAAACCGCAACCCTTTGCGCACTTCGTCAAAATCGCGGCCGGTCGGCAGGGTCGCCAGAATCGGCGCCGGTCCCTTGGGTGCCGGTCCCCACCACTGCGTGCCCGCCAATGCGCCCACCGCCAGCACGCCCGCCAGCGCGGCCGGCACGGCGCGCCGCGAAAGCACGCTGGATGCGGCGATCAGGGCGCAAATGCCAAGCACCACTCCCGCCGCGTGGGCCACCAGGCACCAGCGGCAGAAGTGGCCGATGACCGCCGCCTGAAGGAGGATGAACCACACGCCGCCGGCCAGCAAACATCCGCCCGCCGCCGCCGCCAAGAACGCCCCCCGGCGGCGCTTGGCGGCGTCCGCCGATGCCGCCCACCCCACGCCCAGCGCCGCCACGCCGTAGCCCAGCATGGCGGGGACGGAAACCGGCACGAACAGCACCTTGGAGAACCTGCTGGTGAGCACTTCCTCGCAGCCGGAGCCGCCGCCGCAAAAGGCCGGCATCCGGCCAAGGAGCGTCACCTGCACCAAGAGATAGGTGGCGACGGCAAAGGCTAGGACCGCCAGGACAAAGACGGGCAGGCGCAAGCGTTGGGGGATGGAAGGCGGGTGGGTGGGCATTGGGGGCATGATCGGGTGGGGTTTTATTTTCCGTCGCGTTCCTCGGCCGCGCATGCCTTTTGGATCCGTCCGACGGCATTCATGACTTCCTTGGCGGGGATGGCATAGGTGCCCACCCGGTCAAAGCGGGAGACATTGACGCCCAGCACCTGGCCGCGCAGGTTCAGCAACGGGCCGCCGCAGCCGTCGGCCCAGATGGCCGCATCGTGCTGGACGGCCACCGGAAATTCGGTGGTGCGCGGGCTCAGGCGGCCGGCCATGGAACTCAGCGCCGCAGTGCCGGACCTTCTTTCCTCCTTTTCAAACGGCACCCGCTCCGGGCCGGCCAACGCCAGTTGGAAGGTCTTCTTTTCCCCGCCGCGCATCGCCTCGATGGCCAGCGTTTCACCTGAACTGTGCGGGGCGATGGCCTTGAGGATTTCTTCCGGCGTGTGGACGGCGGTTCCCGCGATGGAGAGCAGCCGGTCGCCGGCCTTGATGCCGGCCTTGTCGGCGGGAAAGCCGCGCATCACATCGCCCACCACCGTTGAAAACGGATCGCGCGGCCCGATGCCCAGCATCCCTTGGGACGTGCCCAGATAAAGCGTTTCAGCCTTGGGGATGGCGCGCGTCGCCACGCTCACGACGCCGATGGCCGGCGCGCCGGCGGTCGGGGCCACCACCCAGGTGCCGATGGGGAGGTCGGCCGGTTCGACCCAGCGGGCGCACGTCAGGGCATGGGCGGCCACCTTGAACAGGGCCAGATTGGTGGCTTGATCCGAGCCCAGGAACAACGCTTGCGCCTGATCGCCATTTGGCAGCAGCACCGAGACATCCCCCGACTTTGGCAAAAGGTCGGCGCAGGTGACGATCAGGCCCCCGGCGCCCACCACGGTGCCCAGACCCACGCGCTTGCTTTGTCCCCGGCCATCCACGACGACTTTGACCATGCACGCTCCGGCGGCGGCCACGCCGGGCGCGACCAGTTTGACCGCATCGGGTGCCGCATCGCCGAACACATCGGCCGCACCCCGCATGAAATAAGCCATTTTTTTGGCTTCCTTGGCGTCCCTGGGCGCCGATGCATGGCCGTTTTCACGGTCGCCGGCGGTGGGCTTCATGCCGTCTTCCGTGAAGGCCGCCTGGCCCGCCGCCAATTCCCGCCAATGGGCCAAGAGCACCCCCACCGGGGCGTGGCGGTTGAAATGCACATTGATGCTGATGTTGCTGTGGATGCCCACCACCCGGCCCTTGAGGTCGAACAAAGGGCCGCCCGAATCGCCGGAGATCACCGTGCAATCGGTTTGCAAGGCGGTCGGGGTGATGGCGATCACCCGGCCGATGCGCAGTGGCGGCGGGCGGTTGAGTTTGCAGCCGCCGGGATTGCCGGTGGCCAGCGTCCATTCGCCCGTTTTGAGGGTGTCGGCGGGGGCCACTTCGGCATGGGGCCAGCCCCCTGGCGGAGCCGGGTCGAGGATGCGTGCCATGGCCACATCGCCGCCCTCATCCAACCCCAGTGCCTTCGCTTTGGTCACTGTGCCGTCGGGAAAGCGCACGGTCACTTCGTCAAGACCTTTGAGCACATGGGCGGCGGTCAGGATCAGACCGTCCGCCGACACCACCACGCCGCTGCCCTGGCTGATACCGCCCTTCTCATCCGCGCAGCCGATCAGCGACACCGTGGTTTCGACGCAATGCGCGGCGACGGCCAGGGTCTGCTTTTCAAGCGCCTCGGCTTCGGGGGCGACCACGGCAGCCCCGGCGGCGCAAGGCGCGCCGTGGGCGCAAGTGCCGGCCCAAAGCAGGGCGGCGATCAGGGCAAGTTGGGGGTGGCGCATCATCATGGCGTGTTGGCCCATTGGTTCAGGGGTCCATTGTCGCTCTTTCCCCAGCGTTCCACCAACGCCTTTTTCCCTGCCGCAGGCAACGCGGCCAACTGCCAGCGGGCGGCGGCGGCCAGCAGGGGATCTTTGCTTTCGGCCAGACCGGCCAAAAGTTCCAGGCGTTTTTCCGGCGTCGGGTCCGGCGGTGGCGCCGGCAATTTGGCCTGCGCGAGCAGTGCGGCCAGCGGCATGGCCGCCTCCGGTGTTTTTTGCCAAGCCTCCCACTTGAGGCGCAACTTCGCCCAATCCTCCACTTTGAACAGGGCCGGCATGTCCACGCGCCGGCCGGTCAGGTTCTCCAGCCGCACGGCCGCGCGCACGCGCCACCACCAATCGCGGTGGGACAGGTCGGCAACCGATTGCGCCACCGCCAACCGCCACCAGGCATCGCGGCTTTCGCCGGCGTGGGCCTTCCACCAGGCCTGCCACTTGAGGCGCAAGTCGGCGGGATTTTTGGCTTGTGAGGCGAAAGAGACGAAGGCGGCTTGGGTCGCGAATTGCTCCTGCGCCTCCAGCCCAACCAGGGAATCAAGGGGGCTCGATGGCGCCTGCGGCAGGCCGGGGAGGGCAAGGAATTCGGTGCCGGGCGGGGTGAGTTGGATCGGGGCGAGGGGGGAGGCGAGGAGGCCGGGGAGGGGCAGGCGGTGGGCAGGAGGCCTGTTGCCCCGTCCGCCGTATGCGAACGGATCTTCCATCTGCACATCCGGTGCCCAAGCCGCGGGAGCCGGAGATTCCGTTTTGGCCACGGCATGGAGCATGGCCTGCCACGGATCGCTTCCGGTGGGCGGCTGGTCGCCCAAATTGCGCCGGTTGCGGTATGCGCGCCACCGGGCTTCCTGCATGTCCATTCCTTCGTCGTCGCCGCCCGTCGGCAATTTGCCGCGGATGAGCAGCACGCCTTGGGCCAATTTCAACTCCGCGTTGGGCTGCCCTCTTTTCAGCACCGCCAGCGCGCCCAGCCGCGCGCGCTCCTCCGGCGTTTTGGCGGCGGCGATGGCGGTTTCGAGTTCTGGCAGCGGGCGTTTGTCTTCGGCGACGGCGGTTTGAACTTGCAACTGGATGCCTTCGCCATCCACATCGGCACCGTCATCCTCGACCACACCCGAAGGGGCGTCTGGCGCCGCTCCCGCTCCCGCCCCCGCCACCGACCCGAACGCCCTGCGCAATTCCTCCGACGGCGGCGCAAATCCACCCGCTTGCGCGCGCTTCATTTCATTGAACATGCCTTCCCACGGCAGCCGTTCGCCGCCGCTGCTGAACGAATTCAGGTTGCCGAAGCCGGAAATGTCCGCCGGCAAGTTGCGCAATGCCAGGACCCCGAGTTCGCGGCTTTCATAATCCTCGTAAATCTGCGGATTCTTCTTCGCCAAGGCCGACAGCACGCGCAAGCCGAGCACCGGATCTTCCTGCATGAGCAGCGGCAGCAACTGCGCGATCCTGCGCGCGGACTGGTAATTGTCCTTGAGGGTCATGCCCTCCAACCGCTTGGCAAATGCTTCCCGTTCATTCTTGTCCGCCGCGTGCAGCGCCAGCGCCAGCCCGCCCAAAAATGCGGGCTGCTGCTGGTCATATTGCTGCCCGCTCACATCCACTTTTGCCAGCATTGCAGCCAACGCGGCCTTGTCTTTGGCATCCCCGGGGAACGCCGCCGTCAGCGCCGCCGCCGATCCCATCGCCAAGGGCAGCGCGTATTTCCCGTTTTCATCGCGCACCGTGCGCCAGGCGGCCTGCGCGGGCGCGCCCATCGCGCGCGCGCATTCGACGAGCGCCACTTGCGCCTCGGTGTCGTTGGTCAGCACCGCCGTTTGCAGCAGGGCGGACAGGGCCTCCGGTTTTTCCGCCACTTTGCAGCCGGCCTTGAACAGCACCATGCGCTGCGGATCGGGCAACGTGCCGCCCGATTTTGCCAGCGCGGAATCCGCCGCCGCGGCAAAGCCCGGCGTCCGGCGCGTGAGCACTTTGGCCGACAGCAGATTGGCCAGCAGCCCCGGATCGCCGGATGCCAGACCCAGTTGCGCCAAGCGCGTGCGGTCCGGGCAGGCGGCGAGTTGCCATGGGCCGAGGCTTTTCAGTGCGTCCGTTTCGCCGTCCGCCAGCATGGCCGGCCAGAAAACCGCGAGATATGGCCCGTTGGCGCAAGCGCGCAACGCCATGCGGTCGGCATCCTCTGGCGCCACTTTCTGGCCCGCCGCCACCTTGGCGCAAAAGCGGAACGCGCGCACCGTCGGGCCGGCGGTGCGTCCGAGCGACTTGTCGGGAAAGGCCGTGAAGGCGGCGGGGTTCACCTTCAAGAAAGCCTCGGCGCAAAGGGCTGCGTAACGGATGCTTTTGCGCTTGAAGGTGTGCCCCCACGCCGCGTGCGCGGCCGGGCCGGGATCCTTGCCGGTGAACAGTGCGCACAGGGCCAATCCGCGGGCGGCCGCGGCGACCACGGAGGAATCCTTGTCTGCGGCGAACGGCGCGAGTTTCTCCGGCGCATCCGGGCGCAGGGCCTCTGCCGGCAGCAGCAGCGCCAGTTGCGCCGGGGTGCGGCCTTCCAGAGAAACTTCCGCCCCGTTGGCAAGCCACCAGGCGGCGCGGGGCACGCCGGCATCCCAGTCGGCGGCGGTGGCGGGAATGGCCAGCCATTTGTCCAGTGATGCGTCGGGCGCGGACATGGCCGCCATCAAGGCCAGGCGACGGATCGAAACGGGGTAGTGATTCAACTCGGCGGTGATTTGCGCCCGCACCGCCGGCGGGAACCACACCCACAACTGGCTGAAGTCCTCCCGCTCGCCCGCACCGGCAGGCTTGGCCGCCTTGGCCATCCCCCGCAGGGCCGCGCGCACGCGGTCGGTGTTTTCGGGCGTGGCGGCAAACTGGGTGATCCGGTTGATGGTTTGATAATCGGCGAGTTTTTGCGCCGGCTCCTTGGCGAATTCCGCCCAGAATTGCTTCTGCGCCTCGGGGTCGTGGGCGAACACGAATTGCTGGATCTGTTCCTTCTTCCACTCGCCCCGCTGGCCGGCCAACTTCTGGGCGGAAAGGATCAGCGGCAGCGCCTTGGCGTCGTCGGTGGCCAGCAGCATGTCGAGCAGGCTGTCGGCGCGCTCGCCTTCCTGGTTGAAAATATTGGGTTGCTTGGCTGTTTTGACCGGCTTTGGCTTGGCACTTTTCTCCATCACCGCCAGCACGCGGGCGGCGAAATCCAATTTCACGGCCGCCGGCAGCGCCTTGAAAGTTTCTGCCGTTACGAAATTTTGGGCCTCATACGGCTCTTTGACCGCCAACCACTTCTCCACCACCAACGCCATCCCCGGCTCGCCCATGCGCAAGACGGCGGCCAAAACCATGCGGCCGTCCTCGTCGTAGCCGAGTTCCACGCCCTTGGCCGCCTCCAGCACCAACGGCTGCCACGCGGCGCGGCCACTGGCGGCGGCGACGCGCAGGGCACGCGCCTTGGCTTGGCCGTCCACCGCCGGGCCGTTCCACAGCGCGGGGAAATCCAGCGCATCGGCCAAGGTCCCGGGTTCTTGCACCAACGCCGCCAGCGCCGGAACCAACTCCGGCCCGCGCGAAGACAAGGCTTTTTTCAGGACATTCGTCACCGCCTCGCTGCGGTCGGCCTTGGTGTAATACAAAATCGCCGCCGCACGGGTGCCGACCACCGCATCGGAGGTTGCCAGGTGTTTGCGCAATGCCGCCAACAGCGGCGCGGGGAAGGCTGGATCCGGCGGGGCGGGCTGGTCCCTGCCGTTCACGTACATCTGCGACACGGACCTGAGGTCGAACCGGTCATAGCGCAAATACGACAGGGATTCTTCCTCGCTGGCGCCCAAATCATCGTTCATCCGGTCGGCCGCGATCATCGCCAGCGCCGCCGCCACCACCTGTGCATCGGCGCTTTCAAGCGCCAGCAAAGCCGGTGAATTCATCTCCCCTTCGGGCTGGCGCGGGAGGTTGTGGGCGGGGCGGCGCCACATGTGGTCCTCAAGCACCAGGATCAGTTGCCGTCGCCAGCCTTCCGGCGATTCCTTCAACTTCTTCAACTGCTCCGCCGACAGCGGATTTTCACTCAATTGCCCGGCGATCTGCTTGAATGCCGCCTGCGCCGCGGCCCGGTCGTCGGAAAACAGCAGCGGCGAAAACAGCGCGAAACGCTTGCGCCCGTTGCGGTCGTTGTCGTAGTCCAAGCCGGAAGCGAGGGTCTCGATCGTTTCCGGCCACAGCGCCCGTTTGGATTCATCCTTGAGCAGGCCGTCCAGCAGCGCGTCCGCCGCCGCATCCTTGCCCACATAAGGACGGATCCATTGCAGCGCCTGCTGCGCCTTGCCGGCATCCTTGCCGCCAAGGACGGCGGTGATCCGGCGCAGCGCTTCGGGATGGCGCGCCTGCGCCAACAGGGGCAGCGCGTCGGCTTCATCCAGTTGCCCGGCCTTCCACATTTCAAGCACGCGGTCGCCGGCACCGGCGGCTGCGGCCTCCACCGCCACCTTGGCCGCCAGCACGCGCACGAAGACCTCGGCGTCGCGGGTGCCATGCATGCCGGCGGCACCGGCTTTTTCGCGTGCCGGCCCGCTGGCGCCGTTGCCGGAATGTTCGCGGCACAGCAACTCCAGCGCCTGCATGGCCGCCGCGCGCACGCGCCAATCCGGGTCGCGCGCCGCCTGCGCCATCTGGGGGACGCAATCGGCCACCTGGCTGTAGCCGGCCGCCTGCAGGGCGGCGGCGCGCACTTCGCCACCGTCGGTTTCCATCAAACGCGCCAGGGTGGCGCCGTCCATCGCGCGGATTTTTCCCAGGCCCGCGATGGCGAGCACTTGCGCCGCCGGATCGCCGTTGTCCAGGGCCACGGAGCGCAGGGCGGATTTGGCCGGCTCGCCCCGGCTGCCGGATCCGCCGGCGGCGATCAGGCCGTCCACTGCCGACTGGCGGACGGCCACCGACGGATCGGCCAGGCATTCGGTGAAAAACGGCACGCAGGGGGCAAGTGCGTCTTCATCTTTGGAGGCGCCCAGTTCCGCCACCGCCTTGAGCCGCGCCGGGCCGTCTCCCTGCATGGCCGCCAGCAGGCCGGCATGCCCGGCGAAAAAAGCGTCGCCGCAGGCCGTGCGCCAGCGCACGCGCACCACCACCGAGGCGGCCGCCTGGCGCAAATCCAGGTCATCCGCGCCGGCCGCCAAGGTGAGCGCAATTTGCGCCGGGGTGCCCAAGGCGACCAACTCGGTTTCAATCGCCTCGCGGCGCGCGGGCGCGGCCTTGGGAAGTTCTTTGATCAGGGCGTCGGCTTGGCGGCGGATTTCGGCGGGGGTGCGGGCGGGAGCGGGAGGGGTGGATGGCTTTTCCGGGGGCGGAACGACGACTTCATTTGGCGTGAGCGTCCCGCCGTTCACCGTGGTGCTACCGGTGTAGGTGCCTGAGCCGGAGAGGATGACCGTACCGGTGCCGCCGACGGGCGGCGGCGGCACCGCCACCTCCTGCGCAGCCACTTGCGCCACAGGCGCGGCCGACAGCCAAAGGGCGCAAATCAGTCGGGAGGCGATGGGTCGTGTCATTTGCCGGCATCCTTTTCTTTTTTCATCTTCCCCTCCACCCACTCCTTCCATGCCTTTTGCCGCTTCTCCCTTTCCGCTTTTTCCGCAAATGGATCGAACGCCACATCGGCGCCGGTCAATTCCACCAGCAATTGCGCCGCCGCCGCGCGGCGGGCCAGCACATCGGAGGACAACTCACCGACCAGCGCCGGCCACACGGCCGGGCCGGCTTTGGCGAAGGCTTCGCGCAGCGGGCGGGTGTCGGTCGCGACGCCGGGGCGGGCGAGGATGTCCACGGCATCGGGCACCACCTTGGCGGCGGCGGCCGGATCGCCGGCCGCCAGCACGCGCGCGGCGGCCTCTGATTCTTCCTCCGGCCCGTGGGCCGCCGCCGCGGCGGTGGCGGGGTCGCGGTGATCCTCCAGCGCGCGGATGAAGGATGCCGGCGGCATGTAGTGCGCGCGGAAAACCTCTTCCCCCGCCGGATCCAGCATCAGCACGGTGGGGAAACTGTCCACCCCCAGCGCGGCCAGCAGGTCGGGGTTGGTGTCGCCGTCCACATCCGCGCAGGCGTATTGGCGCGAGAGTTTGCGCACCTTGGCATCGGCCAGCGCGCCGGTTTTCAGTTTTTTGCACCAGCCGCACCAGGAGGTTGTCACCACCACCATCAGCATTTTGCGGTCGTGGCGGGCCTTGGCGAAGGCGGCGTCAAATGTCTGCCATTGGATGGCGCCGTCGTCGGCGACGGCAGGGGCGGCGGCGGGTGCAGGCACGGCGGCCGGCGGCGCATCTTCGGCGAAAGCGGGACCGCGCACGCCCAAAGACAAGGCGACAACCCCCAAGGTGAGTAATTGAATTTTCATGGGCAGGATTCCAAAAGGGCGGACGGTTTGGCCGGCTGAAGCCGACCCTCCTAATGCGTCATGGCGTACACCATCAGGTTGACATTCATCTTGCGCGCGGCCTGCAATTCGTCGCCGCCGCAGCAGCAGCAATTCGGGCCGGCATTGCCCGAATCGTTGAGGCCGTCCGGCGAAAACACCAACACCAGGCGGCCGTCCATCTCCAAACCCAAGAGGGTGGGCAATCCGGTGGCGCCGTGTTTGCGGTCGCTGGTCCGGCAGTCGTTGATGAGGGTGAACACCGGGTGTTCGGCCTTGAGCTGTTCCAAGGGCGTTTTCGGGAAGATGGCCGTCATTTCGGCGCGAAAGCTCTCCGCCCACGGCTTGGACGAGCAACCGGCCGAGGCGATCAAAAAGCCGCCGTGTTCCAGGTAGGCCTTGAGGTTGGCGCGCTGGGCGTCGGTCAGGTGGAACTTGCCCTCGCCGGTCATGACCGCGAAGGGGTAGTCGAAGAATTCGGCGTCGTCCATCTTGACCGGCACCAGGCGCCGCTGCGGCTGGGCGGGCGTTTCGCGCTGGATGTCACCCAGGAAGGCGTCGGCGAAGCACACCGAAGTCTGGTGGGTGCCGTAGATGAGGTTGGCCACGCGCACTTCGCCGGGGGCCATCGGCGCCTGCGGGGCGGCGGTGGCCAGGGAAAATGTCGCGCCCAAGAAAAGCGCGCATGGGCCGAAGAGGGCGTTCTTTTTCATGGCTGTCCTCCGTTGTTCTTGTTTGAATCTTCCAGCACCCGCTTGAAATACTGCTCCGTCAGCCCGCGGTACACCGGCGGCACGCCGGGCATCGGCGTGCCCTTTGCGTCGCGACCGGCATCGGCGCCGGCTTCGATGTTTTCCGCCGGCGTGGCATGGGCCGCATCACCGCCGTTGCCCGCGCCTTGGCCATGGCCGGCGCCCTTGCCGCGGCCGTCGGACGCGCCGGATTTGCCCTGGCTGTCGCCCTGCGCCCCGTGCACCGCAGCCTTGACCGATTTCCGGCCGTGGGTGCGGCCCTCGCCGCCGCCGTCGGCCTGGCTTGCGCCCTGCCCGTGCCCGCGGCCCCTGCCGCGACCTTTGCCGCGGCCTTCCCCCTGGCCGGTGCCGGAGGATTGGCCCTCGCCCGCGCCGCGGGCCTCGCCCATCTGGCCCAGGCACTCGCCCAGGGCGCCTTCGTCCATGCCAAGCGCATCTTCCAGGTCGTCCTTGGCGTCTTCGTCCTCGTTGTCGTCCTTGGCCGAAGGCTTGAGCAGGCGCAACAATTTCTCGGCAGCCGAAGCGGCGGCGGCATGGGCCATGCGGCCGTCGCCGGCCTCTGCCAGGGTGCCGGCATCGTCCATGTCCTGCGCCACGGCTTCCCCCATGAGGTTGTTGAGCAGGTCGCGCGCCTTGGCGGCCTGCTTGGGGATTTTGTCGCCGTCGTCGCGCAACACCTGCTGCATTTCGCCGGTGATGTCGGCAAGCTGCCGGCGCAGGTCCTTCTGCCGTTTGCCAAGCTGCGCAGCCTGCAGTTTTTCCTCCTCGTTCAGGGATTCGCGGCGGTTGAAACGGGCCAGGTCTTTCTCCAGTTCGGCCTGGTCCAGGGCCAGCGCCTTGAGGTCGTCCTGAAGCGACTTGAGCGCGTCGGTGGCCGCGAGTTTGTCGAGGCCCTGGGTGTCCTGCTTCAACTCGGATTGGTCGCCGAAGGGCTCATGCTTGTCGCGGAAACGGTCGAGCGCTTCGCGCATGCGCTGTTGCGCCTTGGCGTCCTTGCCGGCGGCGGCTTCCTTGGCGGCATTGTCGGCGTCATCCGCCAGGATCGCCTGCTCCTTCAACTGGTCCGCCATTTTCGCCATGTCCTCAAGGTACTTTTTCTCAAACCCGTAGGCGGCCGGTTCCTTGGCGCGCTTGGCCGCGCGGTCGGCGGCTTCCTTCGCGGCTTTGGCGAAGGCGGCGGTTTTTTCCGAAGCTTTGGCCAAGGCGGCATGGTCGGCATCGGTCAGGGGCTGGCCCTTTTCGGACTTCTCCCGGATGATTTCGGCGGCCACCTGTTCGGCCTGGAGCGCCTCTTCGCGCTGGGTTTTGAGCGCGGCCAATGCGTCCTGGATCCGGTGCGCTTCTTCGGTGATTTCGGCGACCCGCCTTTCCTCGCGCAGGTGGCGCAGATACTCCTGGCGGGAAATCACGCGGATGGCCTGGGTGTCGCTTTGCGCGCGCTGCGGGCCGCGCTTGGCCGCGCCCTTGACGGCGTTTTGGGCCCCGGCCGCTTCCGGCCGGCCGTCTTCGGCGACGGCGCAGTATTTGATGACGTCGCCGGCCTTGGCCCCCAGGGCGCCAAGGTCAAACGTGAATTCGCCGGTGACGCGGCCGGCGTCGGGCGAGGGCTTGAAGGCCACCGGGGAGGCGAACGGCCCCCAGTTGTTGGCCGCGCGCAGGGTCAGCACCTTGGCCACCGCCACATCGTCGGATGCCGACACGCGCACCGTCACGCGGTCGCCCTCGGGCGCGTAGAGCAGCGGCTCGGGATCGGTGACGTGGATGGAGGGCGGCGCATCGGGGAGGGCCGTCACCCGCAGATGCAGGGGCGCGCGGGCCGCCAGTCCGGCCGCGTTGCGCGGCGTCACCTCCAGTTCGCCGCTGGCCGTCGCCAGCCAGGCCAGGAGCAGGCGGCGGTCATTCTTGGGGTCGGCCTGGCAGGCGGATTCCACCGGTTTGCCGCCGTCGGGCGTGAAGCGCACCCTGGCGCCGGGCACCGGCATCGAGCAATCAATCTGGAATTGCGCCTCGCCGCCCTCCAGCAGGTCAATGCCGGCCGGGCCCACGCGCTGTTTGGTTTCGGGCCAGCCGGTGTAGGCCGGCGGGCGCAGCACGGCGGACACCGCCTCGACGCGCGGCAGCGCCAGCACCGACAGTGTCAGGACTTCGCTGCGGCCGCGCGCGGTTTCGATGTAGAAGCGCCGGGTTTGCGCCGGATGGTCGAGCACGGCGGCAAAATGACCG
>CAZKVP010000047.1:16899-23268 GCA_964556215.1 uncultured Phycisphaeraceae bacterium
GATGTAGAAGCGCCGGGTTTGCGCCGGATGGTCGAGCACGGCGGCAAAATGACCGTGCCCCTGGCTGGAGGCATCCTGAGGCATCGGCAGGCGCTCCTCTTCTTCCGCACCGGACTCGCCGCGCAGGAACACCAGCCAGGCTTCCTCCGGCACGCCGGTGCCGGTGATGGCCGCGTGGATGGCAACCGGATCGCCTTCGATCACCGGATTGGGATTGATGGCAATCTCGAAGTGCAGCGGGGTGTAGGCGGCGTAGCCGGCGGAGGGATGAAGCAAACGCGACAGGCCGGCTTTGAGCAGGTTGGGAAAGAGGCCGAAGACGACGAGGCAAAGAAAAAACGCCGCACTCGAAAAGAACGCAGCCCGGCGCAAGTGGCCGGTGTTGATTGCTTGTTTCGCCGCCTTGGGCGGCAGGGCCTGCGCCGCCGCCTCACCTTGGCGGATGGCTTCGGCGCAGAGGCTGGAACTTGCGCCTTCCGGTGCGTTAGCCTGCAAGTCCACGGCGTTGGTAAGGCAACTCGGCGTTAGGCTTAATTTGGCTTCCAGCGTGCGCGCCAATTCACTGCGAGACGGAACCGGCTTGCGCCAAGCATAAATCAGGCCCACGATGCCCGCCGCGGCAGCCAATACAACGATGACCTGCTCGACGCGCAGCGCCCAAGCCGGCAAGGCACAAGCGGCATCCAAGAGCATCATGACCAGCAGCAGCGTGAGCGCGGCGAACCGCACCCATGTGAAAGCAACGGCGAGCGCAACCGCGCGCGTGCGTTTGGCCGCGCGCACCAGCAGCGTATCCAGCGCGGGGGAAGTGGAAGCAAGATTGGAATTGGAAGTTTTCATCGGCAACACCCTTCATACCCAAGACGGAATGAATTGCCTTTCACGCCGGAGGCGTGATGAGCCTTATAGCCGGTGGTTGAGCGCGCCAAAGGCGCGCGACACCACCGGAGCACGCGGATATTTTCCCGCATCCCGGCAGGGATGCCAGCCTCTTGCACCCCTGCCGGGGTGCCGATGTTTTTTTGACCGCATCCGGTGGTGTCGCCAAGCGGAGCTTGGCTCAACCACCGGCTATAAGGCTGGGCATGCCTCCGGCATGCGGCAAAGCGCAAATTTTGATCTTGTCTTTTCTTCATTTAAGCCAACCCTCCTTTGCGCCGCAGGATCCACTCCACGCCGGCGACCATCAGGATCAAAAGCAGGATGGGCAGCCGGCCCCACACATATTCCGCCTGCGGCGGAATGGCGACGGCTTCGCGCTGCGCGCCGATCCACTTGGCCAAATCCGCCGGCGTGGCGTCGTCGAGCACCTGGCCGGAAGTGGCCTGCGCCAAACGGCGCATGGCGCCGGGGTCGGCATCGCAGCGCAACCGTTCGCCATCCACGGCGCTCACCACGAAGCGGGCCTCCTGTGGCGGATGGCCGGGCCTCAAGAGCCGCAGGGTGTAGACGCCCGGATTCGTCGGCGCCGCCGTGGCATGCAGGCGCAACTGGCCGGAATCCACCGGCGTCAGGGCCAGTTTTTGCGGCTCCGCCGCCGCATCGCCGGCTTGCGGCCCCACCAGCGTGAGTTGCGCCCCCTCCAGCGCGCCCAGGCGGCGGGCGGACACTTCCGCCACCACCGGCTCGCCGCGCCCCGTGACGCCGCGCGAGAGGTGCACGGCGACATCTTCGCCCGGCTTGAATCCGCTGCCCATCGCCAGATGACGGACCAGGTCGGACCAAAAGCGGTCGTAGAGGCCGGCCAATTCCTTGCGGCCGGCGGCGGCCATGCTCCAGCGCCACATGCCCTCGCCACACACGGCCACCGACTGGCCGGCGGCGCAGGACAGGGTGACCAACAGGGGCGCGCCGCCGCTCCTGGCGATGACCAAGGCGGTTTCTTTTTCGCGCAGGACGCCTTCCACCCGCGACAGGGGCGGCAGTTTGGGCCAGAGCGCCGGCGGGATGCAGGCCACCACGCCGTGGTCGGCCTGGGCCGGTTCGGGTTCCCAGCGGCCGGCGGCACGGCTGCCGGCTTTTTCATCCCACACCACCGGCTCCAAGGGGGCCAGGGCGGCGGCCACATCGCGGCTCTGCGGCAGGTTGGCCGTGCCGGCCGGGCGGCCGCGGGCCAAGACCACGCGCACGCCGCGGCGCATCACCGCGCGGGTCAGGCCCTCGGCGCTTTGCGGCGTCAACAGCCGCTCCAGTTGCGCCCCAAGGATGACCACGTCGTATTGGGCGAAGGCATCCTCGCCGTCGGGGATGGCCACGGCCGGGGCACCGGCCGGGGCGTGCGAACTCAGGCGCACTTCTGGGCGGTTGCCGATGCAGGCCACCTGCGCCAGTTCCACGCCGTCGTCCTTGCGCAGCGCCTGGGCCAGGAATTTGGTGTCCCAATGCGGCTGGCCTTCCAGCACCAGCACGCGCAGGCGCCGGTCGATCACCTCGATGAAACAGGATTGCTTGTTGTTGCGGGTTTCAACCTCGCCGGGGATGGCGTCCACGCTTGCCTCGTAGGCGAAGGCCCCCTTGGCCGCCAGTTTGACCGGCACGGCCCAGGTGGCTTCGGGCTTGCCGTCAAAAGACAGTTCCTGCCGGGCGGAAAAACCGTCCGGCCCGGTGACGCGCACCTGCACATGCTCCTGGTCGGCGCCGGTCTGCGACACGCGCACGATGAGTTCGCCGGCCTCCCCGGCGATGAAATAGGGCTGGCGCGCGGCCACTTCCACCGCCACATCGCGGGCCAGGCGGCGGGTGCCGACGCACACGGTGTGGACGGCCACTTTCCGCTCGCGCGCCAGGGCGATCGAGCGCGCGAAGGACGGGCCGCCGGTTTCGCTTTCATGGCCATCGCTGGCCAGGACCACGCAAGCGCCGGCGTTGGCGGGCAACTCGGCGATTTGCGCCGACAGCACGCGGTCCAGCGGCGAAGACGGGGCGGGCGCGGCTTGGGCCGGGTCGCCCGGCACCGCACTTTCGCCAAGGGCCGCCGTGCGCACGCGGCATTGGCCGTCCAGCGCCTTGGCCACCGCATCGCGGTTCCATGTGCCAAGCACGCGGGTGAGCCGCGTTTCCGGCTTGCCGTCGGGGCCGGTGACATCCTGCGTCCGCATCGAACCGGACACATCCACCGCCACCAGGCATTCGCCAAGGTCCGCAGGGGTGGCGGCCGCGGCGGGCGGATAATCGCTGGGGCCCATCAGGACCCACGCCACGGCCGCCAGCAGCAGCAGGCGCAAGCCCAGGAATGCGGCGCGGCGCACCCACGGCATGGACTCGCGGCCATAGAGCCACAGGGCCGACAGGACGCACAAGCCGACCACGGCGCCGATGGCCGCCGGTGGAAAGAAGGGACGCCAAACCAGAAGCAAAGGAAGCATGGTCATCGGCGGATCCCCCCGGCCACCAGCATTTCAAGTCCAAGAAAAAGAAGCACAAGTGCGGCCAGCCAACCCCACATGGGGATGCCGCCGGCATCGCGCACGGCTTGTGCCGCGTCGGCGCGGGCCGGGTTTTTGGCATCCACCGCCTGCGCGCCAAGCGCGGCGCGCAGGTCGGAAATGCCGGCGCGGCGCAAGTCACCCTCGCGCGCATCCACGTTGACCGCCAGCAGCCCCAGGGTCACGCTTTTGCCGTCCGTCTCCTGCCGGGCGGTGTAGATGCCGGGGATTTCCGGCGCCGCCGCGGTGGCCACCGGCAGGTCGCCCAAAAGGTCGAAGGAGGCTTGGGCCACCTCTTTGCCGTCGGGCCCGACCACCTGCGGCGCGCCGCCATCGGCGGCCAGGGGCATGAGCGAAGGAAACACCGCCGGTGTGCCGCAGCGGGCCGGGCCGATGGTTGCCTGGCCGCCGGCGCGCAATCCGGCCAATTCCTGGGCCAGCGCCACCACGGCGCCATGCTTGGGCAGGTCGCCATCGGCCAACCCGGTGCCAAAGGCGCACAGGGTGATGCGTCCGCCGCAGGCCAGGGGCAGGGTTGCCGCCGCCGGCGCGCCGGTTTCCCAGCGCAGGAACACTTGCGCCCCCGGCAGCGGATCGCCCAGCGTCCATGCACGGCGGAAGGCGATTTTGCGCAGGGCCTCGCGGCTTTGCGGATCGAAGGCGGCCAACGGGCCGCCGGCGGACTGCGCATTGCCGACCGCGCCAAGGCGGCGCCAGGAACCGTCGGCATCCCAACGGGTGAACGCGCGCACCGGGCAGGGCGCGACCGGTTCGCCCACGGCCTTGGCCAAGGCGGCCAGGTTGTCCGGCAGGGCGCCGGGCCCGCCGAAAAACACGGCATGGCCGCCTTTTTTGAGGAAGCGCGCCAAACCCGCCATGGCGGTGGCAGGCCAGGGTCCGCCGGCCAGAACGCACACGCAGTCGGCGCGCTCCAGTCCGGCCGGCGTCACTTCGGCCGGCGTCAGGTGGCGGACGGAGAACGGGTCGCCGGCCCCGGCCGACGGCGCCAGCGCGCGGGCCAAAAACCAGCAGTCCGAGCCGGGTGTGCCGGGGCCGTCGGCGGCCACCAGCACCACTTCGCGCCGGTCGGCCACGCGCACGGCGGCATACGCCGCGTCATCGGCGGACAGCGCGTCGGCGCGGGCGTCGTCGTCGGCCAGCCTGGCTTTGAGCCGGCGCCAGCCGGCGCGGGGGAAAGGGACATTGAAGGACGCTTCGGCGAAGCCGTGGGCGGGCAGCGCCAGCGTGGCTTGCATCGGCGCGGCCATGCCTTCGACCTCGAGAAAAACCGCGGCTTCGCGCGGACCGCCGCCGTGGCGGGCCGCGCGGACGACCACGCGGGCGGTTTCGCCGGCCGCCGGCGTGGCCGGTTCGACGCGCAGGGATTCCAAGGTGTTGTTGGCGGGGAAGATGCCCGGGTCGGCGGGGAATTCGGGGAACTCCACATCCACCACCGTGCCCGGCGGCAGCGCTTGGGCGGCGGCGCGCAGGGCGGCCCGGTCCAGCTGCGTGGCCTGCAGGTCGGTGAGCAGCACGATGCGGCCGGGGCGCCCGCCCTTGCCGCCGGTCAGCAGTGTGCCGGCGCGGGCAATGGCGGCGGGCAGGTCGGCGCAGGCGAAGCCGGCATGCGCGCGGTCCACCTCGCGGGCGACGGCCCCGGGATTGGCGGACATCCCGGCAAGCGGCGTGCGCGGCGCCGCATCGGCCACGACCAGTCCGACAACGTCGCGCCCGGGCGTCATGGCGTCCAGCACGCGGTGGGCGCGGGACTGCAGGTTGGAGAACGCGCTGCCGGAGGAGAGCGGTTGGGTGGTGGACAAACTGGCGTCCAGCACCAGCACCACCGCCACGCCGTGCAGCGGATCGTCGGCCTGCGCCTTTTGTCCGCCAAACCACAGCGGCTGGGTGAAAGCCAGCACCAGCGCCGCCACCGCCAAGAGGCGCAAAACCAGCAGGATCCAACGGCGCAACCGGTGCAGCGCGCTTTGGCCGGCGCGGCAGGCCGCCAGCAGTTCCAGCGAAGGGAAGTACGCCCTCAGGCTCGGGCGGCGGCTCATCAAATGCGCCGCGATCGGCAGCGACGCGAGGAGGCCGCCGGCCAGCATCAACGGTGCGGCCAGGCTGACGAAAGCCAGCGGCATGGGGGAAATGGCAAGCATCAAACGCCCCTCCCGCCGATGGGGTTGCCCTGCGCCACCAGATAGCCGCGCAGAGCCTCCTGCCAGGGCGTGGCGGTGGACACCAGCGTGTGGTCGGCCTGGCGGGTCGCCAGATCACGGCGCCAATCGTCTATGCGCTGGCGCAACTTGGCGTGGTAGTCGGCGCGGATGTCATCGAGGTTGACGCGGATTTCAGCGTCGGACTCGGGATCCATCAGCATCATTTCGGCGCGGTCGGGCAATTCCAGTTCCTCGGCATGCATCACCTGGAACACCATCGCCTGATGGCCCCGGTGGCGTGCCAGATCCAGCGCCTTAAGCACGCTGGCGCGGTCTTCCCACAGGTCGCTCACCAAAATCAGCACGCCGCGCGAACGGGTGGCGAGCACGGCCGCCTCGATGGCGCGCGCCAGATCGGCTTTGCCGCTTGGCTTGGTTTTTTCCAGCGCCGCCAGCACCGCGTGCAGGTGCGGCAGGCCGCCGCGCAATTTCACCTGCGCCCCGCTTTTTCCCTGCGCCACCGTCAAGCCGGCATGGTCCTGCTGGCGCAAAGTGAGGAAGGCGATGGCCGCCGCCAATTTTGCGCCGTGGTCGTATTTGGTCGCTTTGGCTTTGGCGCCAAGCAGTCCCGCGCCTTCGACGCCGGAGAAGGCCATCGAGGCGGAGCCGTCCACCACCAGCATCACCGGCATGTCGGAGGGCTGCTCGGACAACCGCACCACCAGCCGGTCGGAACGGGCGAAGGCCTTCCAGTCCACATCCTTGGGCTCGTCGCCGGGCGTGTA
>CAZKVP010000048.1:0-13616 GCA_964556215.1 uncultured Phycisphaeraceae bacterium
ATTGCGGCGCCGGATGTTTGCCCGCGATCACGACATTGACATAGTGCCGGCTGCGCAAGCAATGGTCCATCACCGACAGCAGGCAATTGGCGTCCGGCGGCAGATACACGCGCACCACCTCGGCCTTTTTGTTGACCACATGGTCGATAAAGCCGGGGTCCTGGTGGGTGAAGCCGTTGTGGTCCTGACGCCAAACATGCGAGGCCAGCAGGTAATTGAGTGAGGCGATTTTGCGCCGCCACGGCAGGTGCGCGGTGATCTTCAGCCATTTGGCGTGCTGGTTGAACATTGAATCCACGATGTGGATGAAAGCCTCGTAGCAGTTGAACAGGCCGTGCCGGCCGGTGAGCAGGTAGCCCTCCAGCCAGCCTTCGCATTGATGCTCGCTGAGCATGGAATCCAGCACCCGGCCTTCCGGCGCCAGAAATTCATCGTTGGACTTTGTCGCCGCATCCCACTGCCGATCGGTGGCTTCAAACAGCGCCCCCAGCCCGTTGGAAAGCGTTTCATCCGGGCCGAACACCCGGAAGTTGCGCTGCGCGTCATTGGCCTTGGCCACATCACGTAAGAAGGGCGCCAGCACCCGGGTGTCGCCGATGCCCGGCGCGCCCGGCACCGGCACATGCGCCGCATACGAGCGATAGTCCGGCATCTTCAAGTCCTGCAGCAGCAGTCCGCCGTTGGCGTGCGGGTTGGCGCCCATGCGCCGCGCGCCCTTGGGAGCCAATTCCGCCAACTCCGGAATCAGCCGCCCCTGCGCGTCGAAGAGTTCTTCCGGCCGGTAACTCTTCAGCCAGTCTTCCAGCAATTTCAAATGCCCGGGATGGGTGGCCGGATCCGAGAGCGGCACCTGGTGCGCGCGGAAGGTGCCTTCCACTTGCAGGTCGTCCACCACCTTGGGGCCGGTCCACCCCTTGGGCGAGACCAGCACGATCATCGGCCAGCGCGGGCGCGCCAGATTGCCGTTAACGCGGGCGTCGTGCTGAATGGCTTTGATCTTCTCCACCGCGCCGTCCAACACCGTGGCCATGGCCTCATGCATCGGCGCCGGCACATGCCCCTCGACAAAGATCGGCTCCCACCCGTAGCCGCGCATCAGTTGCGCCAACTCCTCGCGCGGAATGCGCGCCAGCAGGGTCGGGTTGGAAATTTTGTAGCCGTTGAGGTGCAGGATCGGCAGCACCGCGCCGTCGGTGGCCGCATCCAAAAATTTGTTGGAATGCCACGCCGTGGCCAGCGGGCCGGTTTCCGCCTCGCCGTCGCCGATGACGCAGGCGACCACCAGGTCGGGGTTGTCGAACACCGCGCCGAAAGCATGGCTGAGCGAATAGCCCAACTCCCCGCCCTCATGGATGGATCCCGGGCACTCCGGCGAGGCATGGCTGGGGATACCGCCGGGAAAGGAGAATTGGAGGAACAACTTCTGCAGGCCGGCCTCATCCTGGCTGATGTTCGGATAGACCTCGCTGTAGGTGCCCTCCAGATAAGTGTTGCCCACCACCGCCGGGCCGCCGTGCCCGGGGCCGCAGACATAGATCATGTTGAGGTCGTATTTTTGGATGACCCGGTTCAGGTGCACATAAATGAAATTCTGCCCCGGGGTCGTGCCCCAGTGCCCCAGCAGCATGCGCTTCACATCGGCCAATACCAACGGCCGTTTGAGCAGCGGGTTGTCGTAGAGGTACATCTGGCCGACCGCCAGGTAATTGGCGGCGCGCCAATACGCGTCCATCTTGCGCAGCAGGTCGGGGGCGAGGGTCGATTCTGGCATGGGTCCATCTTTCTTTAGGTCAGGGATTCAAGTGGAGCAGGCGACTGGTGGCGCGCGCGATCATGGCCTCTTCATCGGTGCGCATGACGCGCACCGTCACGGGGCTGCCGGCCTTGGAAATAACCGGCGCATGGGCGGCGTTCGTGAGTTCGTCCACTTCGATGCCCAGGAAGCGCAAGTTTTCACAAATGCGCGTGCGGACCGGCGCGGCGTTTTCGCCAATGCCGCCGGAAAAGACGAGCGTGTCCAACCCGCCCAAGACGGCGGCGAAAGAGCCGATGCATTTTTTCGCCTGCTGGCAAAACAAGGCGACGGCCTCTGCCGCCCGCACATCCGCCGGTTCGCGGGCGAGCAGGTCGCGCATGTCGGAACTGGTTTCCGAAATGCCGAGCAAGCCGGAGCGGCGGTTGGCCATGTCGCCAAATTGCGCCGGGGTGAGGCCTTGGGTCTGTGCCAAAAACGACACCAACCCGGGATCCAAATCACCAGCGCGGGTGCCCATCACCAACCCGGAAGCGGGCGTGAAGCCCATGCTGGTGTCCACGCTTTGCCCATCCTTCACCGCAGCCATGCTGGCGCCGTTGCCAAGGTGGGCCAGAATCACCCGTCCATGGGTTGCCGCCGGATCGCCCAGACGCGCCAATTCCTCCAACAAAAACGCGTAGGACAAGCCGTGAAAGCCGTACCGCCGCACACCCTTGGCATCCAAGTCGCGCGGCAGCGGCAGCAGTTGGGCGACGCGCGGCATGGCTTGGTGAAAGGCGGTGTCAAAGCAGGCCACCTGCGGCAAATGCGGATGACCCTTGGCCACCACCTCGATCAATTCAATTTCGCGGGGCAGATGCTCGGGCGCAAATGGCGCGCTCTGGCGCAATTCATCCAGCAAGGCCGGGGTGATCCGCTCTGGCCCGGCGTGCGCCATGCCATGGACCACCCGGTGGCCTGCGGCCGAGAGTTGCTCGCTCCCAAGTTGCGCCTCCAGCCAATTCATCAGAGCCTGCGCCACCGAAGCATGATCGGCCCCCGCCAAGGGTTGGCTACCGTGCCGGCCATCGCGCGAGTCGTGAAAATCCAGCCGGGCGTCGCCAAAGCCGATGCGCTCCACCTTGCCGGCCAGTGTTTTCACCGGTTGTTCGCCGGCCTGATACAGCGCAAATTTGATGCTTGAAGAGCCGCCGTTGAGCGTCAGGATGTGCGAGGTTTGGGGACTCATTGCGCCGCCCCCCCATCCCACCGCAAACCCAACGCCGCCAACCGGGCGCGGGTGGAGGCTTCGTCCACATGCAGGATGCTGTGAATGCCCAGGCCTTGCGCCACCTCAACATGCATCGCCGTGTTGTCGATGAAAACCACCCGTTGGGCGGGCACCTGGGCGATGTCCAGCGCCAACCGGAACACATCGGCATCCGGCTTGCGCAGATGGATGAAGCAGGAGGAAACAAAGGCATCCACCCATTGGTCCAACTTGAACCGGCGGATGCGGTGCGCGTTCAACTCGCGCCCCTCGTTGCTGACCACCACGACTTTTAGACCGTATTGCACTTTAAGTTTCTTGACCAACGTCAGCATGCCCGGATGCGCCGAAGATTGCGCCAGCATGAAGCGGCGAAACTTGGCGCGGGTGAACGGGCGCTTTTGGTGAAACACCACCCGGTCGAGGTATTCCTCCAAACTGATCTTGCCCATCTCGTAGGTGTCGAAAGTCTGCTGATGCAGGGTTTCCAACTCCGCCAAGTCCAAGCCGAACACCTGGGCCGCCTGGGCGCGGGAAACATGGCCCCACCCGTCGGTGAGCAGGACGCCGCCGATATCCAAAAACAGGCAGGTGATGGGGTTTTCTTTTTTCATGATCCTCCTTCGCCAGTCAACCCATCCCAAAAACGCAACCGACCTTGCAAGGCATTGCTGCCCAAGTGTAATCCTTCACACGCAAGCAGGTACAGGTACCACCCCGTCAGCGCCGGCACTTTGCTGGTCAATGGCAGCGCCGTGGGCGCAAGCGGATTGCTTGACCGAAGGGGTTCTTTTTTAAAATTTTTCATTTGGGCTTCCCTGCTGCTTTGGCGCAAATGTTGGCTTCTTGGGCTTACCTCCGTATTCTTCGAATTGCGTTCCGAAAAAGCGGCGCCTTGGTGCCGCTTTTTCTTAAACTCCCCCGTCGGCTTTTGAAATCCAACCGCCTTGCCTGGTTTTGCCCATGAATTTCCTCCACGCCGATTACCTGCTGTCCAACCCCATCGCGTCACGGCTTTACCATGAGGTCGCCGAGCCGCTGCCGATCGTGGATTACCACAACCACTTGGTGCCCCGCGAAATCGCCGACAACTGCATCTACCCGCACCTGACAGCGGTGTGGCTGGGCGATGACCATTACAAATGGCGCGCCATGCGCTGGATGGGCGTCAACGAAGAACTGGTCGCCGGCTCGGCCGACCCCTTCGACAAATTCAAGGCGTGGGCCGGCACCGTGCCGCACCTTTTGCGCAACCCGCTGTATGCCTGGACGCACATGGAATTGCGCCGCTACTTCGGCATCGACCTGTTGCTGTCTGAGAACACCGCCAAGGAAGTGTGGGACGAAGCCAACCGCCAGTTGGCGCGGATGCCGGTGCAAACGATGCTGGCCCGCTACCGGGTGGCGGCCATCGGCACCACCGATGACCCGGCCGATGCCCTGACCCACCACCAAACGCTGGCCACCGCTTTTGCCGCCGGCCAAACCCCGCTGCGCATGGCCCCGACCTTCCGCCCCGACGTGGCGCACAACGCCGTCGGCAACCCGGTGGCGTGGAATGTCTGGGTGCAAAAACTGACCGCCGCCACCGGCTCTGGCATCGATTCCCTCGACAGTCTGCTTGGCGCCTTATTCAAGTCGCGCGGCGAATTCGTGCGCTTGGGCGGCCGAGCCAGCGACCACGGCCTCTCCCACATCCCCGACCGTGCGACCGACCCCCAACTGGCCGACATCGCCGTGCGCAAAGCCCTCAAGGGCGAAGTGCCCACAGCGCAGGAACGCGACGCCCTGACTTTGGAAGTTTTGCGCGCCAGCGCCAAATGGAACCACGCCGACGGCTGGACCATGCAATTGCACCTCAATGCCCTGCGCAATGCCAACCCGCGTTTGACCACCCATGGCGGCGACACCATCGGCGATGAGCCGCAGGCCAAGGGTCTGGCCCGTTTCCTGGGCGGCCTGCATGGCGAAGGTGTGTTGCCGCAAACCATCCTTTACAACCTCAACCCGGCCGACAACCATGTGCTCTCCGCCATGGCCGGCTCCTTCCAAGGCCATGGCCGCAACCCCGGCCATGTGCAATGGGGCAGCGCTTGGTGGTTCCTCGACCAGGAAGACGGCATGCGCCGCCAGTTGGATGATTTGTCCAGCCTGGGCATCCTGTCCACCTTCGTGGGCATGCTGACCGACTCGCGCTCGCCGCTGTCCTTCGTGCGCCATGAAATGTTCCGCCGCATCCTGTGCGACGCAGTGGGCAAGGACGCGCAAAGCGGCCGCATCCCCAATGATCCGGCGCTGCTGGACCGCCTGATTTCCGGCGTGTGCTACGGCAATGCCAAGCGCTACTTCGGCTTTGGCCTGCACCCGAGTTTCGGTTGATTCAACCCAACTTGGCCCCGGCCTTCCGGATCCCAAAAGACAAAAAAGCCCTGCTTTTGCGGGGCCTTTCTGCATCTTGCGACGCCTTTCCATAGTGGAGATAAGGGGATTCGAACCCCTGACCTGTTCATTGCGAACGAACCGCTCTACCAACTGAGCTATATCCCCGGAAATGCCCATGCTTCATGGAGGCGGGGATTATCTTGTTTCCCATGAATGGCGTCAAATGGCCCATCCACCAAGCCCACCAAATGAACTCAATTCATGGATTTTGGCGATTTTCGGAGGCCTTTCACAAAAAAAAAGTTGACAGAGGCAGCCCGGGTAGGCACAATGCCGTGCACTTCTTTTCTCACACCCCTCACAAGGGCCCCGGACGATGAAAATCAACCCCATGTTCCACTCTTCACTCGCCCTTGTCGCCGCAGTCGCCCTCATGGCTTCGGTGGGCTGCACCGCATCCTCCACCAGCCAGCGCAAAGCCGAGCCATCCAGGCTGTCTGCGGCCAAGGTGCGCGTCAACCCCACCCCACGCCTGCAGTCGTTGACCCGTTCGTATGAAGAGAACTTCAACTTGTTTGCGCGCACCCAGAACAACCGCTTCCGCGCCATCCATGACGATGTGCAGATGATTTTCTTCCTGAACCGCAACACCGGCCTGACCGAATTCGATTACCCGCTGCGCTAAGACGCCTTATTTGGCAATATCCACAACCACTCTCCAAAAAGGAAGCCCCTTGGGCTTCCTTTTTTTCGTCTCGCCCGCCACCTGGCTCCGCACCCCGCCTTATTTTTCGGACTATCATGCCCTCTCTATGAGCAACGCCCCCATTCACCGCCATGTCATCGCCGCCTTGGTCACCAACGAACCCGGCGTTTTGGCCCAGGTTGCCGGCATGTTCGCCGCCCGCGGCTTTAACATCGATTCGCTGGTGGTTGGCCGCACTGAAAACCCGGAACTCTCGCGCATGACCATCGTGGTGCTGGGCACCGACGCCGTCTTGGAGCAGGTGCGCAAGCAGCTTGAAAAACTGGTGGCCGTGGTGACCGTGGCCGACTACCGCGCCGCCGCCGTGGTGGAGCGCGACCTGGCGCTGATTTCCATCGCCACCGCCAAGCCTGGCGTGCGCACCGAAATCCTGCAACTGACCGAACTGTTCCGCGGCGCGGTGGTGGATGTCGCCGCCGACAGCATCATCGTAAAACTGGAAGGCACCGAAGAAAAAATCAGCGCCTTCCTTGACTTGGTGCGTCCTTTTGGCATTCTGGACATGGCCCGCACCGGCGTGATCGCCATGGCACGCGGGGGGGGCAAAGCCGGCCGCGCCAAAGCCGCCTTGTCCGGCGCCAAAGACGACGGACAGGACATTGACATGAGCGCCCTGCCCCCCGGCTAAGCGCGCACCCGGCATTGATTAGGTTCATTTCCCAGTTCCCCCATCCAAAAAACATGCTCATTCAAAGTGACGACGATTGGAAAGCCCAGGCCCAGCGCGAAAAGGACAAGTTGGCTGAAAAGTCCAAGGCCGACGCCGCAGCCAAGGAAGCCGCGGCCAAACCGGCCCCTGCGGCCGCCCATGTGCCCCAGCGCGGGCGCGTGGATGCCGCCTCTTTCAACGGCCTGTTGCAAAGCCTGGCCACCCAAAGCCTGATGATGATGGGCGCCATCGCCGACCCGCGTTCGGGCCGCACCATGCAGGACTTGGGCTACGCCAAGGCGCTGCTGGACTCCATCGTGATGCTGGAGGAAAAAACCAAAGGCAACCTCACCCAGGAAGAGGAAAACGCCTTGGGCTCCACCCTCTATGAATTGCGCGACACCTATGTGCGCGCCGCTTGGATGGGCCGCTCGACGGCGGTCGCCGCCTGATGGTCCCGGACACCTTCCCCACAACACCCCTACCCCCCACCCTTTCACTCACAATGTCCCACGCAGCCCCTGCCAAATCCGGCTCCCAGCAAAGTTTCATGGAGAAGAACGCCTTCATGCTCCGCCGCCTGCACTCGCTTTCGGGCATTGTGCCAATCGGCCTGTTTGTCTGCTTCCACCTGTTCACCAACGCGCAAATGCTGCTGGGCACCTTCCAGCACGAGGTGGACTGGATCCACGCCCAACCCGCGCTGGAGATCATGGAAATCGGTCTGATCTGGTTGCCTTTGGCCTTCCACGCCGGCTTGGGGATTTTCTACGCCTTCAACGGCAGCAAATACGCCGTGGCCCGCAATGGCGGCTGGAGCCACCGTCGCTATGTGGCCCAACGCATCACCGGCTTTGTGGCATTGGCGTTCATCCTGTTCCATGTGGCGACGCTGCGCTGGCGCGTTGGGTTGGGGGTTTACACGCCATTCTTCACCCATGCGGTGGATGCGCAAACGGGCAAAGTGATTCCATTCGCGAATCAAGCGACGGCCATCGCTTTGCAACATCATCCTTTGGTGCTCGCTCTTTACATTGCAGGCGTCCTGGGTACCGTCTATCACTTTTCCAATGGACTCTGGACTGCCGCCATCTCTTGGGGTTTGACACTTTCGGTCGGGGCGCAAAAACGGTTTGGCACCGTTTGCATCGCCCTATTTGCCGGGCTCTCCATTTTCTCCATCATGGCTTTCTGGGGCGCATTGAGGTACGACATCACCCCGGCCGACCAAGCCACCTACGAAACCACCAAACAAATCTACAGGTACAGCGGCTATATCGCTGAAGTTGGCGACATCGCCCGCCCCCGCCTTACCATCGTTGGCCCCCACCAAGTGCAACTCGAGGGCAACAGCAAGATCTACACCATCCCCGCAAAGGATTGATTTGCCTTGGCATTGCCCAAGCGCAACTTGCGCCTCATCCCCCTCTCCATACCCACACTTCCCCCCCTCGCAATCATGGCCAAATTCCCCTCCACCGCTCCCCGCGTCATCGTCGTCGGCGGCGGTCTCGCCGGTCTTGCCGCCTCGCTCCGCATCTCGGAAGCCGGCACCCAAGTTGATCTGTTCTCGATGGTCCCCGTCAAGCGTTCGCACTCGGTCTGCGCCCAGGGCGGCATCAACGCCTGCAACGAAGTCGCCCGCCAGCAGGGTTACTCCGAGTGGCAGCACATGGATGAAACGCTGCTTGGTGGCGACTTCCTCAATCACCAGCCGCCGGTCTATGAAATGACCCACTGGGCGCCCAAAATCATCGACCTGCTCGACCGCATGGGCGTGCCGTTCAACCGCACCAAAGAAGGCTTCCGCGATTTGCGCATGTTCGGCGGCTCGCTGTTCAAGCGCACCCACTTCACCGGCGCCTCCACCGGCCAGCAGTTGCTCTATGGACTGGACGAGCAGGTGCGCCGCATGGAAGTGGCCGGCAAGGTCACCAAGTATGAATTCTGGGAATTCCTCTGGCCGGTGATTGACGCCGACGGCGCCTGCAAAGGCATCGTGGCCCAAAACATGAAAACCATGGAGATCAAAGCTTTCCGCGCCGATGCGGTGGTGATGGCCACCGGCGGCTGCGGCATGGTCTACGGCAAAAGCACCATGTCCACCATCTGCACCGGCGGCGCGGCGGCGCGCTGCTACCAGGCCGGCGCGGTCTTGGGCAACCCGGAAATGATCCAGGTCCACCCGACCGCCATGCCCGGCGAAGACAAGTGCCGTTTGATGAGCGAATCGGCCCGCGGTGAAGGCGGCCGCGTGTGGGTCCCCCGCCAGAAGAACGACCTGCGCCACCCCAACGAAATTCCGGAAGCCGAGCGCAATTACTTCCTCGAAGAAAAGTACCCCAAGTACAAGAACCTGGTGCCGCGCGACATCGCCACCCGCGAAATCTTCTTCAAATGGCAGGAAGGCTTCGGCGTCGGCGGCCAGCCGATGGTCTACCTCGACATCACGCACCTGCCCGACGCCACCAAGAATAAATTGCATGCCATCTTGGAGATTTACCAGAAGTTCACCGGCGACGATCCGCGCCAAGTGCCGATGAAGATCTTCCCCGCCGTGCACTATTCGATGGGCGGCCTGTACACGACCTACACCGCGTACAAGCCAGAGACCGACAAGATCAACCGCCCGGAAACCCGCCGCAAAGAAAACGAAGGCATGGAATTCGGCGCGCCCAACAACGGCATGACCAACATCCCCGGCCTGTACTCCTTCGGCGAAGCCAGTTACGCCTACCACGGCGCGACGCGCCTGGGTGCCAACGCGCTGCTGTCGTGCATCTTTGACGGCCTATTCTGCGGCGTGTCGGTGGCGAACTATGTGAAAAGTTCATCCGCGACACACCACGAAGAGGAAACCTTCCCCTTCGTCGGCAAGCCCGCCGCCGAGCAGCCACAGGAACTCTACGACGCCGTCATCGCGCAGGAACAAGCCAAGGTGCAGAAGTTGATCAACAACAAAGGCACCGAAAACCCCTACACCCTGCACGCCGACCTCGGCCGCGAAATGACCCTGGCCGCCACCGTGGTCAAGACCGAAGCCCGCCTGCTCGAAGCCCGCGCCAAATTGGCCGAGTTCCGCAAGCGCTACGAGAAGATCGGCATCACCGACACCAACCTCGGCCACACCAACCAGACCGTCGCCTTCACCCGCGTTTTGGGCGACATGCTCATCTACGCCGATGCCATCGTGGAAGGCTCGATCGCCCGCAAGGAATCGCGCGGCTCGCACTACCGCGACGACTTCCAAGAGCGCGACGATGTGAACTTCCACGGCACGACCAAGGCGTCGTTTGACCCCGAGACCAAAGGTGCAAAGATCGAATACGAGCCGATTCCGTCGCCCTTGGTCGGGCTGCGTCCGCGTGTGTACACCAATGACTAAAAAGTAGACGCGGCGGCCCGCCGCGTTGGCTTGGTTCATCCCGTCCCCGATCGCATCACTTGCGCCATCACGCAAACTCCCACTTTTAATTCCCCATGCTCGCCGAACTCCCCCCCGCCGCCACCCCCACCTTCACCGTCAAGGTCCAACGCCAAGACTCGCGCGACAGTGCGCCGTTTTGGGAAACCTTCACCGTGGCCCGCGCCAACGCCCAAAACATCATCTCCGTGCTGCTGGCCATCGCCGAAAAGGGCGCCACCGCCGACGGCAAGAAGACCACCCCCGTGGTGTGGGACTGCAACTGCCTGGAAGAAATCTGCGGCGCCTGCACCATGGTCATCAACGGCCGCGTGCGCCAGTCCTGCTCGGCCATGGTCGCCGACATCCTCAAGGACCCGGAAGCGCAGAACACCATCACCCTGCAGCCGATGAGCAAGTTCCCGGTGGTGCGCGACCTGTGGGTGGACCGCTCGCGCATGTTCGAAAACCTCAAGAACCTCAAGGCCTGGGTGCCCATCGACGGCACCCACAACGCCGGCCCCGGCGCCCGCGAAACGCCCGAATCGCAGGAAGAGCGCTACAAAATCAGCCAGTGCATGACTTGCGGCTGCTGCCTGGAAGCCTGCCCGCAGTTCACCAAGGACAACGCCTTCGTCGGCGCGCAAGCCATCGCCCAAGCCATGTACTTCAACAGCCACCCGATCGGTGCCACCCTCAAAGCCGACCGCCTGGATGTGCTCATGGGTGAAGGCGGCGTCTCCGACTGCGGCAACGCCCAAAACTGCGTCAAGGTCTGCCCGAAGGAAATTCCGCTGACCGAGGCGATTGCCAAGGCTGGGCGGCAATTGACGGTGCATGCGGTGAAGAAGATGTTTGAGATGAAGTAAGTACAACTTCTGAAAAACAAAGGGAACGGTGGCCGCTTGTCCACCGTTTTTTCATGGCCCCAAAACTGGCCTGTCTCTGGTTAGAATAACCCCACCCGTAATCAAGGAGCCCTCATGTCCACCACCATCGGCATCTTCGAAGCCAAGACCCATTTTTCGACCCTGCTCGACCGCGTGGAGCACGGCGAAAGCATCACCATCACCCGGCACGGCCGGCGGGTGGCGAAGATTGAACCCATCAAGGCGCACGACCCTGAGAAGGCCCAGCAAGCCTTGGACCGCTTTCTGGCCCGCCAAAAACCCACCCGCCCCTGCGACATGACTTGGAAAGAAATGCGCGATGAGGGCAGAAAATGGTGAATCCACTTTCTTTCGTCTTGGATTGCTCGATGGCCATACCGTGGGTTCTCACAGACCAAGCCACCATGGAATCCAAAGAACTTTTACGGCAGGCCCCGCGCGCGGACATCTTCGTGCCCACCCTGTGGCATACGGAGTTGACCAATGTCCTCTTGGTTGCCGAGCGCAGGAAATCCATCAGCGATTCCGAAATCGTGCATTTCTTCACGCTGCTCGAGTCATTCAACATCATCACCGATGATGAAACCCACCTGCGCGCCCGCCACGACACCCGTGCCTTGGCCCGCGAGCACAAGTTGAGCGCCTACGACGCCACTTACCTGGAACTCGCCATGCGCCTGGGCCTACCCTTGGCGACCCGCGACGATGATTTGCGCCGGGCGGCCAAGAAGGTTGGCGTTGCGGTGGTTTGATTGCCCGCCATCCAAACACCCTTATTCCCCGCCACAAGGGCACCCCTCATGCGTACACGCACCATCCTTATTCTTGCCGCCGCACCCTTGAAGCACAGTTCTCACCCCTAAAACTCCCCCCTCCTTAGCGCCAACGGACTCCCCCATGCCCTTCGAATACGAACCCATCCTCCAGCCCGCCACCGACACCACCACCGTCTACCGCCAACTCTCCAAAGAGGGCGCCGCCATCATCGACTGCGGTGAGCGCCAATTTCTCAAGGTGGAACCGGAGGCGCTGCGCCTGTTGTCCAAAGAAGCCTTCCGCGATTTGGCCTTTTACTTGCGCCCCCGCCACCTGGCCAAGATCGCCGAGGAGTTGAAGGACCCGGAAGCCTCCGACAACGACCGCTTCGTGCTCTACACCCTGCTGCAAAATGCGGTGGTGGCTTCGGCCGGCAAACTGCCCTCCTGCCAGGACACCGGCACCGCGCTCATCATGGGTAAAAAGGGCCGCTATGTGCTGACCGAGTGCGACGAGGCCGAGGCGATTTCCTCCGGCGTCTACGACACCTACCAGGACAATTACCTGCGCTACTCCCAACTTGCGCCCTTGGAGATGTTCAAGGAAAAGAACACCGGCACCAATCTGCCAGCGCAAGTGGATGTCCTTTCCGACGCCCACCACGACCACGAAATGAATTTTCTGTTCGTCGCCAAGGGCGGCGGCAGTGCCAACAAGTTTTACCTGTACCAGGCCTCGCCGGCGGTTTTGAACGAGAAGGACTTGGAAGCCTTCATCAAGGGCAAGTTGAAAGACCTTGGCACCAGCGCCTGCCCGCCCTACCACCTGGCCTTGGTCATCGGCGGCACCAGCGCGGAGATGTGCCTGAAGACCACCAAACTGGCTTCCTGCGGCTACCTCGACAACCTGCCCACCACCGGCTCACCGGGCGGGCGCGCCTTCCGCGACACCGCCTGGGAGGCCAAGGTGCTCAAACTGGCGCAAACCTGCGGCATTGGCGCGCAGTACGGCGGCAAATACTTCGCCCACGATGTACGCGTGATCCGCCTGCCCCGTCACGCCGCCTCCTGCCCGATCGGCCTTGGCGTCTCCTGCTCGGCTGACCGCAACATTCTGGGCAAAATCAACAAGGACGGCGTGTTTCTGGAGCAGTTGGAAACCGAGCCCGCCAAGTACCTGCCCGAAAAAGCCCCTGAACTTGCGCCCCCCGTGCGCATTGACCTCAACGCCGGCATGGACCAAATCCGCGCCATTTTGAGCAAGTTCCCGGTGCGCACCCGCCTGCTGCTCAACGGCCCGATCATCGTCGCCCGCGACGCCGCCCATCTGCGCATCAAGCAGATGCTCGATGCCGGCGAGCCGATGCCGGAATACTTCAAGCAATACCCCGTCTATTACGCCGGCCCGGCCAAGACCCCGCCCGGCATGGCCTCCGGCTCCTTCGGCCCCACCACCGCCGGCCGCATGGACACCTATGTGCCCATCTTCCAGGCCTTGGGCGGCTCGATGGTGATGCTGGCAAAGGGCGACCGCTCGCCCGGCGTGGTCGAGTCCTGCAAAAAGAACGGCGGCTTTTATCTCGGCTCCATCGGTGGCCCGGCGGCGATTCTGGCGCAATCGCACATCGTCAAGGTCGAGACGGTGGCCTTCGAAGAATTGGGCATGGAGGCCGTGCGCAAGATCGAGGTGAAAGATTTCCCGGCGTTCATCGTGGTGGATGACAAGGGGAATGACTTTTTCACGGTGCATCACACGGAGGTTTGAA
>CAZKVP010000048.1:13716-22773 GCA_964556215.1 uncultured Phycisphaeraceae bacterium
TCCAGATTTTCATTCACCACAAAGGCGTCATACGCCCCGCACTCCCTGGCTTCCGCCATTTCCTTGCGGGCCGCCGCATAGCGTTTTTGGATGATTTCTTCGCCCTCGCGCCCACGGTTTCGCAGGCGGGTAAGCAGGGTTTCTTCGCTTGGCGGATTGATGAAGATGGCAAATCCCCCCGGCATTTTGGCCTTGACCTGGCAGGCACCCTTCACGTCGATTTCCAAAAGCATCAGGCCACCCTCGGCCAACACCGTTTCCACCGGTTGCTTCGGGGTACCGTAGAAATTGCCGTAGACCTCGGCATATTCCAGCATGTTGCCAAGCAGCACTTCCTGCTTGAAATGGCGATGGTTGACAAAGTGGTAATTGATGCCGTCTTCTTCGCCGGAACGCTGGTCGCGGGTGGTCATCGAGATGGACAAATCCGCCAACAGCCGCTCGCGCACTGCCTGGGTGATGGTGCTCTTGCCCACGCCCGACGGGCCGGAAAGGATGACCAGCAGACCCTGATGACGGTTTGAATCGGAAGGAATGCTCATGATTGTTTTGGCTCCTTGGCCGCGCCAATGACCAGCTTGAGGCAGGCCATGCGCACGGCCACGCCGTTTTTCACCTGTTCAAGAATCACCGACTGCGGACCATCCGCCACTTCGCTGGCGATTTCCAGCCCGCGGTTCATCGGGCCAGGGTGCATGACGATGGTGTTCTTTTTGGCCTTGTTCAGGCGCGCAGGCGTCAAGCCATACAGCGTGTGGTATTCATGGGCGCTGGGGAAGGCCGGCCCCGACAAGCGCTCGAACTGAACCCGCAGCATGTTGATCACGTCGGAATCCGCCAACACCGACTCGAAATCCGTGGTGACCGCACAGCCCAATTGCCCAAGGGAAGCCGGCAGCAGCGTCGGCGGCGCCACCAGCGTGACTTTGGCGCCAAGCTTGGTCAGGCCGAACACATTGGAGCGGGCCACCCGGGAATTGCTGATGTCACCCACGATGGCCACGTTAAGGCCGGAAAGATCAAAATCATCGCGGCCGAACCGCCCTGCGATGGTGTAGGCATCGAGCAGGCCCTGGGTCGGGTGCTCGTGCGAACCGTCGCCGGCGTTGAGCACGCTGCAATTCACGCCCGCCGCCAGTTGCGCCACCGCACCGCTCTGATTGTGGCGCACCACCAAGGCATCCACCCCCATCGCTTCGATGTTGCGGGCGGTGTCGAGCAGGGTTTCGCCTTTGGAGACGGACGATCCGCTGGCACTCATGTCCAAAATGTCGGCCGACAAACGCTCGGCCGCCAAGCGGAACGAGGCGCGGGTGCGGGTGGAATCCTCGAAGAAGAGATTGACCACCACCCGACCGAACAGATCCCGCGCCTTGTTGCCGTTGCTTTTGGCGGACGGCGACAGATCACGGGCGGTGGCCAGAACGGTTTTGATCTCGGCGGAAGAAAGTTCTTCCAAACCGAGCAGATGCTTGCGGGTCCAAGGTTGAAGAGATGTTGTGGAGGGCGCCATGGGGGCGGATTGTAAAGCACAAAGAACCCCGACTGCGGGGCCGGGGTTCTTTGGATTGAATGATTTTTGACTTACAGCCCGGCCAACTCCAACTCCGCACGGGTTTGCTCCATCTCCCACTCCAATTCCTCGTCGGTGACGCCAGAATCCAGCACCACCAACTGCAATTTGGAAAGGTCATCGGCCACCGGAACGGCCGGGGTGGAAAAGGCCCTGACCAGCATGGGGGCTTCTTTTTTCACGATGAAGGTGACAGCCATCAGACTCAGCGAAAACGAGACGGAAGCAACCGCCGCATAGCGCCAGGGGCGGCGCAGCCACGCCCCCCCCACCCGGCCCTTGACTGGCGCCGCAAGGGTGATCTTCCCGGCCACGGCAACTTCGTGCAGCGGGGCCGCCGCCAAAATGCGATCGGCCAAGGCGACGGGCGCGGCATCGGCAACCAAGGCGGCATCCAGCAACGCCGCAAGATGCAAGTCGCAAAGCAGGGCAGCCTGGTCAGCCAGCAAAGCGGGGGCAGCCTCCGCACGCAGGGCCTCATCCAGGCCCTGGAGGGTGGCCGGATCGGTCAGGCGCGATACTTGGGCTTCCAAGGAAGCAAGGTCGGTGGTCAGTTCGTGGTTGTGGGTGGTCATGGTGGGTTCCTTGCTCAGGCGTTTTCAGGCTTCAAGGTAGGCAAGGTCTTTTTTGAGTTTGGCCAAAGCGCGGTGGGCGCTGGAGAGGACGGTGCCAAGGGGTTCCTGCAGGGCTTCGGCTATTTCCGCGAAAGAAAGGCCGGCAGTGTGGCGCAAATGCAGTATTTGGCGCTCTTTTTCGCTCATTTTGGCGACTGCGGCCTGCATCAGGGTCACCTGTTCGGCGGTGCTGGCCCGCTCCTGCGGATCGTTGCGCTGGTCGCGCATCGCGGCGGAAGCTTCCACACCGGCAAAGGCACTGGCGGTGTCGCCATCCCCGGCCGAAGCCGCAGCCCCCGGCGACATGTCCATGGCCTGTGCCTGGCGGCTTTTGCGGCGCATTTCGTCGCGCAGGCAATTCATGGCCACCCGAAACAGCCAAGGCTCGAATTTGCCCTGCTCGTCGTAGCCGCCCGCCTCGTCGCGCTTGCGCAAACACTGCACCAATTTGACGAAGGTTTCTTGGGTGAGTTCCTCGGCCAATTCACGGTTGTTGCACTGGCGCACCAGCAAACCGTAAACCCGGCCGGTGTAGGCTCGCACCAACTGCTCCCACGCCAAGGCGTCGCCGGCGGCAGCGGCGACCAGCAAAACCTCAGGACTGCGCTGCAAAGGGGGGGCGATCGCGCTCATAAGTTCTGCTCCAGGTGGCATGAAGGGTAAACGCACGGCGCCAGCGGGTTATTGCAAGGATGCCTGATTTTAGGACGGATGGCGGATCTGCCAAAGGCCGTCGCAGAAACTGATGGCATTAAAGGCGCTATGGATGGCCAGGGGAACCCAAAAACAACCGGTACGTTCATAGACAAAGCCCAAGACCCACCCGAATACCACCAATCCGCCAAGCAAAGGCAAAGGGACCGCGCCGATGTGCACCACTCCGAACAAAACACCAACAATCAAAACCACCCGCCAACGAATGCGGACAGTGGCCGAAGGACCCAATACCGAATGCAGCCCGGTCTGAATCAAACCGCGGAAAAAAGCCTCTTCGCACAGGGGCGCCAGGACGATTGCCGTCAGGGCCTCCAAAGCGATGTCCGCATCACCCTGGGTTTTCATTTTCTCGAATACTTGATGGCCAGCAGTCGGAATTTTCTGCCCCCACCATTGCCAGAGCAGCAGGCCGATCACATTGATTCCGGTGAGCAACACCAAGCCGGTGGGAATGCCCCACAATCCGACCCTGGCCGAGAGCGCATTGTTTCTGCCACGCAGGCCAAGGCGCAAACCGGCATCGGGCGAAGAGCGGCCAAGCCACAGGAAAAAAGCCAGGGGCCCGCCAAATATCACCATGTACGCCACCATTGAAGTCAGTGCCGGCGAAGCACCTGCCATGATCTTTGGCACTTCACCCGACAACCCCATGCCCGCCACCCACAGCAGGATGGCCAAAAAAAGACGATCAAGGGTCACCACCCCGCCGCGGTCCGGCGCATTGGCCAGCGCATCCGCACGCAGCAAATTCCGCCGGTAAAGCAGCGCCACCGTCACCAGCATGGCCAGAATGGAAAGGACCTCGGTTCTTGGGAAGTTTTCGGGCATGGTCACCTTTTACGCCGGCAACTCCACGATGCGCAGGATCATCGGCCTCTCGGCGATCGCCTCCAATTTTTCAATTTCCAACGCCGCCTTTTCCAGCGTGCCTTGGCGCACCTGGTGGGTGGTGATGACCAGGGGCACATGGGCCTCGCCCTTGGCCACCGTGTGCTGGAGCACACCGGAGATGCTCACGCCATGGTCGCCCAGAATCTTGGTCACCTGCGCGATGACGCCCGGGCGGTCGTTGGCCTTGAGGCGCAAATAAAACGGGCTTTCGGTGTCGGCGGTGTTGATGATTGGCGCCTCTTCGTGCAGATCCGGCGCAAAGCCCATATTGCGGAAGGCCGTGCCGGCCACCCCCGATACCGTGCTCAGCAAATCGCTGACCACCGCGCTGGCGGTCGGCAGCGAGCCGGCACCGGCACCGTAGTACATCGTGTGGCCGGTGGCATGGCCGATGACGGAGAGCGCATTGAAACCGCCCTGCACTTGCGCGATCAAGGCGGTCTTTTTGACGAAGCATGGCCGCACCTGCACGCACACCCATTTTTGGCCAGGCCAACGCTCGGCGGTGGCCAGCAACTTGATGGCATAGCCCATCTCGTCGCCGTGGCGGAAGTCCGCCTTGTCCAAGCGCTCGATGCCTTCGCATGGCACGCTGGCCGGCGCGATTTTCACGCCGAAGGCCAGCGAGGCCAGGATGCAAAGCTTCTGCTTGGCGTCTTCGCCCGACACATCGGCGGTCGGGTCGGCCTCGGCATAACCCAAATCTTGCGCACCTTTGAGTGCCTCGGCGTAGGACTGGCCGTGGTTGGCCATCTGCGACAAAATATAGTTGGTGGTGCCATTCAAAATGCCGAACAAGCCGCTGATGTTGTTGGCCTGCAGGCCCAAGGTCAGCGCCAGGATGCACGGGATGCCGCCGCCGCAGGAGGCCTCGAAGGAAATGTGCACACCCTTGGCGCGGGCCAGGGCAAACAACTCCGGACCGTGGGATGCCAGCAGGGTTTTGTTGGCGGTGATCACCGGCTTGGCCGCGTTCAAGGCACGGCGCACCAAATCGCCGATGGGCTTGATGCCACCGGCGACTTCGATCACCACATCCAGGTTGGGTGTGGCGAAAAAATCATCCGCACTGCCGGTGATCAGATCCGGCGACACCGCGGCGGATGCTTTGGCCGCCGCTTGCGCCTTGGCCACATCGCGCACCAGGACGCGGCGGATGACCAAGTGTTTGCCGGTGGCGCGCTCGTAGCGGGCGGCCTCGTCTCTAAGCAGTTTGGCGACGCCGGAGCCGACGGTGCCAAAGCCGATCAGACCGATGCCAATGATTTGGGATGAATGGGTTTTCATAGGGTTTCTGAAAAAGTCCGGGAGGGCTTCCCACCCGGCCCCGTGGCCGGAATGGGAATTATTGACTAAACGGAAGACTTCCGTCCTGGCCATGGGTCCGGGCGGGAAGCCAGGCGCCCTTTTTAACAGGCGGGATCAAAGATGGGATTCCAACCAACCCTTGACCGCGCCGAAATCCGCCTTGACCGATTCGGGAATCTCGCCCACCGCTTTTTTGGCGTTGTCGGCGTCCTTCAGGCCATGGCCGGTCAAAATGGCGACATATTTGCCATTTTTGTCGGCCCGACCCGCAGCCACCATCTTCTTGAGCCCGGCCACCCCGGCGGCGGAAGCGGGCTCGCAGAACACGCCCTCCACATTGGCCAGGTCACGCCACATGGCCAGGATTTCGGAATCCGACACGCAGTCAATGATGCCCTTGGATTCGTCACGCGCAAGTTCAGCCTTCTTCCACGACACCGGATTGCCCACGCGGATGGCGGTGGCGATGGTCTCGGGGTCTTCGATCGGCACTCCGCGCATGATGGCATTGCAGCCCTCGGCCTCGAAGCCCAACATGCGCGGCAGACCCTTGGACATGCCGGCCTCTTGGTAGCGCTTGAAGCCGGTCCAATACGCGGGCAGGTTGCCGGCGTTTCCGATCGGCAAGCACACGCCATCGGGCACGAAACCCAGGTCGTCGACGATTTCATAGGCGCCGGTGGTCTGGCCTTCCAGCCGGATCGGGTTGGCGGAGTTGACCAGCGCGATCGGCAGTTTGTCGGTGATTTCGCGCACCAGCCGCATGGCGGCGTCGAAGTTGCCCTCGACTGGCAGCAGCTTGGCGCCATACATCAAAGTTTGCGCCATCTTCGACATCGACACATTGCCGGCCGGCAAGGCCACGATGGCGGTCAGGCCGGCGCGGCGCGCATAGGCCGCCGCCGACGACGAGGTGTTGCCGGTGGAGGCGCACATGATGCACTTGGCCCCCGCCTGCTTGGCCTTGGCCACCGCCAGCACCATGCCGCGGTCCTTGAACGAACCGGTGGGATTCATGCTCTCGCACTTGAGCCACAGTTCAGCGACGCCGATCTGCTTGGCCAAATTCGGCGCGTGCACCAACGGGGTGCTGCCTTCGCCCAAGGACAGAATCGGGGTTTGCGCATCCATCGGCAGGAAATCGCGGTAACGGACGAGCAGCGGGCGGTAGGCTGACATGGGAATCTCCGGGATGGAAGAAGGATGAAATCAAATGAAAAAGGCCCATTCCTGCGTGGAATGGGCCTTTTGAGAAAGGGCCTGTTTTAAAGAGGGTGCTTAGCCACGCGCCAAAGCACCGCTCGACGACGGGGTCGTCGTCGTGGTTCCGGTGGTGGTCGTGGTGATGGGGCTGGGCATGGGTGGAATGATAGCAAGGGAGATTGGGATTGCAACACACCCTGCGGGGCGGACCGCGAGTTTTCAACTCGCAAGACCTTCAGCCTGCCACCGCCTTGCGAGTTGAAACCTCGCGGTCCGCCCCGCAGTCACACTTCCAACGCCCCCGCCACTTGCCCCACCCCCACCCCCATCACCCGCACCGTCTTGCGCGGATTGGTCATCCCCACCGTCACTTCCACCGACTTGGCGCCCACCCCCAGCACTTTGGCCAACAAGGCGCAAAGGGCTTGGTTGGCTTTGCCATCCTCCGGCGGCGCCGCCACCGCCACCTTCACGCGGTCGCCGAGCATGCCCATCACGCGCTCCCGGCTGGCGCCGGGCACGACCTTGATCTGGATCAGCACATCCGGGCCGGATTGGGAGAGGGCGGGCAGAAAGATGGACATGGGGACAAGTTTAGTTCCGCTGCTGACCGGGAATGCGTCTTGGGATTGCCGAAAAATTTGCGGAATTGCGCGTGGAAGAAGCGGCGGAAATGCCGGCGAATCCGCCGCCAAACAACGATCCGATGACGATCACCGATCCACTCTCCGGCGCGGTCCCGGTGCCAAGCGGTGTGCCGGATATGCCGGGCTACATGGGCACCATGAATCCCATGTCACCGCCGCCGATGATGATGCCCATCGAGCCGACTATCATGCCGCCATGCATTATTTCTTCCGAATCGTTTCAGTCGCCGCACTGATGAACATGCCGCCCGCCCTCGCTTTGGCCGCCCCGGCTCCCGAGGCCAAGCCGCCGGCCACGCCAGCGGCGAAAACGGAGCCCGAAAAGGCGGATCCAAACAAACTCTCTGTCACCGAGCATGAAATGACGGTTGACGGCAAAACGCTCAAGTACCGCGCCACGGCCGGACGCATGGGCGTGCACGACGAAGCGGGCAAACCCAAGGCCGATTTCTTTTTCGTCGCCTATGAGCGGCTGCCCGCCCAGACTGATCCGGCCAAGCGCCCGATCACCTTCGTTTTCAACGGCGGACCGGGCGCGGCCGCCGTTTGGCTGCACCTTGGCGCAGTCGGCCCGCAGCGCCTGGCCATCGACAAAGACACCGACCTGCCCGCTTCGCCGGTCCATCTGGAGGACAACTCCGATTCCTGGCTAACCGCCACCGATCTGGTTTTCATTGACCCGGTCGGCACCGGCTACAGCCGCGCGGCAAAGGACGAAAACCCGGCGCAATTTTTCGGCGTCCACGAAGACATCCGCTGGGTGGCGGAGTTCATCCGGCTCTACACAACGCAGAACCAACGCTGGCTCTCGCCCAAATACCTGGCGGGAGAAAGTTACGGCACCACCCGCGCCGCCGGCCTTTCGCAGTACCTGCAGAAAGCGGACGGCATTGATCTAAGCGGCATCATCCTGATTTCCTCCGTGCTCAACTTCGCCACCATCGAGGCCGGCCCGGGCAACGACCTGCCGTATGCGCTTTACCTTCCCAGTTACACCGCCGCAGCCTGGCATCACCACAAACTGGCGCCGGACTTGCAGGCCGACCTGCCCAAGGCCATTGCCAAAGCGCGCCAATGGGCGACCGACGCCTACGGCCCCGCGTTGGCCCGCGGCGCCGCGCTGACGGCCGATGAACGCACCGCAATTTGCAAAAACCTGGCCCGTTTCACCGGCCTTGCGCCGGAATTCGCCGACAAGGCAAACTTGCGCATCAGTCCGGACCGCTTCGAAGGTTCGCTGCTGGCTGCGGAACGCAAAGTCATCGGCCGATTCGACGCACGCCTCACGGGCTTCAAGCCGGATCCGCTCAACCCTTCCGCCGGCGCGGACCCGAGTTTTCAGCCGTATTTGTCCGCCTACAGCGCCGCCATCAACGACTACCTCCGGCGCGGGCTCAAATACGAAAATGACCTCCCCTACGAGGTGCTTTCGCACAAAACCGGGCCGTGGGACATGGGCGAAGGCGGCCACGGCTACCTGGATGTCTCAGAAAATCTGGCCGACGCCATGACCGCCAACCCCCGCCTGCGCGTCATGTTCGCCAGCGGCTACCAAGATCTGGCGACGCCGTTTGACGCCTCGACCTACGCCATCGACCACATGAACCTGAGCCCTGAATCGCGCGCGCAGATCAGCCACCGCTTCTACGAGGGCGGCCACATGTTCTACCACCACCGGCCGTCGCTGGCTCCCTTTGGCGCGGATGTGCGGGCGTTTATTGAGGGGGAAGCGGTGCAGGGGAAAAAGTGAAAAGGCGGGGGTTGGTGTTGGGGTGTGGAACGCCATCATCGGCCATGGCGGCCAGGCCAGCGCCTGCGGCTGGTGCAAGGACAAATGGGGACTGTCTTGGCAGATAACCCCCCGCGTCCTGACGGCCGCGATCGCCGACCCTGATCCCGCCGCCGCCAAGCGCGCGTTCGAGGCCATGATGGGCATGACGAAGATTGACATCAAGGCGATTGAGGCGGCGCGGCGGGGTTGAGAGGGTTGGCCGCCGCGTGATTGGCGGCAAAAACGCAAGTTGAAATTGAAAAACGCCCCAGCCGATTGGCGGAGGCGTTTTTGATTGGAAGGTTTTGCATATTAGTATAAAGATCGGTATTA
>CAZKVP010000049.1:0-12794 GCA_964556215.1 uncultured Phycisphaeraceae bacterium
CGCCCCCGCTTGACAAACTCGGCTTCATAGGAGTGCGGCATCGAGATGCCCTACTCCAAAATTAGGGGGTGGCGGCTTTGGGGCGGCGAGACGCAAACCCGACTGCTATTTTTTCTTCTCCAATTCGGCCCGGATCCAATCGGCGAGTTTGTGGTCGCGATGCACTTTTGGGGCAATGGAAAGCGGGGTTTCTCCGGGGGAGTTGGCATCGCCAGGCTCCAAACTGATTGAAGTTCCGCCGCCAAAGATTCCGTCCCCCTCTTTGGTCTCCACAATACGGACATGCGCATGGGTCGGAGCAACCAGCGATGCGCCGGCAGCATGCAGCAATTTCACCGTTTCAATTTCACCGTTGAATGCGGCCCAATGGATGGGCTGAAGATCCATGGAATCCACCGCATCCACCTTGGCACCGGCTGCGAGCAGGGCGGTCACGACTTCGTCTTTGCCGTTGTTTGCCGCTTCATGAAGCGGTTGAGAGCCTTTATTCCCCACAGCATCCAACTTGGCACCGGCCGCCAGGAGAACTTTGACGACTGCCGCTGAAGAGGCGCGATGGAGCGGTTGATCGCCAGTGCTCGCGCGGTCAGATGCCTTGGCACCGGAATCCAGCAAGAACTTCACCAACTCGGCATTGCCGCTTTCGGCGGCGTAGTGAATGGGGCGCTTTCCAGAAATATCCAGCACATCCGCCTTGATGCCTTTGGCTATCAGAAACTTGACGATCTCAAGCCGCCCCCGGCGTGCGGCCCAATGGATGGGTTGCATGGCGTCGCCCCCTCCCACAACATCTGTTTTCGCGCCCGCCGCCACGAGCAGCTTGAAAGACTCCAGATCACCGTTGTCGGCAGCCCAATGAATCGCTTGCGTACCGCCATCATCATCTACCTCCACTTTGCGCCCGCTTGCAAAAGCAGTTTGATCGTATCCGCATGCCCTTGGCCCGCAGCGGCTTCGGCAAGCGGCGTCCCGGCTTGGCCGATGACATCCACTTTTGCCCCGGAATTCAGCAGTAGTCGAACCACTTCCGTGCGCCCCATGCGCGCGGCCCAATGAATCGGTTGGTTGCCACTTTCGTTCTTGATGTCCGACTTCACGCCGGAAGCCAGCAAGCGCTTGACGGTTTCAAGGTCGCCGGATTTGGCGGCATCGAAGAGTTGGGTTTCAGACGGAAGAAGTGGTGCAGCAGCAACCGGATCGTCTGTCTTCGCAAAGGAAGGGCCCCACCCCTGATAGCCCTCTGCCACCGCCTTTCTCCAGCACACCATCGCTTTGGCCTGATCTTTGGGGATGCTTTTTCCTTCGGCATAAAGTTCGGCCAAACGAGCCTGCGCGGCTCCATCACCGTCCATTGCAACAGCCTTGTTGTACCACTCCGCCGCCTTGGCGGCATCCTGCGGCACGCCGTTGCCGTCGGCGCAGCAAACACTCAGAATCAAAGGCGCATCCATCGCGTTTTGGCCTGGATTCTCGTTCTCCGCCGCTTTGAGATACCACGCCACGGCTTGGATTTGATCCTTCGGCACACCCTCGCCATGGGCATAGCAAACACCGACAGCAACTTGCGCCATCGCTAGCCCTTGATCGGCGGCCTTGCGATACCACTGCGCCGCCTTGACAGAATCTTTGGGGACGCCGCGACCATGGGCATAGCAATCAGCCAAAGCCCATTGCGAAGCGTCCAACCCTTGGTCTGCCGCCTTGCGATACCACCCAGCAGCCTGCGCAAAACTTTCCGGCACGCCGCTGCCCATGCCATAGCAATTGCCCAGTGCGTGTTGCGCGTCCGCATTTCCTTGCTCCGCTGCCTTGAGATACCACTTCACCGCTTGAGTCTTGTCCTCTGCAACGCCATCGCCATGTTCATAGCAACTGCCCAAACCCATTTGCGCCTTGGCGTCCCCTTGCTCTGCGCCCTTGCGATACGACGCAACGGCCTTGCCGTACCACTCGGCTGCTTTGGCCGGGTCTTTGGGGGCACCGCCGCCGTCGTAATAACCCCCCAAGTTGAGTTGCGCCCATGGATCGCCTTGTTCTGCGGCCTTGCGGGTTGATTCCAACCATTTTTGATTCTCATCGCTCTTGACGATGGCATTGGTTTCCATTTTTTTCACCGGCGCAACTTGCGCCTCCTTCTTCTCCACCCCCGCACACCCAACCCCGCAAGCCATCACCCCCGCGCCAAGCGCAAGTCCCCACGCCCACCCCCGCCCCAACCCCCTCCGCTTCCCCGAATCCTCCAGCACCATGACAACCCTCCGCGAAAGAAACGACCCAAACGGCATGGCCGGCGCCATGCACCCGCCGCCAACCCGCGACATGCGCGCCGCCATATCCACCATGCACTGCGCGTAGGCGGACGCCCGCGCGCCGCCGGCCACCACCCGTTCATCACAGGCAAATTCCGCCTCCGCGCCCATGCGCCAAGCGGCCCACCATGCCAACGGATTGAACCAATACACCGCCAACATCAGTTGTCCGGCCAAGCGTGCCAACCAATCGCAGCGGCGCACATGGGCCAACTCGTGGGCCAGCACCAGGCGCAAGTCGGTTTCAGACCACCCTTGCGCCGCTTGTGGCAGCACGATGCGCGAAAAGCGGCCAAAGCCGAAAGTGGCCGGCGCCAACCCGGTGGTTGGCAGCACGCACAGCCCCACCGGATGACGCACGCCGGCACGGGCGGCTTCTTCCGCCAGCCATTGCGCCCACTCGGGGCAAACCGGCGTGCGGGCACGCGTAGCCTGCATCAGCAGACGGAGATAAGCCACGGCCAACGGCATCAGCACCACTGCCGCGCCGCACAGCCACAGCCACAACGCCAGTTGTACCGGCGACGGCAAGTGCCAAGCGGGCGTGGCAGGCGCAACTTGCGCCACAGCTGAAACCGGCAACGCCTCTGGCGCCACAACCAATCGCGGCTCCGCCTTGGGTTCCGGCCGGAATGTCGGCATCGCCGGCGGTGTGGGCATCGCCGCTTCAACTTGCGCTTCCACCGCCACCCCCACCCGCCACATCGCCGGCGCCAACGCCAACAATGGCACCGCCAGCGCAGCGATGCACCCCGCCAGCAACAACCCATGGCGGGCGGCAGCCGATAGGCGCAACTTCAAGGCGATGGCAAACACCCCGCCGACCACCGCCAGCATCAGCGACCCCTTGGCCAAGGCGAACAACCACGGATGGTCGGACAAAAACAACAACGCAGATTGCACAGTATTCATTTGGACTCCTTCTTTTTGGCATCCTGAATCAAGCGCGACAACTTATTCAATTCCTCCGACGGCAATTCGCTGTCGGCCGCGTCCAGCAAACCCTCCATCGCGCGGGCCACCGAGCCGTCAAAAAAGGTCGCCAGCAAACGCTTGACCGCCTGGGTCGCCGCCGAAGCCCGTGAATGGGCCGGCGCGTAGACAAACTTGCGCCCGTCCTTGGCGCAAGTCAGCACGCCCTCCTCCACCATGTTGTTGAGGGTGGCCCGCACCGCCGAATACGACGGCGCATCGGGCAATTGCCCCAGCACGGCCTGCACATCGGCTTGGCCCAGGGCATAGACGGCATCGAGCATCTGGCGCTTGCGGCGGCTCAAAGACACCGGAATTTCAGGACTTTTTTTCGGACGGATAGCCATGGGGATCACCTACAAAAGGATGTGCTGATTTTTCAGCACTTGAAGTGCTGGAAAAATAGCATGCCATGGGAAACAAGTCAATTCTTTTATTTTTCCGCCCCCCCTACCGCACATCCCCCAACTTCTCGATCGCCAACTCAGCGGTGTCTTCCCACACGCCTTTGTCCAGATCCAACTTTTTGGAATCCATGTCCACCTTGCCGCCGGCGGCGTCGCGCGACAGCACAAACGCATGGGTGATGGCCAACAGGTGGCCGGTTTGAACCTCCAACACATAGACTTTGACCGCCCCGGTGTGCCCGGCCAGGGGATTGGCCTCATAGCTGCGCACGCCGGAATGGGCGGGATCCAACCAGCCGACGCAGGCCACCAGATATTTGGCCGCTGTCTTTTCCCGCAACTGTGCCGCCATGGGCGCCAAGGCTTGTTCCACCGGCTGCGGGCGGTAATCGGAATTCATCACCGGGAAATCCGACGGCCCCACCTGGGGCAATTTGGCTTCCTTAAGCAGGGCCGTCACCCGTGCGGTGGGCACCACTTCGCCGGGGCGCACCTCGTCAATGATTTCCGCCTCGGCAAAGGCCGCTCCCTTGGCCGGGCCGCCGATCACATACAGGGCCACCGGCTGCCCGCGCATGGCTTTGGCCGAAAAGGCCTCCCGCTGGTAGCCAAGAAAGCTGTGATACTCGGGCTGGCAGGCGCTCAAAGCAGCCAAAGCCAGGAGGCAGGCGGAAAAACGCAGCGGGAGGGCGGAAAGCAAATGGGGCATAAGGGTTCTCAAAAGGAAGGGCGCATTCTACAATCACCGCCATGCTCAACGACTTCGCCTCCAGCCGCGCCAACTTCTACCGTCAATTGGCCGGGCTGGAAGATGCCGGCATCCCCCTCCGGCAGGCGCTGGCCAAGGTGCGGGTGACCCGGCCGGCGCTCAAACACATCAAGGAACATCTGCTGGCGGCGGCGGAACGGGGCGAAGACATGGGCAAAGCCTGCGCTTCAGCACCCGGCCTGCTGCCCTTTGAAAGCCAAATGGTGGTGGCCGCCACGCAGGTGGGCCGGCTGTCGGAAACTTGGCGTGAATTGGCCGAATACTTCGAGGACAAAGCAGCGGCCCGGCGCGAACTGCTCAATCAACTGTCCTATCCCATCATGGTGATGCATGTGGCCATTTTTCTGCCGCCTTTGTACATCCTGTTCACCAAGGGCATGGCGGAATATCTGCAAATAACGCTGCCGGCCTTTGGCATTTTGTGGGGTGCGATCATCGGCATCCCCTTCCTCATACGCCGACTCGACGGCAGCGCGCTCTTGGACGGGCTGCTTTGGCACCTACCCATCGTGGCCGGGGCATACCGCGCCAATGCGCGGCGCACCGCGCTCTCCATTTTGCGCACCGCGCTTAGCGCCGGCCTGATCGCCGACGTGGCCTTTGACGCGGCAGCCAAGGCCTGCCCCAGCGCCGGCATGCGCGCCGAGCTGCACCGCGCCTCGCAAGAGGCGCGCTCCGGCATGCCCTTGCCGCAGATCATCGACCAGCTGACCACGCTGCCAGAAGTGGTGCGCGACGGCATGGCCACCGGAGCGGAAAGCGGCTCCCTGCCTGAAGTCATGGCCCGGCTGGAAAAGCAATTGGCTGAAGAAGCCAAGATGCGCCAAAAAATCGTTTTCACCCTGCTTGGCATCCTGGTCTTCCTGGCCGTGGCAGCGATGGTGGCGGTGAAAGTGATCGGCTTCTGGACCGAGCACTACAAGAATGTGGTGGGGTCTTGACCCCCCATCACCCCCGCCACGTCAGCACCACCGCCGGCGGCATGTTCCAAAACACCGGGCGGCTGACCTCGGGGCGGCCGAAGCGGCGGGTCATTTCATGGCGGAAGCGTTTGGCCGCCGGCATCCGCAGCGCGTGCACATACTGGAAGGTGCGGAATTCCACGCCCGGCTTGAGCAGGCACTGCATGGCGTCCATGATTTCGTCCTGCACCGGCAGCGGCAGCGAGGCAAAGGGCAGGCCGCTGATGATGGCGCACAAATCTTCCAGCCCGTGGGCGCTCAGATGTTCCTGCGCATGGTGGGCAAAACCGCAGACAAAGCGCAAATGCGGAAACTTGCGCTTGAGCAGCGTGATGAAGTCGGCGTTGAGGTCGATGCCAAGGTAGCCGGCCCCATCACCCATGCGCTCGCTCAAAATGCGGGTGAACGGCCCGGTGCCCGGGCCCAACTCCAGCACGCATCCGCTTTGGCCAAGGTCCAGCCCTTCCAGCATGCGGCGCGAAAGGGCGGCGGAACTGGGGAAAAGAGCCCCCACTTTGCGCGGATTCTGAAGGAAGGCACGGGTCAGGCGGACGATGTCTTGCATGGGGGTTGGGGACTATAGCTTAGGGACCCACCTTACGGCCCCAGACGCACCACGGTTTGGGGCCCCGCCTGGAGCGTTTTGGCCACCGCCGCCACTTCACCGGCGGTGACGGTTTTGATCCGCTCCACTTCCGCCTTCAATTCCAGCGCGTGGCCAAGGGCCGTCCACTGCACGCCCATGGCCTGCATGCGGCCGGCCGGCCGCTCGTCCTGCAGGGTGGCGCCGGTGGCCAGCTTGCTGGTGGCGCGGGCCAGTTCGTCGACCTCCAGCGGGCGCTTGCCGGTGGCCAGGTCTTCGATCTCCCCGCGCAAAATGGCTTCGATTTTTTCCGCGCGCTCGGGCGGGCAGGCGGCATAGGCGGTGAACGTGCCGCAGCCATCCTGCGGGCAGGCTGAAAAATCAGCCTCGTCGGCCAGGCCCGAGTCAATCAGAGCCCAGTACAGGCGCGAACCGTCGTCGTCGCCCAGCACCGACGAGAGCACGCGCGCGGCATAACGGGCGTCGGATTGGATGGAAGGCCCGTCGTACAGACACCCCACATAATGGCGGCTGCAGCGGGCATCGGTGATTTTTTGCGTGCCGCCGCAGACCCCCGGCGGCCGGTTGTCGCGGCGCGATACGCCCGAGGGCAGCCAGCCCCGCGTGCGCTCCTCGATGGCCGCCAGCAGCTGATCGGGGTCGAACTTGCCCGCCGCCGACACCACCATGTTGTCGGGCGCGTAGCGGCGCTCAAAATAGGCGCGCATCTCGCCCGGCTGCATGCGGCCCACGGTTTCATTGGTGCCAAGCACGCGGAAGCCCAGCCCGTGGGGGCCGTAATGCGATTCGATCAGGGTGTCCGACAGCCGCCACTCGGGCTTGTCGTCGTACATGCCGATCTCCTCCAAAATCACCTTGCGCTCCATCTCAAAGTCCTCGGCGCGCAAGGCGGGCCGGAGCATGTCGGAGAGCAAATCCAAGGTGGCCGGCAAAAACTCCGGCAAAATATGCGCGTGGTAGGCGGTGGCCTCGTGGCCGGTCCAGGCGTTGTAATCGGCGCCCATCGCGTCAAAGGCGCGGTTGATGTCGTCGCCGCTGCGGGTGGCGGTGCCCTTGAACATCATGTGCTCAAGAAAATGCGACACCCCCATCAGCGCGGGCTCTTCATCCCGCGCCCCGGTGCGGACAAAATAGCCCAAGGCCGCCGTGTGGGCCGCGGGATTGGGTTCAAGCAGCACGGTCAGACCGTTGTCCAGGCGATGGGTGAGGATTGGCATGGGGGGCGGATTGTAGGTTGGGTGCGCGTCCACTTTACACCGCCGGCTTGGACACCACCGTCTCGACCACCTGCGCCACCGCGTCGCCCACCGTGCCGGCGGTTTCCGCCACCACTTTGGCGGCTTTGGCCGCGCCGCGCCCGGCCTGCTTCCTGACCGCATCCGGCACGCCGCGCAGGTCTTTGATCAGGCCCACCCACGACATGGTTTTGAGCGCGTAAAAAGTCGGATCCCATTCCCACCAATAAAAGCCCTGGCGCACCGAGGACTGGTAGTGGTGGTGGTTGTTGTGCCAGCCCTCGCCCATGGTGACCACCGAGAGCAGCCAGTTGTTGCGGCTGGTGTCGGTGGTCTCAAAGCGGCGCGAGCCGAACAGGTGCGATAGCGAATTGATGGTGTAGGTGCCGTGGTAGAGCATCACGGTGGAGATGAAGAAGCACCACACCAGGATCTGCAGGCCGGCGTGCCAATAGCCGAATTCGGGCTGCCAGCCCAGCGCGTGCATGAGGCAGCCCAGGCCGAAGCAGGCCCAGCCGAAGGCAATGTAGACCACCATCTCGTAGCGGTTGAGCAGGACCAATTCGGGGAATTTTTCAAGGTCGCGCACATAGCGGCTGCGGGTGGGCAGGGCGTCTTCGGTGGTGAACCAGAACATGTGCGACCAGATCACGCCCCACAACCCGGGCGAGTGCAGATCCTCTTCATGGTCCGAATGCACATGGTGGTGGCGGTGGTGGGCAGCCCACCACAAGGGGCCGCGCTGCACGCAGGTCAGGCCGCACAGCGCCATCATGCACTGCACCGGGCGCGAGGCGCGGAAGGTGCGGTGCGAGAAATAACGGTGGTAAAAGCCGGTGATGAAAAACATCCGCACCACGTAAAAGCCCAGGGCCATGCAGGCGGCCGTCCACGAAAAGCCGACCCAAATCACCCCCAAACAGGCGGCGTGCATGAGGAAATACGGCAGGTTGCGCAGCCAATCGACATTCTTGTAACTGCCGGCGGCCTTTTGGGCCATGCCCTCGGTCGGGGCCGGGGTCGAGGGGGAACCGGCGGAAGCAGCCACCCTGTTCTTCATTCCGCGCCAAAAGCCGGGCTTTGGGGGCTCGGCGGCGGCGGACAAGGGGGGCGTTTTCACATCGGTCATCCGTGCTCCAGAAAGGGGTTCCAAGGGGGCTCTATTCTACCCCAAGACCGCCCCAAACCTTTACTTGCAGCAGGCTAGGTACTTCCGCACTGTGGGGGCCATGCCGAACTCCAGGGCATCGGCGACCAGGGCATGGCCGATGGAGACTTCCAGCACGCTTGGCACCCCAACCAAAAAGGGGTTCAAGTTGACCAAATTGAGGTCGTGGCCGGCATTTACGCCAAGACCAAGGCCCTGCGCCGCCCGCGCAGTGCTGGCATAGGCAAAGAGCATCGCCTCGCGCGCCAAGCCGCCCTGATTGAAGGCATGAGCCCAACCCTCGGTATACAGCTCAACGCGATCCGCCCCGGCGCCCTTGGCGCCCGCGGCGTTCTTGGGATCGGGGTCCACAAACAAACTCACCCGGCAGCCGACCGCCTGGAGCGCCTCCACAATGGGGCGCAATGACGCAATGGCCTCCTGCCCCGCCACCGTGGCCGGATCCAGCGGAAAACCATGGTCGGAGGTCATCTGGTCATTGACATCCGGCACCAAGGTCGCCTGGTCGGGGCGGATGGAAAGCACCTGCTCCATCCAGCGGCCCTCGAAGGGATTGCCCTCGATGTTGAACTCCACCTTGCGCGCATGGCACAAGGCGGACAGGGGCGCAAGGTCGGAGCCGCGGATGTGCCGCTCGTCGGGCCGGGGATGCACGGTGATGCCATGCGCGCCGGCGTCGAGCGCAATCTCCGCGAACTTAAGGACAGAAGGACAATCCCCCGCGCGCTGGTTGCGCAGGGTGGCGATTTTGTTGATGTTGATGGAGAGTTGGGTCATTTCACTTCCTCAAAGAACTCCACTTCCTCCCCGTCGAACCCGCGGAAAAACGCGATGCGGATCGGGAACGGCTTGCCGGTCGCGGTATTGGTCAAATCCAAGCGGGTGATCTCCTTGGTGATTTCCAAGCCGGCCGCACACGCGGCGGCGACACCAGCTTCGATATTTTGGGTCGAAAGCGCAAAGTGCCAGGCAACTTCCGTCTTGCCCGTCGGCTTGATCGGCGTTTTGCATTCGACCAATTCGATGTAACCGCTGTTGCCGGTTTCCAGCAAGGCAAAGCGGCGCTCGCCGAGTTCAAACGACACCGCCAAGCGCAACTTCAGCGCATCGCGGTAGAAGGCCAGCGAGCGGTCGAAGTTGGAAACGCGCAGGGAAACGTGGTGGATGCCGGTGATCATGGATGAGGGTTTAGCGGGTGAGTTTGCGGTACTTGATCCGATGCGGCTGCTCGGCGGAGACGCCCAGCCGCTTCTTGCGGTCGGCTTCGTACATCTGGTAGTTGCCCTCGAAGAAGCGCACCGAGGTGTCGCCTTCCGCGCTGACTTCAAAGGCCAGGATGTGGGTCGCCACCCGGTCCAGGAACCAGCGGTCGTGGCTGATGATGACGGCGCAGCCGGCGAAGTGCTCGAGGCCTTCTTCCAGCGCGCGGATGGTGTTCACATCCAAGTCGTTGGTCGGCTCGTCCAGCAGCAGCACATTGAACTCGGAAGTAATCATGCGCGCCAAGTGCAGGCGGTTGCGCTGGCCGCCGGACAAGGTGCCAACCTTCTGCGACTGCATGTCGCCGCTGAAGCCGAATTTCGCCACATAAGTGCGCGAGTTCAGTTCCACCTTGCCGAGTTTGATCTTCTCTTCGCCCTTGCTGATGGCCTGCCACACGCTGTCGTTGTCGGCCAGCGATTCGCGGCTCTGCTCCACATAGGCCAGTTTCACGCTGTCGCCCAGTTCCAGCGCGCCGGCGTCGGGCTTGTCCATGCCCATCACCATGCGGAACAGGGTGGTCTTGCCGGCGCCGTTGGGGCCGATGATGCCGACGATGCCGCCGGCGGGCAGCTCGAAGTTCACATTTTCGAACAGCACGCGGTCGCCGAAGCCCTTGGTCAGGTTCTTGGCATGGATGACCTTGGTGCCTAGGCGCGGGCCGGGCGGGATGAAGATGGCCACTTCCTGCGCCACCTTGTTCTGCTCCTCGGCCAGCATGGATTCGTACCTGGCGATGCGGGCCTTGCTCTTGGCCTGACGGGCCGCCGGGCTGGCGCCGATCCATTCGCGCTCGCGATCCAATTCCTTCTTGCGCTCGCTGGCCTGCTTCTCCTCGATCTCCATGCGCTTGGATTTCTGCTCCAGGAAGGATGAATAGTTGCCCTTCCACGGGATGCCGGCGCCGCGGTCGAGTTCCAGAATCCAACCGGCCACATTGTCGAGGAAGTAGCGGTCGTGGGTCACCGCGATGATGGTGCCCTCGTACTGCTGAAGGTGTTTTTCCAGCCAGGCGATGGATTCGGCATCCAAGTGGTTGGTGGGCTCGTCGAGCAGCAGAATGTCGGGCTTTTTGAGCAGCAAACGGCACAGGGCCACGCGGCGCTTTTCGCCGCCGGAGAGCGGGCCGATCTTGGCATCCGACGGCGGGCAGCGCAGGGCTTCCATCGCCATTTCCAATTTGGAATCAATGTCCCACGCGCCCAGATGGTCCAACTTTTCCTGCACCACGCCCTGGCGGGCGATGACCTTGTCCATCTCCTTCTCGGGCAGGTCTTCACACAGTTTTTCGTTCAAAATATCGTATTCCTTGAGCAGGTCGAACACCTCGCTGGCGCCTTCGCGCACCACATCCATGACGGTCATCTCGGGATCGAATTTCGGCTCCTGCTCCAAAAAACCCACCGTGTAGCCGGGCTGGAGGATGGTCTTGCCGTCGAATTCCTTGTCCTGGCCGGCCAAAATGCGCAAAAGCGTGGACTTGCCGGCGCCATTGAGCCCCAAGACGCCGATCTTGGCGCCGTAGTAATAGGAGAGCCAGATGTTCTTGAGGATCGGTTTGCGCTCGATGTCTTTGGAGACGCCTTCCATCGAGTAGATGATTTTTTCGGTGACGGCCATGGGGAGGGTTTCTTTGAAGGGGGAATGGGCGGGGAATTGTAGTTGCCCGCCAAAATAAAAACGGCCGTGCCACCCGCAGCGGGTGGCCGGCCGTTTTCAAGTGAATCCTGCGAAAATATCAGGCCTGTGGCGCCGAGGCGGCCACATTGTATGAAGCGATGACCTTGCCAGCCTGGCTCAGTTCAAACACCACGGTGCCGGGGGTCTGGATGCCCAAACCGTTCATGAACAGGCGCACCTTGGTCTTGCGGGCGTTGCCGGGGAAGGTGACTTCCTGCTTCTGCTCGCCGACCTTTTCGCCGTTGAAGGAGATTTTGATGTCAATGGACACCTTTTCGTTCAAGGTTTCGGTGGTTTCGCGCTCGAGCATGGCGAACAGGGACAGACGGCCAAAACCGCCGGGGAAGCGCGAGAAAGTCACATCTTCGATGATGTTGACGGCCGAGGCGGCCTGGGTTTCGGGGTCAACCAGCAGCATTTCGCAGGGGAAGAACGCAAGGGCGCGGACGGACATGGAGTTCCAATCGTTGGGGGAAAAGAAGAAACAAAGGAAACGGGGAGGCGGCAGGATACTATTCCTGCCTTGTTCGCGCCAGCCCTTTTTTGCTTTTTATGCCTTCGCTTGCCGCCGCCCTTGCCACCCACGCCGCCACCCGGCCCGAGGCCCCCGCCCTGCGGCTGGGGCTGGCGGCATTGTCTTGGGCGCCATTGCAGATTGCGGTGCAAGAACGCATGGCACAGTTGGCACCCCTGCCCCGCCCGGCCGCCCCGGTGATCCTCCCGGCGGAAAACACCCCCGGCTTCGTGGTGGATTTTCTGGCGCACCTGTTGGCCGGCTTCGGCGTGCTGCCGCTGGGCGCGCATCTGCCGGCAGGCGAGGTGGAACGCCTGACAGCGCAGGCGCAAACAGTGGATGCGGCAACCCACCCGCCCGGCGGCTGGCTATGCCTGCCCTCGTCCGGCACCACCGGATTGCCAAAACTGGCGCGCCGCGACCTGCCCGCCCTGGCGGCCGTGGCCCAACAAACCACGCAAGCCGCCGGCATCACTGCCGACGACCGCATGTTGCTGGCGGTGCCGGTGTCGCATTCCTACGGCGTGGACTCCCTGCTTTCCGCCCTGTGGGCCGGCGCCACGGTGGAACTGGAAAATACCTTCGACCCTGGTCGCCTGCACACCCGATTGCGCGAAACTTGCGCCACCGTGCTGCCCGCCGTGCCGGTGATGATCGAAATGCTGCTGCGCATGGATGACGGCGCCCCCCTGCCCCACTTGCGCCTGGCTTATTGCGCCGGCGCTCCCCTGCCGCCGGCTCTGTGGCGGGAAGTGGCGCAGAAGTTGGGATTGAAAGTCGGCACGCTTTACGGCGCCACCGAAATGGCCTCGGTTTATTTCGAGCATGGCGACGCGCCCGGCTTCGACCCGGCCTGCGTGGGCTTCCCCATGACCGGGGTGCAAACCCGCTTCGCCACCGACGGCGAAGTGTTC
>CAZKVP010000049.1:12894-22276 GCA_964556215.1 uncultured Phycisphaeraceae bacterium
GCTCAGGGCTCGTTCATACAATGCAAGCCGCGCCTCATCCGCAATCTCCCATGGGCAAAAAATCCGCCACGATCATCACCCTCACCGTCCTGCTGCTGGCCCTGGCCACGCCATGCGTTTGGCTGGGGCTGGTGAACCGGCAGAAGCGGCTGGACAAGGCGCTGTTCGAGGCGGCGGAACATGGGACGGGGGAGGATGTGAGGAAAGCGGTTGAGGCGGGGGGACGGGTGAATGCAAGGGAGGAAGATCTGGAACCCGTCTACCTGCCGCTCCCGATGCTCGAAGACCATGCCACCCTCAGTGACTTTTTTCTGGCCTGCGGCATCCATATCGCGTCCTACCGCCCGCACAGTTACGGCTTTGATTTTCAGCCCCTCCACGAGGCTGCCAAAAACAACAATCTCGCCGCAATCCAAGTCCTGATCGCCCACGGATCCGCCGTGGATGCCGCCAACAACGAAGGCTTGCAGCCCATCCATCTGGCTGCGCAAGAGGGCCACATCCAAGCCATCTCATGCCTGATCGAAGCCGGGGCGCAGGCCACGGCAATGAACCACAATGGATATCAGCCCCTCCATGAAGCCGCCCAGTTTCAGCGCATCGAGGCGGCAAAATGCCTGATCGACCATGGTGCGAAACCTGATGCCAAAGACAATGACGGCTACCAGCCTCTCCATTGCGCCGTGGGCTGGGACACCCAAAATCCACAACCCATGATCGAGTTTCTCATTGCCGCCGGCGCCAAAGCCTCTGCCAAAACCATCCACGGGAAAATCCCTGCCGACATGGCCAAAGAAGGTGCAGAAACCCCGGAAATCCAGAGCAACTACCTCGCGGCGGCCGCCTACCTCGAAGCCCAAGCCGCCAAAGAACAGTCGCCCTGACAGGCCCGTTTTTCCAAGTCGCCTGATGCCTTCACATTCTGAAGGTACAATCAAGCCGTCAACCCATTCCCATGATCCAATCCTACGCCGACGAAACCACCCGCGCATTCCATCTCACCGGGAAAAGCCGCACGATTCCGGCCAATATTCGGGAACGGCTGACCATGAAACTTCAATTGCTCGACGCCGCCACCACCCTTAATGCGCTGCGCGACCCGCCCGGCAACCATTTGGAGGCCCTCAAGGGCGACCGGGCCGGCCAACACAGCATCCGGGTGAACCAGCAATACCGCCTTTGCTTTGTTTGGCAAACAAGCGGCCCGGCCCAAGTGGAATTCACCGACTACCACGCCTAACCCCCACCCCATGAAGCCCACCCACCTCATCCACCCCGGACGCATCATCGAAGCCGAATTCATGGAGCCTTACGGCCTGACCATGTACCGGCTGGCGAAGATGCTTGGCGTCTCCGAAAGCCGCATCCACCGCCTGATCCACGGAGAAGGCAGCATCACGCCCGACCTGGCCAAGCGGCTGACCGCCTTGTTCGGCATGAATGAACAGACTTGGATGAACCTGCAGACCCACTACGACCTGTCGCTAACCACCGTTCCGGCAAAGGAAATCCACGCAGTGGCGAAGCACAGGTTGGAGTTGATTGCGGCGTGAGCAAAAAATCCGCCACGAACATCCCGCACCCCCTGCTCTTGGCTTTGCCCCCCCTCTCCCCGCCCAACAAAAAACCCGCGCCAAGGCGCGGGTTTTTCGATGGGTTGCTAAAATGTGCTTTTAGCGGCCGAAGGTGATCTTGTCCGAGCCCATGTGCTCGAAGCCGTCACCCAAGCCACCCAAACCGCCGGAGGTCGGGGCCGGAGCGTTCTTCTTCTCAACACGGTCGGCGGCCTGCTCCTGGGCATCGGTCCACTTGGCGCGCTTGAGCGAGAGGCCGATCTTCCGGTCGTCCAGGTCGACGCGCAGGATCTTGACTTCCAGCTCCTGGCCGATCTGCACCACATCGGTGGGCACTTCGACCTTGTGGTCGGAGATTTCGCTGATGTGCAACAGGCCTTCGAGGCCTTCTTCCAATTCGACGAACACGCCGAAGTTGGTGATCTTGGAGACCTTGCCCTTGACGATCATGCCCGGCTGGTAGGCCGAGGGGATGGCTTCCACCCACGGATCTTCCTCGAGCTGCTTCTGACCCAGCGCGATGCGCTGCTTCTCTTGGTCCACGTCGAGCACCACGCACTTGACGATGTCGCCCTTTTTGAGGACTTCGTTGGGGTGGCTGACCTTCTTGGTCCAGGACAGGTCCGAGACGTGCAGCAGGCCGTCGATGCCGGGTTCGATCTCGATGAATGCGCCGTAGGAAGCGAGGTTGCGCACGGCGCCCTCGATCACGGTGCCGCGCACATACTTCTCGGCGACCAGGTCCCAGGGGTTCATTTCGATCTGCTTCATGCCCAGGCTGATCTCCTGCTTGTCCTTGTTGATCTCGAGGATGACCACTTCGGCGGGGTCGCCGATGGCCACCATCTCCGACGGATGGTTGATGCGGCGGGTCCAGGACATTTCGCTGATGTGCACCAGACCTTCCACGCCGTCTTCGATCTTGACGAAGGCGCCGTAGGACATGATGTTGGTGACGGTGCCCTTGACGCGGGTGTTCTTGGGGTACTTGGCTTCGATGTCTTCCCAAGGCGAAGTGTCCTTCTGCTTGAGGCCCAGGGCGATCTTTTCCTTGTCGTAGTCGATGTTGAGGATCTTGACCTCAACGCGGTCTTCAAGCTTGAGCATTTCGGTCGGGTGGTTGACGCGGCTCCAGCTCATGTCGGTGATGTGCAGGAGGCCGTCGATGCCGCCCAGGTCCACGAACGCACCGAAGTCGGTGATGTTCTTGACCACGCCTTCGACCACGTCGCCGACCTTGACGCGCTCGAGCAGGCCCTTGCGCAGGATGCTGCGGCGGTTCTCGATGAACTTGCGGCGCGAGATGACGATGTTGCGGCGCACTTCGTCGATCTTGAGGATCTGCGCGTCCACGGTCTGGCCGATGTAGATGCCGATGTCGTTGGGGCGGCGCACGTCCACCTGCGAGGCGGGCAGGAACACCGGCACGCCGATGTCGACGAGCAAGCCGCCCTTGATGCGGCGCAACACCTTGCCGGAGACCGGATCGCCTTCCTTGTTGTCGGCCACGATGCGCTCCCAACCGCGGATGCGGTCGGCCTTGCGCTTGGAGATGGAGATGTCGCCGGAAGCGCTTTCTTCCTGCTCTTCAACCAACACTTCCACCGAGTCGCCGATTTCGACGTCATCGGGGTTGTCGAATTCATTGCGCGGCAGAATGCCTTCGCTCTTCAAGCCGAGTTCGATGACGAAGTCATCGCCGGCCTTGCCAATCACCTTGCCGGTGAGGATGGAGCCTGCGCTGAAGTCACCAATGGACTCCATCACCAAGCTCTCCATGTCGCCGTCGGCCACGGCGGAGCCGAAGGCGGCCTCCACCATGTCATACGCGAGTTCATCTTCAATCGACAGCGACGCAATCAGATTCTTGTTAACCATTACTGTTCTAGCTCCTGGGGGGTGTAACCGTTGCCAAGACCATCTTGGCGACCACGGTTCGCAGCCTGGGGTAAGGCCGCCTTGGCGAAGCGACGGACCCACGCTGGGCCGTCTGAAAGGGGGGGCAATTATAGGGGAAGTTGGGGGGAGGGGTTTCTTGCCTGTCCCATGGTTGCCTGTCCTCTTGCCTGTCCCATGGTTGCCTGTCCCATGGTTTCCACTACGGCAAAAGTTACATACCGCAGCAACGCGCGCGCGTTCCTCGTCAAAGCCATGGAGATGGCGGAGAAAGCGGCCAAGGGGCAGTAACCTGGTAAGCCAAATAAGCGCTATCGTGGCCGCCCGCGAGGCGGAACCGATGGAAAGTCTCGAAAAAAAGCCCTCCGTCTGCCAGTGATTCCCTTGCCATCGATCTGTTTTTCAACCCCTCCCACTGTCTCCCCTATGCCCACACGCCCTTTCTTGATCGCCGCCTTGCTGGCCGCCTGTACCCTCAGCCTTTCCACCCGCTCCTTGGCGCAGGAGGAGTCCGCGGCGCCGACGCCGGCACCGGCCGCCGCGCCAGTCGACATCGGCCACCAGGTGCCGCCTGGTTTCACGACCGACCTCCCCGCTGCCCGCGCCGCCGCCAAACAGGCCGACCGCCCGCTGCTGGTCATGTTCTGCACGCCCCATTGCCCCCCATGCAACGCCCTCAAGCGTTCGGTTCTGCCCAGGCCGGAGGTGCGCGCCAACCTGGCCGAATATGAACTGGCCTATGTGAATGCGGAGGCTTCGCCCGCCACGGCGCGGGAATTCAAGATTTCCAGTTATCCAAGCTTCGTCCTCCTGACCCCGGCCGGCCGCGAACTTGGACGCACCGGCGGCGGCAGCGACAACCCCGCCACCTTTCTTGACAGCATGGAGAAATTGCGCCACCGCCATGAGCGCCAAGCCGGAATCACCGCCGCCATCGCAAAGAATCCGCAGGATCCCGCCCTGCTCGTCGCGCGCGCGCGTCTCCTGCTTGATGCGGCCGACAACAGCGGCCGCCCCGCCGCCCTGATCCAAAAAGCCGCGGCCGACCTCCAAGCCGCCGCCGCGCTCGACCCCGAAGGCAAAACCGGCGCCGCCGCCGAACTCGCTTGGACGGCCATCGAGAAGCGCGCCTATCAACCCATGACCCCGGAGGAATACAAAGCCAACGGCGCGGAAGCCCTGGCCTTGTGGAAAGCCCATCCTGAATTGCGCCGCGCTGACCTGGTGCTGTGGCATGCCATCAGCGGGGTGCCGGAGCAGGAAGCCAACCGCTTGCGGCTGGAATTCGTGCGCCGCTACCCGCAGAGCCCGCAAGCCGATCAGATTTGGAGCGCGTTGGGAAAGGCGCTGGAGAAGCAGTGATCCGAAAGCATGGCCCCCAAAAACGCCTCGCCCTACCCAAGTTACTGTAATTTTTCAGACAACCTGATCGTCCCTCTCACCATGACCAAGACTCCCCTCGCTTGCGCCGTTCTTATCGCCTGCCTCGCCTCCCTGCCCGCCGTCATGGCCCAGGCCGGCGACGCCCCCACCGACACCTTCGAAACCATCGCCAAAACCAAGGAATCCGCCGTGCCCGGCTTGGCGGGGCACCCCGCGCCCAAACTGCCGGAAACCCGCCTGCCGTGGGATGCCGCGGCCAAGGCCGGCTTTGCCGCAGGCGACAAGATCACCACCCAAGCACAACTTGACGCCGAACTGACGCGGATGCGCCAAGAGCGCGCCCCCTTCCTGGCCAACCTGGCCCCCGCCCTGCCGGCCCGCCCGCAGCAGGAACTGGTTTCCTTCGACTGGCGTCTGGTCGCAGGCAAAAACCCGGAGGCCGAACTGGCCGACGCGCTGGCCGGCAAGGGCGAGTGGCAGAAACTCAATATCCCCCACTACGGCGGCCCGACGGGCAAGGCCACGGCCTTCTACCGCACCGAGATCGAACTGACGCCCGACCTCTTGTCCCGCGAGCGGCTGTTCCTGCATTTCCAGGCGGTGGACTACTACGCGCAGGTTTACTTCAACGGCAAGTTGGTCGGCACGCACGAAGGCCTGTTCGACGCCTTCGAATTCGATGTCAAAGCCCTGGCCAAGCCCGGCAAGAACACCTTGGTGGTGCGCGTGGGCAATGAGGGTTGCCCCATCGGCTCCACCGGCATTCATGGCGGCAACTACGCCTACGGCCCTAAGATGGCGGCCTGCGGCAGCCCCGGCTGGAACAACCCGAAAGAAGGCTGGGTCTGCTGCCCGGTCGGATTTGGCATGTACCAGCGCGCTTGGATTGAAGCGCGCGGCGAAGTCTTCGTGAACGATGTGTTCGTGCGCCCGCTGCCGGACAAAAAACAAGCCGAAGTCTGGGTGGAAGTCGCCGGCCTGCCGGCGGATGCCAGGAACCTGGGCGACCTCTCCGTCGAATATTCGCTGTACGGCGAAAATTTCAAGGCCACGCTGATTGAAGCGCAAAAGCCGGCGGTCAATCTGGAAAAGGGCGAAGTCAACCTGTTCGCCTGCCCGCAACCGGTGGACGCCGCCGCGCGCAAATATTCCGTCCGCCAGTTCAAGTTCACGGTGAACCTGCCCGAAGCCCGCACCTGGTCGCTGGAATCGCCTTGGCTGCACCAGATCCAAGTGCGGTTGAAGAAGGACGGCCAGGACGCCGACGCCTTCAAGCGCAACTTCGGCATGCGTTCCTTCACCCAGTCACAGACCAGCATCCCCAAGGGCCGCTTCTACCTCAACGGCGCCGAAGTCCGCCTGCGCGGGGCCAACATGATGGGCAACATCATGCAGTGCATCATCCAGAAGAACCCGGAACTGCTGGAGACCGACATCCTGCTGGCCAAGGCCGCCCACATGAACTTCTGGCGCATGACCCAGCAGCCCTGCCAGGAGGAAGCCTTCGACGCCTTCGACCGCCTTGGCCTCATGGCCCAATGCGACCTGCCGATCTTCCATTTCATCCCCGCTTCGCAGGAGGCCGAAGCCCTGCGCGAAGCCGGCGCGCAATTGCGCCTGGTGCGCAGCCACCCCTGCAGCGCGCTGGTGAGCTACATCAACGAGCCGATGACCGGCACCCGCGGCGGCCAGAAACGCATGTCTGAAAAGGCCGAAGTCGAGCTCTTTCGCCGCTGCGACGCGCTGATCCCCGCCGTGGCACCCGGCCAGGTGCGCAAGTGGGTGGATGGCGATTATGAGAATCTTTCGGAAGGCTACTCCGACCACCACTGCTACAACCTGTGGTACTGGCGCCACTGCCTGCCTTTCTCGTCGCAGTACAAGGGCGCTTGGACCAGCACCCGCGCCGGCTGGATGCACGGCAACGGCGAATACGGCAGCGAAGGCGTGGACAACGCCGACCTGATGCGCCGCCGTTATCCCAAGGAATGGCTGGGCGTGGAGAAGGATGGCAAGTGGCGCCCCGACGGCGTGCCCTGCCAGGCCAACCGCCCCGGCTTCGCCCGCTGGATGCCCCCGTACACGACGATGGAGGAATGGTGCGCCAACAGCCGTGAGCACCAGCGCGCCGCCACGCTGCTCCAGACCGAGGCCCTGCGCCGCGACCCGCTCATGAATTCCACCGCCATCCACCTGCTCATCGACGCCTGGCCCGCCGGCTGGCTCAAGTCGATCGTGGATTGCGAACGCCACGCCAAACCCGCCTACTTCGCCTTCCGCGAGGCGCAAACGCCCCTCGCCGTGAACTTGCGCCCCGACCATTTCTACGGTTTCTCGGGCGAAGCGGTCAAGGTCGCCGCCTTCATCTGCAACGACACCCAGGAAGTGCCCGCCGGCGCCACCTTGCGCTACCAGGTTGAGATGAACGGCAAGATCCTCGCCACCGGCGAATCCAAGGCGCAAGTGGTCGCCTGCGAGCCGACCTTCCAAGGCTGGCTGGAAGTTCCGGTGCCGCAGGTTGCACAGCGCGCCAAGTTCGTGCTGCGCGTCGGCCTGTTCGATGCGCAGGGCAAGTTGCGCCACGACAGCACCGTCGAAATGGAGGCCTTCCCCGCCGGAGACAAGGACAACAAGAAGCTCCAGCGGCCGGGCGGGCTGTGGGAATATTTGATCCGTTCCTGAACTCTTCCCATCCTGCTGATCGGCCACAGCGGCGACAACCGCGTGGCCCACAATGAAATCGGCGACTTCGGCTACACCGGCATTACGGGCGTGACAATGTGATCCGCAACAATATCTTCGCCTTTGGCCGCCGGCCGGGAAACCGGCTCGGTGACGGCCGATCCGCTGTTCGTCGACGCCGCCAAGCGCAACTTCAAACTGAAGCCGGATTCGCCGGCGTTCAAACTTGGTTTCAAGGAATGGGATTTTTCCAAGGCCGGCGTGCAGGGGGAGTGAGGGGCGGCCATGGGCGCCCCGCTCAGGCCCAGTAAGAAGCCCGGCAACGCGCCTCGCCGCGCCTCACCATTTCACCTGCAAATCCGCCTTGTCCCCCACGTGGCGCACCGTGGCGGAAAAGCCGATGCCGCGAACCTGCCCGGCGGGCAGGTGGAGGGTGGCGACTTCATTGCGGACGTCCTTCACCCGCAGCACCAGATTCCCATTTTCAATCTGGGTCTGCCAGCTGTATTTTTCATCCGGCTTGAGGATGATGGATTGGGATTCAAGCGAACCGTCGGCCTTGATCAGATGCAGGCCGTAGCAGGTGTGGTCGCCCTGCGAAGCGACGACCACACCCAGTTCGCCGGTGCGGCGGGCCACGCCCATCAGCATGCCGATTTTCCCGAAGTGGCCGCAGGTCCTGTTCTGGATGCTCGCCGTGTCAGTCTTCTTGACGCCGCTGATGCGCAAGCCCCGGCCACCGGCGGCAAGGGTCAATTCATCGGGGACCCCCTCCGCAAAAAACCGCCCGGAAAATTCACCGACATAGGCGGCCTTGGCCAACTTGACCGCCGGTCCGGCCACGCCGGCCTGCCGCGCCTCAATCACCTTCAGGCGGTTTTCGACCTTGATTTTGGCCAAGCCGCCCAACTTGGGCAGAATGTCGCGGTAGATGGCCTCGGCATGCGCCCTGACCTGGCGTTTGCCCAGATTCCCCAGTTTTTCGGCCTGCTTTTCCCAGCCCTCGGCAACGGCCAACAGGGCTTCCGGCGCGGCCTCTTTTTTGAGCTCGGCGGCGGCCAGGGTGTGCAGCGGCGCGTCATTGCAAGCCGCCAAAAGCGGCAAGCCCTGCTCCCAGTTGTCGCGGTAAAAACACAGATAGCGGCCGATATGCGCGATCTTTTCCGCCTTGAACTCGGCGGCTTCCACCAGTTTTTTGCATCTTTCCCAAGCCAATTCGGTCTCGCGCACATCGGCCGCCTGCTCGGTGGCAGAGGCCAACAGGTCGGGCGCGCCGCGCATGGCCGTCACCGCGTACTCGGCGACTTTGCGGGCCAGGGCAAATTCGTTGCGGGCCTCCCAGCCGCCCACCATTTTTTGAGTGCACTCGAAATACGCGTTGCGGGCCTCTTGGGTTTTGACATTTTTGGCGGCATCGCCCGCCGCCTGGACCAGGCACTGGTCCGCATCTTCTTCGTAAATTTCCGCCATCTTGGCAACGCCCTGGGCCGCCCTATCCAGATCACCGGCATTGCATGCCATGTCAATGGACATCGACAGCATGGCGTAGCGCACCACCGGATTTTTCTCGCCGCCGCTGGCGGAGAGCAGCTTGCCGGCAAGCCGGCTTTTTTCAGCCGGCAAAATGGCCGCGGCCAGGTCTTCCCTGAACACCTGACGGACCTGCTTGGAAGCGTCACGCACCGCATTGGCATCCGGCACCGCCTGGCGTTTGGCCTCTGCGGCCCGCAGCGGTCCGCAGAGGCCGGCAAACGCCGCCACCAATGCGGCCATGGTGATGCAACGGATGAAAGGCATGGATTCTCCAAAAAGAACAGAAAGGCCGGCTGGCTGAATGTGGCATGCTA
>CAZKVP010000050.1:0-7741 GCA_964556215.1 uncultured Phycisphaeraceae bacterium
GCCAGGATTTCCCCGCCGCCGGCATCGAGCAGGATGGGTTCGTGGATGTCGAGCCCGATGCCATGGCCGGTGCCGTGCGGCAGGGTGATGGCGCTCGTGCGGCGCGGGTCGCCTTCGGGCGGCAGGGCGCCGTGGGGAAACCCGTGCGATGCCATGGCCGCTACGGTGGCGGCATGCACGCTTTGGCCGGTGGCGCCGGGGCGCAGTGCGGCTTGCGCCACCTTTTTCGCAGCCCGCACCGCGGTGTGCATCCGGATGGCCAGCGGCGCAGCCGCACCGTGGCAGACGGTGCGCGTGCAGTCGCCGCAATAGAGGGTGGACATGTTGCGCGGGAAGATGTCGAGGATGACCGGCAGCCCGGTGGTGAGCGGCCCGGCGCCGAAGTCGTGGCAATCGGCCGCGTGGCTCCCTTGGGCAATGATGGTCCCGGCCGGATTGGCGTAACCGTGCCGGGCGCAATGCACCGCGATTTCGCCGCGCACGCGTTCGGCGGTGAGCGGGGCGCCGCCTTGGATCAGGGTTCCGTTCTTGTCCGCCTTGGCGCCAAGGACAAGTTGGGCGGCCATGCGCATGACCTCTTCGGTGAAAGCCTGCGCCTGGCGCAGGTGGGCTATTTCAGTTTCATTTTTGACACGCCGTTGGCGCACGCCAAGGTCCGGGTCGAGCACGACCGCGATGCCGGCGGTGCGGCAGGCTTCCACGGCGATCAGGGGCAGGGTGGGGTCGCCATGGACCCGGGTGATTCCGCGCGCTGACAGCCAGGCGGCGGCCGCCTGTGCGGTGGCGGTGGCACGGTCGCCCGAGAGCGCATCACCGGGCACCAAGTCGCGCGGGCAGAAGCAGGCGTCCGCCCGGGCGGCTTGGCGCGCGCGATCGAGTTCGATGTCGCGCAGGATCAGGGCGGATTCCTCGCGGCCTTGGGCGCCGGGGGCCAAGACGAACGCCACCGGATCACCGCACAAAAAACCGGTGCGGTGGTAGACGGTGAAGTTGGTCGCGGGAACGCCGAACAGAAGGATGGCCATGGGGGTCGCGGGAGTGAGGGGGAGGGTGGGGGATAGGCTCTAAGGGTTGAGCCGCCGCCCCTTGATCTTGCGCAGGAAAAAATCATACATGCGCCGCCGCACTTCGGGCCGGTCCAGAGTGAAGTGGCCGGCCCCGGGAACCATCAAAAACTCGAAGTCCTTGCCGGCCTTGAGCAGGGCGTTGACCACCTGCAGGGTCGAGGCGGGGTCCACATTGCGGTCCATCTCGGCCACCGTCAGCAGCAGGTCGCCCCGCAACTTCGCGGCATGCGTGACATTGGAATTGTCGGCGTATTCCGGGCCCACGGGCCAGCCCATCCACGCCTCGTTCCACCAGATCTTGTCCATGCGGTTGTCATGGCAGCCGCAGTCACTGACGGCAGCCTTGTAAAAATCGCCATGGTGGAGCAGGGCCGAAAGGGCCGCCTGTCCGCCGGCACTGCCGCCGTAAATGCCGACTTTCGACAGATCCAGTTCCGGGTGCGCCGCCGCGGCGGCCTTCAGCCAAGCGATGTGGTCGGGCAGGCCGGCGTCCTGGATATTTTTCCAGCACACGTCATGGAAGGCGCGCGAACGCCAGTTGGTGCCCATGCCGTCCACCATCACCACCGCGAAACCGAGTTCCGCCAGCGCCTGCGGACGTTCGAAGACCCCGAAAGACTTGGGCACATAATGGTCGTGGGGGCTGGGATAAACTTCCTCCACCACCGGCAGTTTCTGGCCGGGTTGCCAGGTGGACGGGCGGAAAATCAGCCCGTACATGTCGGTGCGGCCGTCCCGGCCCTTGGCGGTGAAACGCTCCGGCGGGCGCCATCCGGCCCCGCGCAGGGCCGCATCGCTTTCGCGCGCCAACTCGCACACCTTGGAGCCGTCGCCGGCGCGCCGCAATTCATGCACCGGAGGCAGGTCCATGCGCGACCAGGTGTCGATGAAACAGGTGCCATCGGGTGAAAAGGACCAGTGGTGGTCGCCGTCGCCGGCGGTGAGCACCGTCAAGTCCGAGCCGTCCAGCCGGCAGCGGGCCAGATGGATCTGGCAGGGGTCCTGGTCGGGCACGATGCCGGTGGCGGCAAACCACACTTCGCCCTTTTCCTCGTCCACCTTTACCACCCGGCGCACCGCCCAGTTGCCGTGCGTCACTTGGGTCTTCACCCGGCCGGTGGCCAGGTCATAGAGCCACAGATGGTTCCAGCCGTCGCGCTCGGACATCCACAACAGGCTGTTGCTTTTGGCCAGCACCTGGCAGAGCGTTTTCTGTGAATAGTCGATGAAGGTCGCGCTTTGTTCATCCACCACCGCGCGCACATGGCCGGCCATGTCCACGGCCAGCACCCGCAGATGCTGATGGCCGCGCTGGTTGAAAAGGAACAGGGCCTCGTCGCCCTTGGGGGTCCAGCCTTGGAAGGTCACGCTCCAGGAATTGGCAAACGGGGCTCCGTCCACCGGCACCGCGCGGTTGGTGCGCAAGTCAAACAGCCATGGTCTGGCCTGATCAATCGGGTCGCCGGGTTTGGGATAGGGAATGCTGTGGGTGATCGGCTGGAGTTGTCCGGCCGGGCAGGATTCCACCAGCGTGATCCGCCGCGGCTCCACGCGCGCCACGCGCAAGCCGACGGCAAAGCGCCCGTCGGGAGACAGGTGCGGCTCGGTGTAGCCGTCGCGCCAAACGCCGTCAGGGGTGAGGGTCGTGTTTCCCCGCCACAGATTGTCGTTTTGAATCCGCAACGATGGCGCCGGCTCCGGCGCGGACGGCGCCATCGGCGTGCCATCCACGCGGACCAAGGCGTCGCCGGCGGGCATCACCCCGCGCCACAAAACGGCCCCGGAGGCGGCGCGCACCTCAAAGGCGTGCTCAACATAGGTGCTCTGCGCACAAATCTCGCCGGCCGCGCATTTTTTCATGAATTGCGCCTCGCCCGAAAAATCCAGCCACCACAGCGTCACCGGGCCTCCGGAACGGTTGAGCAGCAGGAGTTGGGCCGGCGAATGGACATTCGCGGGACTGCCGTGGACGGACGGATCCGGAGGCAGCGCCCACTCCTTCTCCAAAGCCGCGCCAACATTTGAAGGCAGTGCCACGGGCAACCGATCCTTGAACTCGAAGATCTTTCCGCCGGTCAGAAACCGCGGCGTCCCGTCCACAGCCCGCAGAAATTGGAATTTCAGCCTCTTGGAATCCGCCGCGACGCCGGCCAAGCGCAACTGGGCGGCGACCTTCGCGGCATCGAAGGCGGGGCGGCAGGTTCCGGATGCGGCATCCACTTCCATCCAAGAGCGGCCGCCATCGGGGGCCGTGCGTGCAAACCACAGTCGGCCGCCCGGCAGCCAAAGCCACTGCGGCGGCGAGGCTTGGGCCGCCGCCATTTCCCGCCACCTTTCCGCCCGCGCCGCGCGCTCCAAAAGCGACGACTCCCCCGCGGACGGCACCGGCTCGGCGGCCCGCACGGCCCCGGCCAAGAGGAGAAGAAGCGAGACGGTGATGGTGTGGAGTTGAAATGAACGCATGCGGCTTGCCGGAAACACGGGCGGGCGGATGCCGCCAAAGATGCGGGTTTAGTCTTGTTTATTACAATGTGCACAAAATAAAACATGGGTCATGGTGTGCACGCCGGAATCCATGGGCGATTTCTGGTGGGCGCAGGAGGCCGCCGCGCAAAACAGTCCCAACTACGCCCGCCCCCTTACGGTCGCGGTTCCTTTGAATGAAAAAGACACAGCCCATTTTGGGGCTGTGCTTTTTTTATTCCGCCAACAGTTTCTGTGCGGCCTGTGCTTCCTCCAAATGTCCGGCCTTTTGCGCCAAGCCTGCCAAGGCAGAGAGCAATTGCCCGTCATGCGGGTGGCGTTTGCAGGCGTCGCGCAGCACTTTCAGGCCGGCTTCGGTCTGGCCTTGGGCGTCTTTGACCAAGGCCAGCAACAGGGCGTGCTGGGGGATGTCGGGGCGCAACTGATGGGCTTGGGCAAATTGCGCTTCGGCTTCTGGCAGGCGTTTTTGGCGCACGCAAAGCAGGCCCAGGCTGTGATGCAAGGGAGATTTGTCGTAGGCTTTTTGCAGACCCTCGCGCAGGATTTTTTCGCAACCGGCTTCATCGTTTTGCTGGCGGCGCAAGTCGGCGCGGTTGACCCAGGCCTCGGCAAACGAAGGGTCGCGGGCGATGGCTTTGGCAAAGCGGTCGTCGGCTTCTTGAAGCTTGCCTTGGGCCAAGGCCAGCAGCCCCAGATTGAGTTGGATGGGCGCACGGTCCGCGTTGATGGCTTCGGCGGCGTAGTCTTCCACCAAAGCGTGATCCAGGGCGACTTGCGCCTCGGGTGGCAATTGCGCCCGATAGCCAGCCAGCACGCGGGCGGCGGCCAGGCGCACATTTTTGGAAGGATCGCTTAACGCCGGTGCGCCAAGCGTTGCGGCCATTTGCGGTGGGGCTTGCCCCAGGGCGGCCACCGCCACGGCGCGCACCAAAGGTGAGGGGTCGGCCAAGCCTTTGCTTTGCGCGGTTTGCCATTCCGCTTGAGGGGCTTGTTGCAGCAGGGCTTGCAGGGCGGTGGCGCGCACCACATCACCTTGGCTGTTATCCGTGGCCAATTGCGCCAAAGACTTGTTGACCCCGGGCGCATTGGCGCGGGCGGCGGACAAGATTTCGCCAAAGGCGTGGCGCTTGGGCTTGCCGCCGGTCCATTCGGCGATTTTTTGGGCGGCCCAAGCGGCGTTTTCTTCCGACTTGATGTGGCAGGCGGCGCAACTGTTGGGGGCGATTTTTGCGCCGTACTTGACGGTCAAGTCAGGGCGCGGGATGCGAAAGCCGTGGTCGCGGCGCACATCCACGCCCATGTAGGTATGGGTGGGCATGTGGCAATTGATGCACTGTGCACCGGCAGATCCCACGGCATGATGGTGGTGGCTTGGCACGTCAAACTTGGCGGGCAAATGGCACTGGGCGCAGAGCATGTTGCCGGTTTGACGGGTTTTGCCGCTGTGCGCATCGTGGCAGTCGGCGCACGTGACGCCGGCATGGTGCATGCGGCTTTGGGTGAAGGAGCCCCATTCGTAGTCCTCGTCGCGGATTTCACCGGTGCCGTAATACAGCCCGTCTTCAAGCAGGGACGGGCGGCGGCATTCCAGAAAGGGGGCCGGGCCGGGGGCTTTTTCGTCCAGCACTTCGGCGCGGGCGTGGCATTTGGCGCAACTGTCGACCAGGGCGGCAGGCGGCGGCGGGCTTTGGCGTTTGGCGATGCCGGTGGCGGGATTCATGATCCACATCCGCTGGCGATCCACCACCGAGCGGGCAAAGCCGTGATGGGGGTCGGCGGATTTTGAGGGATTTTTTTGCGCCCACGCCAAGTGGTCTTCCGCCGGGCCATGGCACGATTCGCAAGACAGGGTCACATCCGTCCACGTGGTTTTGAAACTGTCGGTCTTTTCGTCGTAGCCTTTTTCCACCGCGGTGGAATGGCACCCGGCGCACATGTGGTTCCAGTTCTGCATCGGACCGGTCCAGAACAGCGGATCATCGGGGGCGACCTTGTCGTTGCCGTACAAATGGAACCAGCGCTGGCCGCCGCTCTTTTTGTCGCGGGTGTCATAAGCCAAGGGCAGGCATTGCAAGCGCCCGCCGGGGAAATGCACCAGGTATTGTTGCAAAGGGAAATGGCCAAAAACATACGCCACTTGATAGCGTGTTAATTTGCCGTCCGGCCCTTCGGTGGTGACAAAGTAGACGCCGTTTTGCGCATCAAAAGTGGAGGTGACGCCCAAGTGGGTCAGCGTGGCTTGATTGAAGTCGCCCTTGACGGTTTGTGCCGTGGGCAAGGCCATGGCCCGCACATGGTCGGAAGTGGCGAATTTTTGCGCTTCCATCGGATGGCACGCCGCGCACGATGCGCTGCCCGCATAGCCTTTGCGCACCACTTGATGCGGCAAAGCGCCCGGCCCGCTTGAAGGCGCAGGTGCGCGCCCGCAGCCGCACAGGGCGATCAAGATCAATGCCGCGAAGACAGGGCGGCGATGGGAGCCGGATGAAAAAATCATGGGGGTGAGAATACCCAAAAATGAGCGGGTCAGAGGGTGGCATTGGCACCGCGTCACAGGTCGATTCCCCGTCCCGTTTCGCGGGCCATTGCCTTATGCCCCCCCTCTGCTCAAGGGGGGCGACATGCGCATCTACTTTTCAACTCACCCACTTCCCATCCACAAACCGCTGAATCCCAGTCGGATTGCCGTCACGCAAGATGTCCGGCAACCGCGCCTCGCGCACGCCGTCGAAGGATTGCAGCATGGCGAAACGCTTGAGCGACACCGGAATGCCGACGGCCGAGAAGCCGGGGTGGCCGGTGGCGGGGAACGGTCCGCCATGGTTCATGCCTGCGCTGACGGCCACGCCGGTGGGCATCTTGTCGTTGAGCAGGCGGCCGACTTTCTGGCGCAGCACGCGGGCGATGGAGACATAAGCAGCATCATCGGCGCCCGTCGTGGCGGAGTACACGCAGCCGGTCAGGTTGCCTTCGAGTTGGCGCAGGCAGGCTTCCACTTGCGCTTCGGAGTCGCACACCACCACCAAGCCGGCATTGCCGAAGGCTTCGCCCTGCAGGCCATGCGGGTTGGCCAGAAATTGCGCTCCAGTTGCCGCGAGCAAGGTGTTGCGGAAGGTGCAGCGGGCGGCATCGCCGGGCTGGCCACCGCACAGAACTTGCGCTCCCGCTTTTTGCAAGTCAGCCACGCCGGCGGCCAAGCCCTTGAGCGCCTGCTCCGAGAGCAAGGTGCCGGAGGCGGCCGTTTCAAAGGTCTGCTTGGCCTGCGCCACGAAGGCGTCGGCTTCGGGCGACTTCACCAGGAACACGATGCCGGGGTTGGTGCAGAACTGGCCGACGCCCAGCAGCGCCGAATCGGTGTATTGCTTGGCAATGTCCGCGCCGCGCTCAGAGAGCGCGCCGGGCAGGATGACCACCGGATTGACGCTGGACATTTCCAGATAGCACGGCTTGCCCGCACCGTCGCAGGCGGCCTTGAGCGCCAGGCCGGCGCGGCGCGAGCCGGTGAAGCCCAGGGCGGCCAGGCGCGGGTCCTGCATCAGGCGCAAGCCGTCTTCATTCGAAAATTGGAACAGCATCTGCACCGCGCCCTGGGGCAGGCCGGTTTCGTCCGCCGCCGCTTGCGCCAAACGCGCCAGCGCCAGCGAGGTGCCGGGGTGCGAGGGGTGGGCCTTGGCGATCACCGGATTGCCGGCCGCGATGGCAGCGGCGAAATCGCCGCCCGCGATGCCGTTGTAGGCGAAGGGAAAGTTGTTGGGCCCGAACACCGCCACCGGACCGATGGGGCCCAGGCAGGCGCGCAAGTTGATCTTGGTGTCGATCACCGGCTCGGCCCACGTGCCGGAGCGCGCGGCGGCGGCGGCCTGGCGCAACTGGTTGACGGTGCGCGGCCCTTCCACATCCTTGAGGCGCGGAGCGAAGGCCAAGCCGGTTTCTTCGTTGGCGATCTTGGCCAGCGTTTCAAGGTTGGCTTCAATCTTGGAAGCGTAGTTTTCAAGGAAGGCGGCAAAGGTCGCGCGCGGCAGGGTCAGCATCGTTTCAAAAGCAGCGGCAGCGGCGGTCAGCGCGGCGTCCAGGTCGGCCCAGGTCGAGACCGGATAGTCGCCGACGATCGGCGCGCGCAGGGCCGGATTGAAGGCGGCGAAAGAAGCGACGGCGGCGGAATGGCGGAAGGAACCGGCGATGAGGATGGG
>CAZKVP010000050.1:7841-10171 GCA_964556215.1 uncultured Phycisphaeraceae bacterium
CCGGGGGCGGATTCCTCGCGGTTCCAGGCGATGCCGGTGGCGGCGGCCGCCTCCACTTCTTTTTTGATGCGGGCATTCCTGATGCGGGTGCACAGGTCGGGCCGCTGCGACAGCAGCAACTTGCCCATGGCGGCCGTCTCCAGATCATGGGCGGCGGCCAGCACCGGATCCACGCGGATGACTTGCTTGCCCTCGACATGATCCACATGGCGCAACTTGCCGCCGTCGAGCACGCCGAGCATGACCAACTCGTTGGCCTTGGCGCTGATGGCTTCCAGCGCGCCGTGGTGGGCCTCGCGCAGCAGGCGGTCGGGGTCGCCGGAGGACCACTGGCGAAATTGCGCCGTGGGCGCAAAGCGTTTGTCCATGCGCTCCACCAGGCCGTAATGCTCCAGCGTCACCAGGATGCGCAGGATGCTGGTGCGCGGCATCGGCAAGAGCGCGCCCATCTCCTGCAGGGTCAGGCCATCCGGATGGCGTGCGACCAGGCCCAGAACATCGAGGCCTTTGATCAGCGAGGTGGCGAGGTGGCGAATGGAGGACATGGCGTGAAGCGTAAAGACTGTCAGCATGGCTGTCAATTTTTGATTATTTATTGACATTGATTGGCGCAGTGCCTAAAACTTGCGCATGTCCTGTTCTTTTTCCATCCAAACCCTGGCCGATGGCGTCCACCTGCTGTGCGGCCATACCGGCGGCCGGCCGCTGCGCCTGCCGCTGCTGGTCGGCTCCTCCGGTGTTTTGCTGATGGACACCGGCAACGCGCCCGATGTGCAGGCGCTGATTCTGCCGGCGCTGGCGCAATTGGGAATCTCCCCCGCCCGCCTCACCCACATCCTCATCACCCACTGCGACCACGACCATGTCGGCGGCAACCACGAAATGAAGCGGTTGGCGCCGCAGGCGGTGATGGGCTGCGGCGCGGCGGATCAGGCGCAAGTGGAATCGCCCGAAACGATCTGGAGCGTGCGCTACGACGCCTATCGCGCCAAGCACCGCCACTTCTACCCCGACGCGGTGAAGGCGGCGGTGTTCGCCTGCCTGGGCGAGGCGCAAAAGATGGACAGGGTTTATGCCGAAGGTGACACGATCACCCTGGCGCCCGATTGGCAGGTGGAAGTGGTCCACCTGCCCGGCCACAGCCACGGCCACCTGGGCGTCTTCGACCGCAAGCACGGCATCCTCTTCGGCGGCGACGCCATCCACGGAGCGGTGTATCTGGACGAGCAAGGCGAGCCGGCGCTGTGCCCGACTTACCTGTATCCGCAGGCGTATCTGCGCACCATCGAAAAGATCCGTGCGATGAAGCCGGATGCCTATGTCGGCTGCCATTGGCCGGTCAAGCGCGGGCATGAGGTGGCGGATTTCTGCGATGAGAGCCGCGACTTTGTCTTGAAGGTGGAAGCGCAAATTTTGGCCGAATTGAAGGCCTCCCCCGCCGGCCTCACGCTGTCGGAACTGTGCGCCCGCTGCGGCCCGGCCTTGGGCTCTTGGCCAACGGGCATCCACCATGAACTTTGCTACGCCTTTGCCGGGCACTTGGACGACCTCTCTGCGCGCGGGCTGGTCCGTGCGGAAGTTGGCGTGCCGACGATGTACTTCCCTTTCTAAATCTTCACTTTCCCTCTTTTTTCTCCAAAAAATCCAATGAAAATCACCGATGTCAAGACCGTGGTCGTGAACGCCGAAATGCGCAACTGGGTGTTCACCAAAGTCGAAACCGATGTGCCCGGCCTGTTCGGCTGGGGCGAAGCCTCGCTCGAATGGAAGACCCGCTCCCTGATCGGCACCATCGAAGACATGAAGCAGATGGTCATCGGCGAAGACCCGCGCAACATCGAGCACATCTACCAGAAGATGTACCGCCAATCCTTCTGGCGCATGGGCGTCATCGGCATGAGCGCCATCTCTTCCATCGAGATGGCGCTGTGGGACATCGCGGGCAAGGACCTGGGCGTGCCGACCTACCGCCTGCTTGGCGGCAAGGTGCGCGACAAGGTGCGCATGTACACCCACCTGGGCGGCGGCAACATGAAGGCGGTGTACGAAACCTTTGAGGTCGAGCCTTTGATCGAACTGGCGCAAAAATGCGTGGCCAACGGCTACACCGCGATCAAGGTGGTGTTCGTGCCCTATTCCGAGCCGTTGGAAGGGCCGGCCACCGTCAAGCGTTTCGCCAACATGTTCGGCAAACTGCGCGAGGCGATGGGCGACGAGATCGACATCATGGTGGACTTCCACGGCCGCACCTACCCGGGCATGGCCATCCAGTACATCAACGCCATCGAGGAATTCCGCCCCTACTTCTGCGAAGAGCCGGTGCCGCCGGA
>CAZKVP010000050.1:10271-21604 GCA_964556215.1 uncultured Phycisphaeraceae bacterium
CCGTTCAAGCAGGAGGTGATGCACTCCCTGACCATCCGCGCCAAGGATGGCGCGGTGCTGGATTGGTAAATGCGGGGCGGACCGCGAGCATTCCTGCTCGCAAGAAACCAAGCCTCCGCATCTGTCCCGTACCGCACCATCCGTTCCATCCGCAGCCTTGCGAGCTAAAAGCTCGCGGTCCGCCCCGCAGATCCACCCTCTTTCCCCTCCCACCATGAACCTCCTCCAAGGCAAAACCGCCCTCGTCACCGGCGCCGGCGACGGCATCGGCCGCGGCATCGCGCTCGCCTTCGCCCGCGAGGGCGCGAATGTGTGCGTCTGCGCCCGCCGCGCAGAAAATGTCCAGGAAACCGCCCGCCAAATCGAGCTGCTGGGCCGCAAGGCCCACTGGGGTGCCTTTGATGTGAGCAATGAAGCGGCCATCGCGGCCTTCTGCGCCTCCACCCAGCAAACCCTGGGCCCGGTCACCGTGCTGGTCAACAACGCCGCCGTCATGCCGGTGGTGGATGTCGAGGACATGACGGTGGACCAGTTCGACGCCTGCGTGGGCGCCAAGTTCAAATCGGCCGTGTTCATGTCCAAGCACTGCACCCCGCAGATGAAGAAGGCCGGCGGCGGCTCGATCATCCACATGGCCAGCGTGACCGGCAATGTCGGTTTCGCCAAGCACGCGGTCTACGGCGCCTGCAACGCGGCCCTCATCGGCCTGGCCCGCGGCCAGGCGATGGAACTGGCGCCCTTTGGCATCCGCGTGAACTCAGTGTCGCCGGGCACGGTGGATTCGCCGATGCTGGCCCGCTACATCGCCGAAAGCGGCGAGGATCCGGTCGCCCTGCGCGCCTCCTTCGACCGGAACCATCCGCGCGGCAAGGTCGCCAGCATCGAGGAAGTGGCCAACGCCTTCGTGTTCCTGGCCAGCGAACTGGCGGCCAATGTGACGGCGCTGGACTTGCGCTGCGACGGCGGCTTCTCGTACAAGGGAGGGCAGGCGGCCACCGGCAGTTTGACCGGGGTGTGAACCCGGGAACGCGTGACACCAGTCCCGCTTCAAGCAAGGCATTCCTTATTTTCGGCGGGACTGGCGTCCCGCGTTTCCGGGCGCAAGCGCTTTCCCACACCTCCCATGAAAACCCACCACCTCCTCTTCGCCACCCTGCTCTTCGCCACCCCCGCCTTGGCCGCGCCGGAACTCGCCCCCAGCGCACCCCTCCCGGCCTTCGGCGGCGCGGCGGGCACGACGCGCGACTACGCCGCCACCACCAAGGGTGATTACGCCAAGGAGAATTTCCGCGCCGAAACGACCGTCACCGTCAAGAGCGGACACCAAGGCCACGGCATCGCCTTCTTCGGCTTGGGGCGCGGCGCGGCCAACCCGGCGGCGTTCAACGAGCCCATCACCACCCCGTCGCTAATCTTCCGCCTGTGCCCCAACGACTTCGGCGGCGGCGCGGTGAACGCCGCGCTCAATGGGGAAGCGATCGGCGACGCCGTCACCCTGGGCGACGGCACCCACCACTTGCGCTTCTCGTGGGACGCCAAGCGCAAGCAGGCTTGGCTGGAAATTCATCCGCACTGGAAGACCGGCGACACCTTCACACCCAAGTTGACGCTGGCCGTTTCAGCCGAAGGCGTCGACTTCGGCCGCGACGGCCACCTCTTCGTCGGCGGTGCCGGCGGCGCAAGTTTCAGCGACTTCAAGGTCGGGGCACTCTCCTCCGAAGACCTGGCCAAGTTGCCGCTGGCCGACACTTTCCCCAAGGATGCCACCGCCCGCACTTGGCTTCCGGTGGCCAACACTTCGGCCCTGCCGGAAGGCGACCCAGCCACGGCACAAGCGGACGACTTCCTCAAAAATCTGAAAGCCGACTTGCGCCCGGTGGCCTGCTGGTACAAAGGCCCTTCGCTCGAAGCCGCCCGCGCGCTGCCCGGCGGCAAGTTGGAACTGCCGAACTCGAAGTGGGAATCCGCTGTCGCTTGCGCCAAGGTCGCCGGCGAATCGCAGGCGCGCGACATCACGCTCACCCTGACGCTCAAGGAAGGGTCCAGCCCCGCCGCCGGCCTGGCCGCCGCCTTCGATTTCAACGACTGGTCCACCGAAAACTATGTGCTGCTGCCCGCCTCGGTCTACAACGGCAACCGCAACCGCATCGTCAATCGCGGCTACGCCCAGGGGCTCGACGACGCCGACTACTACCGCAAGGACTTGCCGCTCTCCCACGGGGACATGCCGCATTTGGCCAAGGAGGCGGGCCAGCCTTCCAAACTGGAAGTGAACACCAGCAACGTCACCACGCCGGAGATCGTGATTTTCGACAAGAAGGCCAAGCGCGGCTTCATCCTGCTGGCCGAGCAAGCCGGACGCGGCGCAAACGGCGACTTTTTGCGCAAGGCCAACGGCGAAATCCTCGACAACGCCTTCGCCGTTGAAGAAAGCCCCGACCGCACCCGCGCCACCGTGGTGGTCGGCGCGCCGGGCGTGCGCGAGAAGAAGCCGGCCTTCATCGGCTTCACCGGCAGCCCGGACCGCGGACTGGCCATGAAGGCCGGCGACAGCGTGACGCTCAAGTTGCGCGCGTACGACTTTCCCGCCGACGGCATCCCCGCCGTGCTGGATAAATTCATGTCGGTGCGCAAGGCCCTCACCGGCCCCAACCACCCGCGCCTGCTGCTGCCGGAAAGCGAGCACCTGAAACGGATGGTCGGCTTCACCGACGGCCGCTTCTTCAGCGGCAAGGGCGACGCCAAGTTCTACATGGCGGAAAACGGCGACTGGATCCCCTTCGGCTGGGTCGGCGGCTGGATCAACACCTATCAAATGCTGGCCATGGGCGACGAAGCCCGCCTGGAGCGCGTCACCCAGACCTTCGACTTCGGCCTCAAGGGGCAAGCCGCCTCGGGCTACTACCACTATGCCATCCGCCAGGACGGCAATGTGACCTTCCGCGAGCCCAAGCCAGACATGAACATCTCGCGCTGCGAAGGCGACATCCTGTACTGGATGGTCAAACAGTTCGACCTACTCAAAGCCCAGGGCCGCGGGCAGACGATCAAGCCGGCGTGGGAAGACTCGATGCGCAAGTTGGCCGACGCCATGGTCAAGACCTGGAAGCGCGATGGCCAGTGGGGCCGCATGGTCAATGTCAAGACCGGGGCGGTCTCGGAATACAACTCCTCCGGCGGAGTCATGTGCATCGGCGGCTTGGCGCTGGCTGGCCAATACTTCAAGGAGCCCCGCTACTTGGAGGCCGCCCGGCAAGCCGCCCGCTACTACTACGAGCGCGACTTCGTCAAGCAAGGCCAGACCACCGGCGCCTGCGCCGACATCCTGCAGAACGCCGACTCCGAGACCGCCTTCGGCTTCCTCGCGGCCCTGACGGCGCTGTACGAAGCCACCGGCGAACAGGAATGGCTGGACAAGGCGCAAAACGCCGGCAACCTGGCGGCGACCTGGATCGTCTCGTACGACTACGAACTGCCCAAGTTCACCGCCTTGGGGTCGCTTGGCACCAAGTTCGCCGGCACCTTCTGGGCCAGCACCCAGAACAAGCACGGCGCGCCGGGCATCTGCACCTCCTCCGGCGACTCGTTGGCGAAGATCTTCCGCGCCACCGGCGACGTCCGCTACGCCGAGTTGCTGCGCGACATCCGCCATGCCCACGCCGACGCCATATTCAACGGCGGCGGCACCGAGCGCCTGACCTACTGCGATGCCGACAGCCGCGGCGACAACCCCGGCGGCACCAACGGCTGGGTCGCCACCAACGGCGCGCTGACCGACATTGAAGTCCCCGGCATCTACCTGCGCACCGACATGGACCGTTTCTATGTCTACGACTCGGTCGAGGCCAAGGTGCTCGAACGCGGACCCGCGGGCGTGAAGCTGGAAATCAGGAACCCGACGAAGTTTGACGCCAAGGTTTCCATCTTCGCCGAAAATGCTGAGCAGGCGCAAAAACCGCAGGGGGATGTCGCCTTCCTCAAGTGGCCCAAGGTGGAGGTGAAGGCCGGCGAAACCAAGACCATCACCGTGACTTCCAACGGCCTGAACACAGTCGTCATCATGGCGCCGCAGATGGCTCCCAAGCCCATCGCCGTGCCCTGATTCCACAGGGCTTTCCCGGGACCGAGGGTCTCCGACCCTCGCTACGGAAGGCTCCCTCGAAACCCGCCGATGCCCGCATGGGAAGCATGCAAGGAAGCAAGGGTCGGAGACCCTCGGTCCCGGGAAAGCCAAAAACGAAACACCCCCCAACACCCATGCCCACCCCTTCTCCCTTCGCCCCCAGTTGCCTATGTGGCCGGCTGATCCTCATCACCGGCGGCAGCGGCGCGCTTGGATCGGCCATGATCACCCAGTTGGCCGCCCACGGGGCGCAAGTGATCAACGCCGACTTGGCCCCACCCCATGCGCCGCTGCCGGGCACCTTCCTGCATTGCGACGGCACCCAGGAAGCACAAGTCATCGCCTTGTTCGATCGCATCGAAAAAGACTTCGGCCGTGCGCCCGACTGCGTGCTGGTCCACGCCGGCAAAGTCCACACCCACCCGCTGGATGAATTGCCATTGGAAGTCTGGCAGTCGGTCATCGACCTCAACCTGACGGCGGCCTTTCTGGTCGCGCGCGAGGCCGCGCGGCGCATGAAGCAGGCGCCCGCCGGCGGTCCGACGCGCAAAATCATCTTCACTTCCTCCTGGATCCAGCAGGTGCCCTGGCCGGAGATCGGCGCCTACAACGCGAGCAAGGGCGGCTTGCTCATGCTGTCCAAAACGCTGGCCCGCGAACTGGCGCCCTGCGGCATCCGCGTCAATGCGATGGCCCCGGGCATCGTCAATGCCGGCATGGCCAAGGTGCAGTGGGAGACCGAACCCGCCTGGCGCGCCCGGGCCGAGAAAGCGATTCCCCTCGGCAGTTTGCAAGAGACGCAGAGCGTCGCCGACGCCACCTTGTTCCTTTGCAGCTCTGCCAGCGACTACATGACCGGCGCCACCTTGCTGGTGGATGGCGGCTGCTCACTTTACCCCATGATCTGATTTAGGAAACCCACCATGAACCTCACCACTTGCGCCACCGTTTCTTCCTACACCCCCGCTGGCATCGTGCCAGGCGACGGCCACACCGGCACCTGGGTTGGCCGCGCCTGGGTGCCGGCCAAACTTGCGCCCAATGGCATCGCCGGCCCGCGCATCGTCACCCTCAAGGGCGGATCGGTGATTGATGCTTCGGCGCAGTTCCGCACCTTGTCCGATGTGCTCGCCCACGCCAATCCCGCGCAAGCCGTGCAGCAGGCGCAAGTGGGCCCGCTACTAGGTTCCCTTGAAACCGTCTTGGAAAGCAGCCTGTTCACCCGGCGCGCCGCCAGCCTCAAGGACGAAACCCGCGTGGTGCTGATGGCGCCCAACGACATCCAGCCGATCAAGGCCTGCGGCGTCACCTTCGTGCGCAGCCTGCTTGAGCGCGTGGTCGAAGAAAAGGCCAAGGGCGACAAGGCCAAGGCCGAAACCATCCGCAAGCTCATCCACGACAGCCTGGGCGACGACCTCTCCAAGACCAAGCCCGGTTCGCCGGAAACCGTCGCGCTCAAAGCCCGCCTGATCGAAGAAGGCGTGTGGTCGCAATACCTGGAAGTGGGCATCGGCAAAGATGCGGAGGTGTTCACCAAGAGCCAGCCGTCCTCGGCCGTCACCTTCGGCCACCAGATCGGCGTGCTGCCCGACTCGACCTGGAACAACCCCGAGCCGGAAATCGTGCTGGCCGTTTCGCCTTCGGGCAAGATCGTCGGCGCCACCATCGGCAACGATGTGAACTTGCGCGACTACGAGGGCCGCAGCGCGCTCTTGCTCGGCGAAGCCAAGGACCAGAACGGCTCATGCGCGCTGGGTGCTTTCATCCGCCTGTTCGATGCATCGTTCTCGCTCAAGGATGTCGAACAGTGCGAAGTGGAACTGACGCTGGAAGGGCCGGACGGCTACCGCGTGACGGGCCGCAACAAGATGGCGGAAATCAGCCGCTCGCCGGAAACCCTGGTGGCGCAAGCCTGCGGCGAACACCACCAGTACCCCGACGGCTTCCTGTTGTTCTTGGGGACCATGTTTGCGCCGACGGCAGACCGCGCCGAAAAGGGCAAGGGCTTCACCCACCAACTGGGCGACCGGGTGGAAATCGCCACACCGACCTTGGGCCGACTGGTCAACTGGGTCAACCACACCGACCAAATTCCGCGGTGGGAATACGGGGTGGGTGAGTTCATCAAATATCTGCTTAAAACCTGAAAAGAATCCTGGACCAAGAAGGAACCCCGACCGTAAGGGAGGGGACGCTTCCTGCCCGGTTTCCCCGCTTTCTGTCCCCTCCCTTACGGTCGGGGCTCCTTCTTGGCCTCCTCACTTTTCACACTTAAACCATGGCCATTCCCATCCGCGCCGACACCAACTGGTCCTACCTGCTGCCCATCTGCGTGGCCGCCACCCTGGGCGGCTTCCTGTTCGGCTTCGACTCCGGCGTCATCTCCGGCGTCATTGATCCGCTGACCAAGCACTTCGACCTGAGCGACGCGGTGCGCGGCTGGGCCTCCGGCTGCGTGCTCATCGGCTGCGCCGGCGGCGTGCTGTTGGCCGGGCCATTTGCCGACCGCCTCGGGCGCCGCTTCACCCTGTTCCTGGCCGCCCTGGCCTTTTTGATTTCCGCCATCGGCACCGCCTATCCGCCGAATTTCAACGCCTTCATCCTGTTCCGCATCCTGGGCGGCGTCGGCATCGGCATCGCCTCGATGACCACCCCCATGTACATCGCCGAAGTGGCGCCCGCCCATTTGCGAGGGCGCTTGGTGACCATCAACCAAATCGCCATCATGGCCGGCATCGCGGGCACCGCGGTCATCAACTACTTCATCGCCAAAGGCCATCCCGGCGACGAAGGCCAAGTGTGGCTGGTCTCGACTGGCTGGCGCTGGATGTTCGCCGTGGGCATCCTGCCGGCGGGCCTCTTTTGCGCGCTGAGCCTGTGGATGCCTGAAAGTCCGCGTTGGCTGCTGGAACAAGGCAAGGGCGAACGCGCGCAAACCATCCTCGGCAAGATCGGCGGCGACGCCTACGCCAAGGCCGAGGCGCAATTGATCCGCGAAGGCTTGAGCGGCGAAAGCGGCACCTGGGCCGAGGTGTTCTCGCCCAAATTGAAGAAGCCGCTCCTGATCGGCATCGCGCTGGCCATCCTTCAGCAAGTCACGGGCATCAATGTGTTCCTGTATTTCGGCGTCACCATCTTCAACCAGATGAGCAAGTCCACCGGCGTGGATGCCGGCATGCTGACCCAGATCATCATCAACGGCTCGTGCGTGCTGTTCACCCTCATCGCCATCATGGCGGTGGACGGCTGGGGCCGGCGCCCGCTGATGGTGATCGGCTCCATCGGCATGGGCCTGAGCCTCTTGGCCATGGGCCTGATGGCACAATTCATGCACGATCCGGCCAATGCCAGCGCGCTGATGCTGACCTTCAGCATCGTCTACATCGGCTGCTTCGGCCTCTCCGTCGGCCCGGTCACCTGGGTCATCCTCTCCGAGATCTATCCCACCGCCGTGCGCGGCCGCGCGCTAGGGCTTGCGACCCTGTGCCTGTGGCTGGCCGACTACGCCGTGACCCAGACCTTCCCCATGATGGACGGCAAGGACACCTGGTTCGTCAAGACTTTCAACCACGCCTTTCCCTTCTACCTCTACGCCGGCTTCTGCGTGGTGCTGCTGGTGGTGATGATCCTGTGGGTGCCGGAAACCAAGGGCAAGTCGCTGGAAGAAATTGAAAAGCAGTGGTGAGTTGGCCGCACATCTCTTTCCCCTTCACCCCCGAATAAAACATGCACACCCTGTTCTCCGCCGTCCTCCTGGCCGCCCTGCCCGCCGCCCCCGCGCTGTGCGCCGACCTGCATGTCTCGGCGCAAAAGGGCCTCGACACCGGCGACGGCTCCGCCGCGCGCCCCTTCAAAACCATCTCCGCCGCTGCGCAACTGGCGATGCCCGGCGACACCATTCTCGTCCACGCCGGCGTGTACCGCGAGCGCGTGAGCCCGCCGCGCGGGGGCACCTCCGACGCGCTGCGCATCACCTACGCGGCCGCGCCCGGCGAGAGGGCCATCATCACCGGCTCCGACGCCTTCAAGACATGGGAGAAGGTTTCCGGCGACACCTGGAAACTCACGCTGCCCAACAAGAGCTTCGGAAATTTCAACCCCTATGCCCTGAAGGTGGGCGGCGACTGGTTCAATGGCGAGGGCCGCATCCACCGCCGCGGTGACGTCTTTGTCAACGGCGAGGCCTTGCCGGAAGCCGCCAACCTCAATGCCCTCACCCAAGGAACCGGAGCACCCGCATGGTTCTCCACCGTGGACGGACTGGTGGACGACGCCGGCCCGCAATACATCATGAACATCGGCTCCCTGACGGTCGGCGCCGGGGCGCGGGTTTCCGCCGATAAGGCGCAACTGGACGGCCAGAAAACCGCTCCGTCCTCCGAAGGCGGCCTGTGCGTGGGCTACATCTCCCCTGGCAGCCACATGCGCTTCGACGGCGTGGATTTCGGCACCGGCGCCGAATCCCTCACGATCCGCGCCTCCGCCATTCCCGGCGCCGGCGGCGTCATTGAATTGCGCGACGGCCACTTCGACGGGCCGCTGCTTGGCAAGTGCGAAATCCAGCCGACCGGCGATTGGCAGAAGTGGCGGAACTTCACCGCGTCCATCAAGAAGACCTCCGGCATGAAAAACCTCTGCCTGGTCTTCAAGACCGCGGCCGCCGCCAAGGCCGAAGCCGCCGCCGCCGACGCGGACAAAAAAACCACGGTCTACGCCCGCTTCCCCGCCGGCACCGACCCCAACGGCGGCGCGGTGGAAATCAGCATGCGCCCCACCGTCTTCACGCCGGAGAAGACCAACATCGACTACATCACCCTGCGCGGGTTCGACCTGCGCAACGCCGCCACCAACTGGTCCGCGCCCACCATGGGGCAGGTCGGCCTGGTCAGCGCCTACTGGTGCAGGGGCTGGGTGATCGAAAACAACGAGATCCACAACTCGCGCTGCTCCGGCATCGCGCTAGGCAAATACTCCGATCAGTGGGATGGCAAGCGCGGCACCACCGAAGGCTATTACGACACCATCAAGGACGCGCAGCAGAAAGGCGGCTGGAGCCGCGACAAAATCGGCTCGCACATCGTCCGCAACAACCACATTCACCACTGCGGCCAAAACGGCATCGTCGGCAGCCTCGGTTGCGCCTTCAGCCGGATCGAGGACAATGAGATCCACGACATCAATCTGGGCACCGGCTGGAGCGGTGCGGAAATGGCCGGCATCAAGTTCCACGGCGCCATCGATGTCGTCATCGCCAACAACCACATCTACCGCTGCGGCAACACCGGCGCCATCTGGCTCGACTGGATGGCGCAGGGCACGCAAGTCACCGGCAACCTGTTCCACGACAACAACGGCGTGCTGGCCGACCTGTTCACCGAAGTGGATCACGGCCCGATTCTGGTCGCCAACAACCTGTTCCTGTCGCCGAGCAACTTCGCCTCGAACTCGCGCGGCCTATGCGGCGTCCACAACCTGGCCATCGGCCGCATCCAGGTCTTCCACGACAGGCGCAACACCCCGTTCATGAAGCCGCATTCCACGGACACCGCAGGCCTGCATGTCTGTCCGGCCGGCGACTACCGCTGGTACAACAATGTGTTTGCCGGGGGCTTCAATTTGGGCGCCTGCAACATCTCCGTGCCCGAACTGCCGTCGGTCGCCGCCGGCAATGTCTACGCCAAAGGCGCGGTGCCGGCCAATTTCGATGTGGACGCCCTCAAGGCCCCCGTCTTCGATGCCGGCGTGAAACTCACGCGCAAGGCCGACGGCTGGTACCTCTCGCTCAACGAGGACAAGGCGTGGAAGAGCGAAGCCAAGCGCAAGTTGGTCACGACGGAACTGCTGGGCAAGGCGAAGATCCCCAACCTGCCCTACGAAAACGCCGACGGCTCGCCGCTGGCGGTCGACACCGACTACTTCGGCAAAAAACGCGACGCAGGCAATCCGTTCCCGGGGCCCTTCGAGGTGCCGGTGAACGGCGAGGTCAAGGTGTGGCCAAAATGACGGGTAGCGCGGGAGGGACTGGAAAAAAGGCGGTTCCCCGGCGGCGGCTTGGCAGTCGGCGGCAGGGCTATACTTCATGGCTTGAACCGCCGAAGCCGCCCCTTTCCCCCTGAAAGCGCATGATCAACCACCGCACGCTCGACAGCCAGTCCTACGCCCGCGCCACCACCGCCGAATTGCGCCGAAGTTTCCTGATCGAGGGTCTGTTCGCCCCCGGCCGGATCGACCTGGTGTACACCGACCTGGACCGCGCCATCGTCGGTTCGGCCGTGCCGACGGACGGGCCGCTCACGCTCGAGGCCGGAGCGCAACTGCGGGTGGCCTTCTTCTGCGAACGCAGTGAACTGGGCGTCATGAACGTCGGCGCCGCCGGCCGCGTCATCGTGGATGGAGCTTCGCATCCCCTTGAAAAACTGGACACCCTGTATGTCGGCCGCAGTGCGCGAGATCCGCTTTGAAAGCGATTCCGCCGCCGCGCCGGCCCTGTTCTATCTGGTGTCGTATCCGGCGCACGCCGCCCACCCCGCCCGCTTGGGCAAGGCGGCCGACGCGACGGTGCGCGAACTCGGCGCGCGCGAGACGGCCAACGAGCGCAAGTTGTCGCAGGTCATCCATGAAAAGGGCATCGCCTCCTGCCAACTGGTGATGGGCTTCACCGAGATGAAACCCGGCGGCGTGTGGAACACCATGCCGCCGCACACCCACGACCGCCGCACCGAGGTCTACCTGTACTTCGACATCCCGCAGGACCAGCGCGTGCTGCACCTCTTCGGCAGCCCGCAGGAAACCCCGCCGCTGTGGGTCGCCAACCTGCAGGTGGCGCTCTCTCCGGCCTGGAGCATCCATAGCGGCTGCGGCACCGCAGGTTACCGTTTCTGCTGGGCCATGGGCGGCGAGAACCAGGCCTTTGACGACATGGATCCGGCGCCGGTTTCGACCCTGCGGTGAATGCGGGGCGGACCGCGAGCACGCCTGCTCGCAAGGCTGCGGATGGTGTGGGACGGCCGATGCAGAATAAGGAGGCTTTTTTCTTGCGAGCAGGCGTGCTCGCGGTCCGCCCCGCATTTCCCCTTCCCACAACTCCTCATTCATGAGCATCCTCAACCAATTCAAGCTTTCAAGCGCGCCGCCAAGGAAGTTGTCGGAGGGGTAGCAAAGCAAAAACCCGCATTTTGCGGGATTTTTGAAGTAGGGGCACCTGGATTCG
>CAZKVP010000051.1:0-6057 GCA_964556215.1 uncultured Phycisphaeraceae bacterium
TGGCGGTTCTTGGCCGGCTAGGAGTCTGCGACTATGCACAGGGGCAATGCCCCGAGCACACCCGACCCTCCATTAGTTGCGGTAATACCCGTCCCGGTTGTGCAGGAACCAGCAGTCGTAGGTGTCCAAACGCGGCAGCTGCACGAAGCGGCCGCTGCCGTCCTGCTGCTCCTTGAGCATGAACATCGGCATTGGGCGCTCGGCCTTGGGCATTTCGCGCACGCCCATGTCGTGCACTTCCGTCACGATGTTGTCCACCCAGTGGCTCTTTTGGGCATCGTCGGCGAACTGCTCCCAGTCGCCGTCGGAGTTGTGCTTGTACATCTCCTTGACCATTTCATCGACCGTAACGCCCATCTTCTTGGCGATCGGCGCACCCAGGCGCTGGTACCACTTGCTGGCCTGGTCCAGCTGCTCGCGCTGCTGGGTCAGGTTCAGGCGGCCCGCCCCGCCGTAAGAGAGCTGGTGGTGCAGAATGATGGCATTGGGATAGGCGTAGGAATGCGGGGCCAGGGTGCAGATGCAGGCGGCCATCGAGGCGGCGAAGGATTTGACCACCACATGCACCGGCGCGCGGCTGGATTCCATGGCCTTGATCACCTGGTAGCCGGCGGCCACCGAGCCGCCCGGCGAGGAATCAATCACCAGGAAAATCGGCTTGTCGGACTGGTTGGCGAAAAACTGGATCTTCTCGATCACCGGCTTGACCGAGCCGTCGTAGATGACGCCGTTCAACTCCACCCGGCGGTCGGAAATGGTGAGCACGCCGTCCTTGAAGGGTTGATCGGGGTATTCCACCTCGGTCAACACCTGCTGGGCGACCTTGTCCTTGGTGTCCCTGACCGCCAGCACCGTTTGCAGGCGCTTGGATTCCAAGTTCAGGCGGCTGGTTTCGGCCGCGAGTTTGGCCTGGGCCAGTTGGCCCTCGGTGGACAGGCGCTCGATCTCGGCGGCCATCTCCTGGTTTTTGCGCTTGCTCTCGGCGAGTTTCTGGCCCAGTTCAAAATTGGCCTGCTCCTCGGCGGCCGACGCGGCGGCGCGCGCCACGTCGCGGCGGGCTTTTTCCAGCGCGATTTTTTCCTGGGCACGGGTCACGTCTTCCATGGCGGCGGCTTGGGTGGCGTCGCGGCGGGCCCGCTCCAGCCCCATTTTGGCCTGCAGGCGGTTCGCCTCTTCGGTGACGGCGGCCAGTTCAACCTGGGCCTTGGCCTGGCGCAGCGCGGCCTCGGCCTGCAGTTTCTGGACTTCTTTTTGCAGGGCGATGTTGCTGCCGTCGGCCTGCATCTGGGCCTGCAACTTCTGGCCGGCCTCGGTCAAGGGCGCCAGTTCCGCCTGCAATTTCATCTGCCGCACCTGCAGCTGAAGTTGGAGTTTTTGCAATTCTTTCTGCATGGCCTGGGTCTCGGCATCCGGCGGCTCCATGCCCGCCATCAGCCCGGGCATCATGGCGCCGCCGGTTGGGCGGTGCATACCGTTGCTTGGGGCCGGAGCCGGGGTGGAAGGCAGGGGCGAAGCGGCCTGCGCCTGGGTTTGCGCCGGCTTGGCAGGGGCGGCGCCGGTGGGCTCCTGCGCGTGGCATGCGGGCGAGACCACCAGCGTGGCCAACAGCAGGGCGGCGGGAAAAGCGAGTTTCATGCGAAATCCAAAATAGGGGGGAAGAATCCGGCAAAAAAAGACGCCAAAACGGGGCGCATCGTAGTTCCACACCCGCCAAAGGCAACCTTTTTTTCATTCGCGCCCTACACTTCCCCGATGCCGACCTTCGCCCTGCCCCCCCGCCACTGTGTCCGCCTGCCGGCGGGCCTTGTTTTGGGTGTGATTTTCACCCTCTGTGCGCTGCCGGCCAAAGCCCAAAGCGGCACCGAAATGCTGCTCAAACCCTGGGATTGGGCAGGCAAGCAGACCGCCGACCTCGAGGCCGAGGCCATGAAATCCAGCACCAAGGACTCCAACACGGGGGCCGACATTTCGATGGGGTACACCCACCTGCAGGGGCGGGTCCACACCGAGGGGGCGCCCCTGATGGTGGGCTGGCAAGCCGACTTTTTGCGCCTTGGCACCAATGACCGGCCCGCCGTGCCCGATGTGATGCACGACGTGGGTTTCTCCCTGGCCACCTCACTGTCGCCGGGGGGCCCGGTGGAAGCTTTCGGCCACGATTGGGATTTGGCGGTGGAAGCGGGCATCGGCCATGCCTCCACCTCCTTTGGCGACAGCCACGGCTATTACGGCACCGCCACCCTGACCGCCAACACCGAACTCTCGGAAACCAGCAGCCTGAAAGTCGGCATCGCCTACAACGGCAACCGCTCCTTCCTGCAGGATGTTCCGCTGCCGGGCTTTGAATACCGCGAATTTTTCCCGGCCGCCTCGGGCGACAAAAAAAGGCCGGTTTTCACTTATTACTTCGGTGTGCCGCGCGCCGGCCTGGCCTGGCGGCCGGATGATCGCTGGCTGGTCAAGGTCAACGCCACCCTGACCGCCCCCGGCTCGGCCTCGGTGGAATACGAACTCGAACGCGACCGCTGGTTCGTTTTCGCCGGCTACAACCCGTACCGCCTGCGCGCCCACCAAAACGGCGATGACGCCCACCGCCGCCTGTTCTTTTCCAACGACACGGCCGAAATCGGCGTGCGCTTCGCCAACCCGCGCGGCATGCGCATGCTGGTGGCGGTGGGTTATTCCATGAACCAAACCCTGGAGCGCGGCTGGGACAGCCGCCACCTGGACACCGTGCGCGAATTCAACGCCGCCCCCACCCTGCGCGGCGAATTCAGCTGGGAATTCTGACCGGCAAGCGAGGGCAAGGGCACTCCGCCCGCTGCGCCCGCTCACACCCCCACCCCCTTGCCCATGCTCAACCTCACGCAACAACCCGCCCGCATACTGGTGGCCCCCTCCATTCTGGCCGCCGATTTCGCCCGCATGCGCGAAGAGTGCGCCGATGCGCTGGCCCATGGCGCCGACTTGCTGCACCTGGATGTGATGGATGGCCACTTCGTGCCCAACCTGACCTTCGGCGCCGATATGGTCAAAGGCTTGCGCAAACACTTCCCCGATGCGTTCCTTGACTGCCACCTGATGGTTGAGCGGCCGCAGGATTACGCCGAAGCGTTTGCCAAAGCGGGGGCCAACAGTTTCTCCTTTCATGTGGAAGTCTGCGACACCTGCCGCGGCGCCGCCGGGTTGGACGGCTTCAAACTGATTGAAAAAATCCGTGCCTTGGGGATGAACCCGGGCATCGTCATCAATCCCCCCACCTGCGCCGAAACCCTCGCCCCCTATCTGCCCCTGGTGGACATGGTGCTGGTGATGAGCGTCAATCCGGGCTTTGGCGGCCAGTCCTTCATCCCCGAAACCATGGACAAAGCCCGCTGGATCAAGGCGCAATTGCGCCCCAATCAGCGGCTGGAAGTGGACGGCGGCATCGGCCCGGCCACCTGCCGGCAGGCGGCGGCGGCCGGCATCGACGTGATGGTGGCCGGTTCGGCCGTCTTTGGCGCCGCCGACCGGGCCGGCGCCATTGCAACCATCGCCAACTCCCGCCGTTGAACGGCGTTGACGCGCCCGGCAGGCAGCCGCTATAATTGCCGCCCTCCATTGCCTCATGGTGTAACGGTAGCACAGCAGATTCTGATTCTGTTTGTCGGGGTTCAAATCCCTGTGAGGCAACGCAAGCCGCCGTTCGAGCACTCTCGGCGGCGGCTTTTTTTCACCCTTTCTCCGCACCCCCCATGCCCTACGCCCTGCTCAAAGAAAAAGGTCTGACCCCCGACACCCTGGCCGAAGCGAAAAAGCTGGTGCTGGCCAAGGCCGCCACCAGCGCGGAGCACGCCAACCTGCCCTGCGTGGTGGTCGGCCTGTCCAAGAAAGCCGGCGCCCAGGAGATTTTCTGGTTCACCACCGCCGCCACCGGCACCGAGGGCCTGGCCCTTGCCGCCGATGCGGTGGTGGGCTTCTATGCCTACCTGATCAAGCGCCACATCAAGGTGGAAGCCCTGCGCGGCTTTGACATCACCACCACCGTGCTGTCGGATGAAGAAGCCGGGCGCTCCACCGACCTGATCGCCAAACTGAAGGAATTGTCGGACGATGAAAAATACGCCAACTTCGTCGAGTTCATCGGCAAGCGCGACCTGACCCCGCGCTACAAGTCGCGCGGGCGGTGAAAAAACACCCGTTCAGCCAACGAGCCCTGAGCGCAAGCTCAGGGTTTTTGCGTTGTATTGGCGTGCATCCCCTGAGCTTGCGCTCATGGCTCGTTGGCTGCTGCTTTGCGCGCCAGCTGCCCGCAGGCCGCCGCGATATCCGCACCCAGCGAATAACGCCGGGTGGCGGGGAAGCCCGCATCCTTGAGCGCCTGCAAAAACACCCGGAAACGCTCGTCGGGCGTGGGGCGCAAGATGAGTGTTTCTTTATCCATCCGCACGCCGGGCGTGGCGTCAATCGCGTTGTAGGGAATCAAATTGACATGCACCCGCAAGCCGTGCAGAAATTCCTTGAGCGTTTCCAAATCGTCTAGCGTGTCGGTCAAGCCGTCAAACATCAGGTACTCGATCATCACCTCGCGCTCTTGCAGGCGGTTCAAGGCCTGGATGGCTTCGCGCAACGGCTCCAGCGGATGGCTGCGCGCCATCGGCACCAATTTCTCGCGCACTCCCTGACGCACGCTGTGCAGGCTCAGGGCCTGCCCCACTTTTGGAAAGGCCTGTGCCAGCCGCACCATGCCCTCGGGAATGCCGGAAGTGGACACCAGCAAATGGGCATCGGACAAATGAAAGGCACCCTTTGTGCCCAGCTCATGCAGCACTTCATGCAACACTTCCTCGTTGTGCATCGGTTCGCCCATGCCCATGAACACGATGTTGCGCGGCTGGCGTTTTTCGGAGCGCAATATTTCACCGGCCTGCACCACTTGATCCAAAATTTCGGCGCGCGTCAGATTGCGCAAGCCCTTGAGGCGGCCGGTGGCGCAAAACACGCACCCCACCGCGCAGGCGGTTTGCGACGACAGGCACAAGGTGGTGCGCCCGGTCTTGGCCCGCAGGATCACCGTCTCGATGCGTTTGGCATCATCGGTTTCAAACAACAACTTGCTGGCACCATCCAATTGCGAGTCGCGCCGCTCGGCCAGCGTCAAATGATGGAAGCGCACCTGTTGACGAAATTCCGCATGCACCCGCTCGGGCAATTCGGCCAGCACACCGTCCACTCCGCGAAAAGTCCGCATCATGGCGGTGCGGATGCGGCGCATTTCATGCGGATAGAGGCGCAAATTTTTGCGCAGGGTTTCGAGGGCGAGCGGGTCGTGGATGGAGATCAAAGGAGGGTCGGCTTTAGCCGACCAGTTGGACGGCAGAAATAAGAAAGACACGAAAGTATAAAAAGGACGCGCGTCCTCAGTCGGATCAATTGGTTTTTGGATGACATACAGGGTGTGGCCGGCTAAAGCCGACCCCCCATCTGATACATCAAAATCGCCGCGCAAGCCGCCACATTGAGCGAATCCATGCCGGCGCGCATCGGGATCACCACCTGGGTGTTGCAGGCTGCCAAATGGCACTCATCCAGCCCGTAGCCCTCCGGCCCCATCATCAACGCGGTGCGCGCGGCCGGCTGCCATTGGCGCGCGTCAATCGCGCCGGGCACCAAAGCCGCCGCCACCACCTGCGCCCCTGGCGCATGGGCTTGCCATTGCGCCAGCAAAGGCAGCACCTCGTCAGCCGCAAACACCGGAATCTGCCACGCCGCCCCCATCGACACCCGCACCGTGCGCCGATGGAACACCGGTGGGCCTTTGCCCACCAACACCGCGTCCATGCCCAATGCCGCCGCCGAGCGCAGAATCAGCCCCAAGTTCTCCACCCCATCCAAATGCGGCAGCACCACCAGGCGTTTGGCGGCCAGCAAGGTTGAAATGGGTGGCGGCGCCGGGCAGGCCACGCAGGCCAGCACCCCGCGATGAAAGGCGTAGCCGACCAATGATTCCACCTCTTTTTTGCTGCCGACATACACCGGCACTTCAGGCGGCAGTTGCGCTTTGATATCCGCGTAAAC
>CAZKVP010000051.1:6157-21488 GCA_964556215.1 uncultured Phycisphaeraceae bacterium
TGCCGACATACACCGGCACTTCAGGCGGCAGTTGCGCTTTGATATCCGCGTAAACGGCTTCGGTGACCACCACAGAAAGCAAGCGCAAGTGGGAGGCCAAAGCCCGCTCCACCAAAAAGCGGCCTTCGCAAATAAAACACGGCCCGCCCTCGGCCGTTTGCGCGACGCCGGCGTAGCCGTGCATCTCGCGGTAAGGCGCGAGGGCGGGGGCATCGGGGGTGAAGGGGAGGAGATGCATGGGAAATGGCGCTATTTAGCATGGCCCTTACGAACCGCTGTTTTTTTCTTCTTCCCCACCCCATACCCCACCGCCTCCTCCCGCACCTCCCATGCTAGCGGCGATGGCGACTCTTTCTCGCCCACCAATGACACCCCACGCCGCTTGGCCGCCTTGATCAATTCCTTATCGAGCGTAGCCAAAGGCATACCTTCACGCAAGGCTAATTCTAAATAAGTGGCATCATATGCCGTGAGCTTTTCTTCGCGTGCCAAATCGACAATGCGCGGCTGCAGTTTGGCCAAGGGAATTCGGTCTTCTCGAATGTCCATCAGCCCCAGCATTGCCAAAAACTCCTCGCCCTTGGCCCGCGTAAAACGCCCCTTGCGCTCTGCCAGCGTCAGAGTGTTGGCCACTTCCATAAACCACAGAGGAGGAACATGAATCACCGCTTCGCGGGCGCGGGCAAGCACTGCGTCCGTGCCCGGTGTCGCCTCGTCCTCGAAATGCCATGGCATAATCATCGAACAATCCAGAATAAATGCATTCATCGGCGCCCCTCATTGATCAAGTCCTTGATTTTCAGACCGCCCAATGTCACCCCCTTGCGCGATTCCAGCCAGCGATCAATGGCTGCATTGCGCCTCGTCACCACATCCTCCGTGGGCACTTCTGAGATAGGCATCATCCGCATTGCGGGCTTCCCATGGCGCGTGACCACAATCGAATCGCCTTGCTCCACGCGGTGGGCGTATTCCGAGAAATGGACCTTTGCTTCATGCATACCGACGGTGAGCGTAGCCATAGCATCTCCTTGAATTTGGACCTGAATTCAAGTCTATCTTATCACGCCCCTCACTCCCCCGCCTTCTTCCCCAACAACAAGGCCGCCAACCGCTTGCGGTTTTCTGATACGGGCTTGATGGAAAGATCGGGGAAACCGCCCTGCTTGGGACTGGCGGCAACTGCCACAATCTCCAACTCTGGAGCAGGGGACTCTTCTTCGATATGCACCGCTTCTTCAACCACGGGCTCTGGCTCGGCAAAGACTGACAAGGAGACTGGTTTTTCAAGCGACAAGATGTCGCTTCCACCTGTTGTGGTTTTTTCTTCCGGCGTCACCAACTCCAAGTCCTCCGCCGGTGCGTCAAAGGCCGCCTCAATCACGCGGCTGCGTTTTTTGGGCCTGGGCTCTTCAAACTTTTCGATTTCATAGGAAACGGGCTGAGCCTCGTCCTCATCCCGGCCCACGCCTTCGGCCAGGCGCACATCGTCGCTGCCTTCGGCACTGACCTGGTCCACATTCACGCGCACCCGTTTGGAAACACCGCGTTCTTCCTGGGTGATGCCATACAGGGCGTCGCAGCCCTGCATGGTGGGCTTGCGGTGGGTGATGACGATGAAGTGCGAAGTGTGCAGGAAGGATTTGAGGATCTTCACGTAACGGTCCACGTTGGCCTCGTCCAAGGCGGCGTCCACTTCGTCCAGAATCGCATACGGGCTGGGGCGGGTGCCGAAGATGGCCATCAGCAGGGCCAATGCGGTCATGGTTTTTTCGCCGCCGGAGAGCTGCGAGAGCGAAACCGGGCGTTTGCCCGGGGGCTGGGCCACGATTTCAATGCCGGCCTCCAGCACGTCGAAGTTGCCGTTTTCATCCACGGCGGGAATGATTTCTCCGGTGTCCTTGTCCACCTCGTCCTCGGGGGGCACCAGCTTGAGCTTGGCCTGGCCGCCGCCGAAGATGCGGCGGAACATGCCGTCGTTGCCGGCAAAATTGGCTTCGATTTCGTTGAAGGTTTTCTCGAAGCGGCCGCGCGAATCGACATTGATCTGCTCGATCAGGGTTTCCAGCGCCAGTTTGGCCTCTTCGATGTCCCTGACCTGCTCGCCAAGTTCGTCCTGCTTGCCTTCAAGCAGGACTTCCTCCTCGATGGCGTCCAGGTTCACGCCGCCCAGACGGGTGATCTTGGTCTGAAGCTCCTCCATCTCCTCCTTGACGGCAGCCATGTCGAGGGTGAAGGGGTCTTCGCCGTCGGCGACAAGCTCGGCAAGCGGGTCGCGGGACGGCTCTTCAACGGCTTGCCCTTCGGCCGTCCCGTCTCCCGTTGCGGCGGACAGCGCGCCCGCGTGGGTGGCAACGCCGTCAATTGCCGCGACACCACCAGGCTGCGACTGAGTTTGTCCCTCCCCTGCCGCGGGCGCGCTGTCCGCCGCAACGGGGGCACCCTCGGTCGATGCTTCACCCATCACCGGCAATTCGTTCTCATCCGCCACTTCAAACGCGTCATCACCGAAGGGAGAGGAGATGATCGGGTTGTCGCGGCGGTGGATGAGCTCGACCACGAAGCGGTACTTCTCCTCCAGGCTGAGCCCCAACTGCTCCTGCACGCGTTCCTTCACGCTGTCGGATTTCACCGTCAGGTTGCTGGCGCGCATTTCCAGCTTGTGGACGGCGGACTCGGCGGCGCTGGCCGACGAACGGGCGCCCTTGGCGCGGTCGCGCAGGGTGTTGGTGGCTTCTTCGGATTCGGCAGCCTGTGCCCGCGCCACTTCGCAGCGCTCGGAAGCCTGCTGCAATTGCACATCGGCTTCCTCGGATTCGGCCAGCGACTCGGCGTTGGTTCTGGCCAATTCGTCCTGCTTGGCTTCGTAAGCCGCCAACTGGTCCTGCAAGCGGTCGCGCTGGCGGTGCAGGTCGGCTTCGGTCACGCCATGCTGGCGCAGGGCGCGCTCGGCGCCGTCGCGCTGCTCGGCCAGGGTGCTGCTCTCCACGCGGGCTTGGGTCACCTGCTCGCGGGCCATTTCGGCACGCTCGACCATCACCGCGATTTGTTCCTGCAAACCGCCCACGCTCTCCTGGGCCTGGTTGGCTTCCGCTTCCATCTGCTCGGCATCCAGCGCGTGCTGCTGCAATTTGGTTTCGGCTTCGGAAATTTGCGCCACCACCGCGCCCAGTTCGGCGGCGGCGGCGGGGGCTTCTTTCTCCAGGCGCAGCACCTGCACCTGCAAGCCTTCGAGCGCGCTGCCTTGGCGGGCTTGGGCGGTTTTGGCTTCAAACAAACGCTTCTGAGTTTCACCGCGCAATTGCTCGGCGGCGGCGGCTTGTTGCGACAGATCGGCAAGCAAGGCTTGATCGCCGGCAATTTGCGCCTCAACCGCCGCCAAATCGGTGGTGAGCACGGCCAGTTCGCTGCGGCGCGAAATCAAGCCGATGCCGGCGGCAATCGGACCGGCCTGCACACGGCCGTCGGCATCAAGCACCTGCCCGTTCCGGGTGACAAAGCGCAAGCCCCTGGGGCTCACCACGCGGGCCATGTGGGCCGCATCCAAATCGCGCACGATGACGGTGCGCCCCAAAATGCGATCCACCAACGGCTGGACCCAGGCCGGGCAGCGCACCAAGGCGGCCACGGTGGGCAAGCCCGGCGGCAAAGCGGGCAGCGTGGCGGCAGGGCCGCCCTCCACCGCCAGGAACGACACCCGGCCGGCCAAGGCATCGAGCGCCGGCTTGGCGGCCAGCAATTCTTCGAAGCGCTGGGCCACCAACGCCTGCTGGTGTTCGCCAAGGGCGGCTTCAACCAACGCGGCATGCCCGGCATCGGCCTCGATCAAATCAGCCAGCATGGCGCGCACAAAGTGAAATTGCCCGGCCTGCCCGCCGCCGGCCAAAACGGCTTTGACGGTTTCGGCCACGCCCTCGTGCTTTTGTTCCATCTCGGACAGCACGTTGTGGCGGCTGGCGATGCCGGAGCGCCGGTCCCTGGCTTCCGCCAGCTTGGCGGCCAGCTCGGCACTGCGGCCACTGAGGGTTTCGGTCAGGCTCTTTTGTTCCAGCAATTGCGCCTCTTCACGCACCAACGCCTCGACGGCGGCATTCAATTGCGCCTCCACGCCGTCGCGCTCGGCCGATGCGCGGGCCAGGTTGGCGTCGGCATCGGCCACCCGCGCTTCAAGTTTGGCGCGGGTGGCGGCCATGTTTTCAATGAAGCGGATCAGCGAACGCTCTTCGGCGCGGTGCCCTTGGGCCTCGCGCAAACAACGGGCGGCGGCGCGGGTGGCTTCTTCCAGCGCGGCTCTGGCGGTGTCGGCTTCTTCCTGGGCGATTTGATTGGCTTCGCGGGCTTCGACCAACGCGGCCTCGGCGGCGCCAAGCGCCACGGCCAGCGCTTCGGCGGCGGCGCGCAAGGCCCCGGCTTCGCGGGCGTGGCGCCCCAAATGTTCTTCCACCTCGGCGGCGTGCTCGGAGTCGCGGGCGATGGCGGCGCCGATTTCGGCGATTTGGCGCTCGGCAAAGCTGGCGCGCTGGCGGGCCTGCTCCATGCGTGAGAGCCAGGTGCGCCGCTCGTCCTCAAGCCCGGCCAGCACGCCGGCTTCTTCGCTGCGGCGGGCTTCGACTTCGGTCAATTCCGCTTCCACCATGGCCAGATTGGCGGCCGTCTCGATGCGCACCTGTTCGGCTTCGCTGAAGTCACCGCGCACTTCGTCCAACTCGCGGGTGAGCACGTGGAATTCGGCCAACCCGAAGCGCAACTGGTGGTCCTTGAGCCGGGCCTGGTAATCCTGCCAGGCCCGGGCGCGGGCGGCCTGCATCTTGACCGAGCGCAGGCGCGCGGCGGTTTCCTCCAGCCGGGTGCGGCACAGGGCCAGGTTCTGCCCGGTCTTGTCCAACTTGCGCTGGGCTTCCTTCTTGCGCGCCTTGAAGCGGCTGATGCCGGCAGCCTCTTCAAAAATCAGGCGGCGCTCCTTGGGGTTGGCCTCCAGCATGCGCGAGACTTTGCCCTGCTCGATCACGGAATAGGCATCGGTGCCCACGCCGGTGTCAAGGAAGGTTTCCTTGACGTCGCGCAGGCGGGCCCGCTGGCCGTTGATCAGATAATCGCTGGTGCCGTCGCGGAACAATTGGCGGGTCACTTCCACCAAGTCGGCATCAATCGGCAATTTGCGCGGCACGCGCTTGCCGGAAGCGTCATTGGCCGCCTCCTCAAGCAGGGCCGGCTCCACGGGATTTTCAAACGTCAGCGTCACCTGCGCCATGCCCATGGGCGGGCGGGCCGAAGAACCGTTGAAAATCACGTCCTGCATCGAGCCGCCGCGCAGGCTCTTGGCCGACTGCTCGCCCAGCACCCACTTGATCGCATCCACGACATTGGACTTGCCGCAACCGTTGGGGCCCACGATGCCGACGATCGGCTTGTCGAAGGTGATCTCGGTCTTGTCGGCAAAGCTTTTGAAGCCTTGGAGGGTGAGTTTGAGAAGGCGCATGGGAATGGAATGGGTCGAATGTGGGAAAGGGCGGGCGAAGACAACCTCTTGCTTATTGAATGAAGGGGTTGTCTCCGGCCGGAGCCTCGTCCTTGGGCTTGGGATTGGCCGCGGGGGTCTTGGCCGGCGTCTTGGGTTTGGCTTGCGGGCCAAGCACGCCGCTCAAATCCTCGATTCCGGTTTCGGGGCGGGCGGCATCGGGCTTCCTGGCTGTCAGGGCCGCCTTGCGCATGCGGTCGGCCAGCGGGCTCATGTGGATTTCCAGCGGGGCGGCGATGGCGCCGCGTTTGGAAAGCTCGTGCATGATGCGGGTGACTTTGTCGAAGGTGAAGGCCAACCCGGGCAGCGCGTGGTGGGCGCCGGTGTACTGGCCCAGGGTGAAGGCCAGGGTCGCCAGGTTGTTGACGGCCTTGATCTCCTGCTTGGTGTTGTCGCCGGGATAGAAGGAAATGCCCAGCACTTCGCGAATCTCGGGAATCTGCCGGTACGCCTCGGTGAAGGAAATGTCCTTTTGGGATTTCAGCTGGCGGGCCAGCATCTCGCGCATCTCGCCGCTGATTTTTTCATCACGCACCCGCAGGTTGAGGCGGCCGCGGCCGTGGATCAGGATCGGCGCGCTTGCCTGGTCGAGTTTCGCCAGCCGCGCCTGCGCCTGGGCTTCGCTGATGCCCGCATCCGCCGCCAGCTCGCGCACGGCCTGCGCGCGCTGGGCTGCATCAACGGCGGCGGGGCGCACGGTTTGCGCGCCCTCGAACAGCACGTTGGTCGGATTGACCAGGCCCGCGTCCCTGCCGAAGATCACCACGCGCGGATGGCCCGAGACGCTCAGCACCACCAGGGGGTCGCCCAAAGGCACCACATCCACCGCATAGCGGGGCCGCTCGTCCTTGTCGTAGGCAAAGCTGCGGTGGAAGGAGCCCATCAGCCGCTCGGCCGCCTGCGCACCCATGTCGCCGCCGCCCATCCGGTCGGACAAATAGGTGAAGCAGTGGCAATAAGACTCGTATGCGGCCATCCGCACGGAGGAATCCTTGTCGGCCATCAGCAGCCGCAGCGCGGCCAGCACGCTCTGCTGGTCGGGGTACGCCGCCAGCAATTGGGCCAGGCGGCAGCGGCCGGCAACATCGCGCGCCTGGGTGACGGCCCCGACCATGATGTCCACCGCCTGCGGGTCGCCCATCGCCATGCCGGCACGCACGGCGGCATCGCGCACCACCGGGTAGCCGGCGCGCGCCGCCGCCAGCCGCGCCGCGGCCTTGGGATTGTTGGGATTGCGCACCAGGGCGGGCCACAATTCGCTTTCCAGCACGCTGCCTGGGGCCAGGGTGTAGGCGGGCCGCAGGGCGCTTAGGGTGCCGCGCCCCAGGGCCTTCCAGGCCTGCACGCAATGGTCGGCGAACGCGGGGCGGCGCGCCTCTGATTCTTCGGCCAAAGCCGCCAGCATGAGCTGGGTCTGCACCGGTGCCCACGCAGGGTCCAGCCGCTGGATATAGAGCCAGCGCACCTGCTCGATGAAGGCCGCCGGATCGCGGCGGAAAGCGGCGGGAATGGTGACGGCGATGTGCTGCTCGTCATGGGCGACGGCGATCGGCATTTTGTCGGACCGCCCCTGCGAAAAACAGGCGTTGATCGCTTCGGCGATTTTGCCGGCGATCCCGTACGAGGGCTGGTTGAGCGTCAACAGCAGCGGGCGGGACTCGGCCACCCTGCCGCCGCCCAAGATCAGGCCCTGGCGCTGGAATTCCTGCCACGACACGCCGCCCACGCCGTTTTTCCCCCAATCCTGCTGGTCGAAGGGATCCATGTACACCGAACCGGCGCCGGTGCCCACGCGCCCCAAGTATTTGCCTGGGTCGCGCGCCGGCGCCCCCGGCTGCAGGTCGGTGGTGAACAGGCGCCCGCCGGCCAGCGAACCGACGGAATTGGCGGTGCTTTCCACCCACAGGTCGAACACATCACCCCTGGCCGCGCCCGGGGGGATCAACCCCTGCACCGCCACCACCGCCGTGTTGATGTCAAAGGCCCCGGTGGGGCTGAAGCCGCCGCGGCGCGCCTGCTCGCGCATGTAGGGCGCCAGGTAGGGCAGCAATTCGGGGGACCCGGTGCCGTTCAACCCCACGATCAGGCCGTAACCCGACACCAGCATCGGTTCGTCATTGGTGAACTGGGCCAGGGATCCGACCGTGCCGTGAAAAATGGGGGCGCCGGTGTACATCGGCCCGCGATCCACCACCAACCGGTCCTGCGGCTTGGAATTCTGGCAGCCTGTGGCGGCCGCCAGCAAAACCAACCCCAAGGTTCCCATTCCCGCACCCGCCAACCGCTGGGACAACCCTGAACGACGCTGTGCATGAACCATGGGGAACCTGTGGAAAAAGAGTGGAGAGGAAGCCGGCATTGTCGCCGAGGGAACGGTGTTCAGTCAACCGGCAGCCGCGGATTTTCTTGGCTGCGCCGGCCTGCGGGCAATCCGGGCAAATCCGCCGCAAGCCGCCCCTATTTGGCGGGGGGGCGGGGGGGCTCCAAGTCCTCCGGCTTGACGTGCAGCGTGAGGGTGGTGTCCTGAGTCTTGAAATACACCGCGTAACCGTTGGCGTCTTTGGTGATTTTTTCGATGGTGCAGCCGCCGGTGGCGACCTTGAAGATCAACCCGGTCAGTTTGGATTCCAAAGCGGCCGATTCTTCAGGGGTCAGGGTGATCTCCGGCTCCTTGTCCTGAACCGGCAGGGAAAACATCCCCAAGGGCAGGTTGGAACGGTACAAGAGCAGATAGCCGGCCAACAGCGAGGCCGCCAAGGCGATCACCGCCAAAGCAATCAACGTGGCGCGCTGGAAGGTGGTGGATTGGGGCATGGGCGGTCTTTTCGGGAGGGAGGAACAGGGCTGGATGGCGGACTACCGGCGTTTGGCTTCTTTGCGGCCCTTGCCCATATCCCAAAGCACGGCCAAAGAATAGCAACCCTGGCGGCGCAGCGGCTGGAGCGCAAAGCCCGCATGCCGCAAATAATCCTTGACCCGGACCCGCCAAGCCGCCTACCCTGTAAGGCATGAATACCGACAACCTCCACCGCGATGGCCGCTGGCATACCCCCTTTCTTCCCTGCTGGAAGCCCGAGGACGGCCCCCACCCGCGCAAACGCCCGCGCGCTTTGTGCTTTGAGGCGCTCTTGGCATTGATGATGCTGCTGATGCTGGCCTGCACGGCGGTGCAGGATCCGTCGGCACGGTGGAAAACGAGCGGGATGGATGCGGGGTTGGAGGGGAAGTGGGTGGAGGTGAAAGGGAAGGATGCCAAAGAGGGCAATCAAGGCGCCCTTAAAACGAGCGTCTTCACCAAGCAAGAAGGGGGCTACTACTTGTTCGACGAGGCCCACGATGAAGGCAAAGGGAACCCGCTTGCGGCCCGCACCTTCATCGCGAACAAACAACACTTCATGCTGATGGTCAAACCCGCAGCCGCCCAAGAAGGCTTTGACAAAGTCAAAGCGAAAGACCGCGGCGGGCTCGTGTGGTTTTACGAGATTGAGGGCGACACTTTGAAAATCAAAATGCTGGACGATAAAGTGCTGGACAAGGCAATCAAAGATGGGAAAATTGCAGGGAAAACCGAGGAAAAAGCGGAGGCGGATTTTAAAAAGGAACACCCGAACGACATTCGCTATTCCAATCCCTCCATCGCCACCCTCGACGACGCAACCTGCGCCGCCTTGGTCGAGCTCGCCAAGGACGACAAAGCCTGGAAGGAAGTCGCGCAGTTCAAGCGGGTGAAGGAAGAGAAGAAAGCGGAGAAGCCGGCAGAGAAACCCGCCGGCCAATGACACGGCCCCCCTTCACTTCCCCCGCATCGCCAGCAATCCGCACAACACCGCCCCGACGCCAAGCCCCACACGGGGCATCCACAACGGCATCGCCTCCGGATGAGACATACCCACCCCCAACACCACCGGCGCCGCCGCAAACGGCAACACCAGCACACCCAGAAAAAAGCCAAGCAAGAAACGCCCCAACTGTTGCATGGGCGTCCGCGGTGCCACACTGGGCACAAATACCACCACCGGGCGAAAAGCCGCAATGACTCCCACCGGCAGGCCAACGGCCAGCCCCACCACCAGCGCTGCCATCCAATTGCTCCCCCGCCACCATGGGCGGAAGCCCCAACACAACGACGCCTCCGTCACTGCCGGCATGGCCGCCGTGGCGCAGCACCACGCAAACACCCACACCCCGGCAATCCCACCGGCGAGACTCCCTGCGAATAAACCGCGCTTAAAGCGGATGCAAGACATGCTGACCGCATGGTAGGGCAAATGGGCGCCATTCCCAACCCTGCCATCCTGACAGCCCACCCGCCGCCCACCCCCACCCCCCGGCAGCAAACCGACCGCTAAAAAGGTCTGTCTCTAAAAATTAAGCCATTTAAAAATAATAAGTTGCGCTATTTCCCATAATTGGCACATCGCTTGCCCTAAGAACCCGGCCATGTCGGCCATTCCCCGCCCCGCTTTCCGCACTGCCACCTTGGGCGTCCCTGGCCCGCGCTTTCGGCTGCTCTTGACCGAAGACCGCGACCACCCCGACGAGCATTGGACCCGGCAACTGGGCCAGATGCTCGAACCTTTGGGGGTTGAAAGCCACATCGCCTCCAGTGCCAAAGAGGCACTGGATCTGGTCAAAAAAGTCGCCATCCATGCGGCGGTGATTGACCTGGCCACCCCCACCGAAGAGGGGCGGCACGACGAAACCTCCGGTGGCCTGTGGCTGCTGGAGGTGCTGCACCGCCTGCCACACCACCCGCCGGTGGTGGTGGTGAACTCCCGTTCCTGGTCGCAGGCGCAAATCCAACGGGCGCTGCAGGACGCGATGCGGCTGGGCGCCTTCTCGGTGGTCAACCGGCCGGTGCGGACCGATGCCCTGCTGCAGGCCTTCCGCCGCATGATCGAACTGCACTACCACGGCCAATGGCCGGCATAGGAGCGCGGATGTCCTCATCCGCCTCGCCGAACAACCAATGCGGATGAGGACATCCGCGCTCCAGTTCCCCTAAACTCTCTCTCTTCCCCCCATTTTCCCCTTTCTTTCCCAAGGAAACCCCTTCCATGAAGATCAAGCCCCTCGGTGACAAAATCCTCGTCCAGCGCCTCGAAGCCGAAGCCAAAACCGCCAGCGGCCTCTACCTGCCCACCCAGGCGCAAGAGAAGCCCCAACTCGGCAAGGTGGTGGCGGTGGGCACCGGCAAACTGCTCGAGTGCGGCACCCGCGCCGCCTTCCAAGTCAAGGCCGGCGACACCGTGGTGCTCTCCAAGTGGGGTGGCACCGAAATCAAGGTCGACGGCAAGGATTATCTGATCCTGTCCGAAGACGAAGTGCTCGCGGTGCAGCACTAAAAGTCGCCCCGTGGGTGCGCCTTGTCCCTCTGCCGCCCTGCGGCGGGGAGGCCCGAATCATCCCGTATTTTCCTTTCATCATCCCCTCCCCGCCGCAGGGCGGCAGAGGAATTCCCGAAACCCATTTCCGAAATCCACCATGGCAGCCAAAGAAATCATCTTCAGCAACGACGCCCGCGCCCGCATCCTCTCCGGCGTCACCCAATTGGCCAAAGCGGTCAAAGCCACCCTCGGCCCCTCCGGCCGCGTGGTCATCATTGAAAAATCCTACGGCTCCCCGTCGATCACCAAAGACGGCGTTTCCGTCGCCAAGGAAATCGAACTGGCCGACCCCATCGCCAACATCGGCGCGCAAATGGTGAAGGAAGTCGCCAGCAAGGCCTCCAAAGACGCCGGCGACGGCACCACCACCGCCACCGTCTACGCCGAAGCCATCTTCGCCGAAGGCCTGAAAAACATCACCGCCGGCGCCAACGCCAACGCGGTCAAGCGCGGCATCGACAAGGCTGTGGCCGCTCTGGTCGCTGACTTGGCCAAGACCGGCAAGAAGATCAAGAGCAGCGCCGAAATCGCCCAGGTCGGCACCTGCGCCGCCAACCACGACGCCAACATCGGCAAGATCATCGCCCAGGCGATGGACAAGGTCGGCAAAGACGGCGTGATCACCGTGGAAGAAGGCAAGAGCCTGGAAACCACCGTGGACCTGGTCGAAGGCATGCAGTTCGACAAGGGCTACCTCTCGCCCCACTTCGTCACCGACGCCGCCAAGATGAACACCATCCTGGAAGACGCCTATGTGCTCATCGCCGAAGACAAACTCTCCAGTGCCAAAGACATTTTGCCCATTCTGAGCAAAGTCGCCGAAAGCGGCAAGGCTTTGCTGATCATCGCCGAAGACATCGAAGGCGACGCCCTGGCCTTGCTGGTCGTCAACAAATTGCGCGGCGTGCTCAAAGTGGCCGCCGTCAAGAGCCCCGGCTTTGGCGATCGCCGCAAAGCCATGCTCGGCGACATCGCCACCTTGACCGGCGGCACCGCCGTGATGAAGGAACTGGGCATCGACCTTGAGAAACTGACCCTGGCCGACCTTGGCCGCGCCAAGAAGGTCGTCATCGAAAAGGAAACCACCACCCTCATCGAAGGCGCCGGCAAGAGCGCGGACATCCAGGGCCGGGTGGCCGCCATCCGTGGCGAACTCGACCGCACCACCAGCGACTACGACAAGGAAAAGTTGCAGGAGCGTTTGGCCAAGTTGTCCGGCGGCGTGGCGCAAATCAATGTCGGCGCCGCCACCGAGTCGGAAATGAAGGAAAAGAAAGACCGCGTCGACGACGCCCTGCACGCCTGCCGCGCCGCCGTTGAAGAAGGCATCCTGCCCGGCGGCGGCACCGCCATCCTGCGCTCGCGCAAGGTGATCGACGGCCTGAAACTCGAAGGCGACGAAAAAGTCGGCGCCGAAATCGTGCGCCGCGCCGTGGCCGCCCCCATCAAGCAGATCGCCGAAAACGCCGGCCACGACGGCTCGGTCGTCTGCCGCGAAGTCGAAATGGGCAAGGGCGCCAACTTCGGCTTCAACGCCTCGACCGGCGAGTACGGCGACCTGGTCGCCCAAGGCATCATCGTGCCGGTCAAGGTCGAGCGCGTGGCGCTGCAGAACGCGGCGTCCATCGCCGGGTTGCTGCTGACCACCGACGCGGTGATCAGCGAGTGGAAGGAAGAGGAAGAGAAGAAGGATTGAGGATTTTGAATTTGCATCAACGAGCCCTGAGCGCAAGCTCAGGGTTTTTTGTTGGGGACTTGCGATGCGGTGTCGCTCCGTCGCCAACGGCGACACGGAACTTAGCCCAGGGTTGCGCCGCGCTTTGGCGGCGAAACCCTGGGTTTGCGAATGGGAATGGATACGACCCCGAAGGGGTCGGGGAATTATTCCGCTTCGTCGATCATGTAGTAATGCGTCAATTCGATGCCGAGCCGAAGTGAACTGGCCAACAGGATGAGATCGTGCGGCAAGAAAAACCCCTCGGCCGCCAAATGTTTTTTGGGGGCGACGCCGAAATCAAGCCAGAATCGTTCCACTCCGTGGAATTGTTGAAGTTTTTGAATTTGTTCGCAATGGCTCCTGAGGAATGCAACGGTTTCCTCAACCTGAAGATTGACCTCATGGAAGTCGGCGCCACTGGCTTCAACAGTCAACGAGGATTCCTCTAGACATCCGCGTTGCGGTCTATGCTTGGAGCGTAATTCTCCTTTGCGTCCAATACCGCCCATGCAGGAGGGTGGCAAAGAAGACGTGGCCAGAAAGGCGTCCACATCAAAGTCTTTTCCAGCGGCGCGAATCATGGTGGACATGGGGATCTCTTGGTATTGCGTTTTCACTGTAATCGGGCCGTTTGATTGTAGTCCCATTCTTCCGCGACCCCTTCAGGGTCGCCATCCATTCCAATCCTCCACCCAGGGTTTCGCCGCCAAAGCGCGGCGCAACCCTGGGCTTCAAATCCATGTCGCCGTTGGCGACGGGGCAAGCGCAAGTTTCCTAATCCTCCACCTTCCACACCACCCTCACCACCTCCCCCGCCCGATACGCCGTTAGCCTCGGCACCAAAACCCACCCCGCCCCCACCACCGGCTTGAACTCCGCGCCTTCCACAATCTTCACCTTCGCCGGATCCACCGCCTTCGGCAAGAAGGCCACGATCGGCCGCCCGCCACGCTGTGAGCCATTGGTGTTGACGGTGGCAAACGAATCCGCACCGGCGTTGCCGGTGATCGTGAGCGTCCACACCGTCTTGCCGTTGGCCGTCTTCTCCTCCAACTTCTGCTCATACGCCCGCCACTTCGGCGGCATCACCACTTGCGCCGCCGGGTCGCCGTAGAAGGCCAGCACATCGCGGTCGTAGAGCAGACCTGCACGGTCCTGCTCGGTCAATTCCGGCGTTCCGTACAGCCGCTGCTCCAACGCCAACCGATTGGCCCACACCGCCTCCGCATAGGTGTAGCGCCCCGGCTGCTCGACGAAGTAATCGAGCAGGCCCCAGCCGGCATAGCCGTACCAAGTGGGCACGGTGTAGGCGGCCCCGGCGCGCACCTTGCCGGACTTCATCATGGCCAGGGCGAAGGCATCGGGTCCGTCGATGTGGCCGACCAGGCAGTTGCCCACCGGCAGCCACGCCTTCTCGCGGCCGCCGGTGATCGGCAGGATTTTGCCGTTGGAATCCTTGCCGAACAGTTCGCCATTCTTGGAAAGGATGAAGCCGTTGCGGTACACATGGCCCAACTGCCACGAGCGCTCGGAGCCGTGGCTGGAGGCGATGATCAGGTCGGCATTTTCAATGCCGTGCACCACGCCGGCGGTGGAGTCGCGTTCGCCTTGGCGGCGTTCAACTGAGCCGTTGGGTTTCACTTCCACTTGCAAACCGGCCTTGAGTTCATCGAACCACAAACCGCTTTGGACGCAGCGCGTTTCAAAGGCAGTGTTGCCGCTGACGACATTCAGCGTCAGGCCCGGGCATTTGGCCATTTCCAACGCGTTGGCGCCGTCAAAACCGGTGACGATGCCCCAGCAGGTGTCGGTGTACGGATCGGCGTTGAGGTGACGGGCAAGGCGGCTGACATCCGCCACGAACTTGCGCTCCGCTTCCGCCGGCGTGGCGACGAAGGCGCTGTAGCGCGGCATCAGTGCGGACAAAGCGGGCAAGGCTTCTTCCACCTGGTTGTCGTAGGTGATGATCTTGGCTTGCGGGTGGCGCAAGTGAAGGGCGGCGACCACTTGCGCCCAGGCGGGATCGGCTTGGGTCGCGCGGGAGATGACGATGGCGTAGGAGGCTTCGGCGGCAGCCTGCGGGGCGCAGTGCTCTGCGCGATTTACAACTCGCAAGGCTGTGGATGGTGTGGTGCAGGCGGACAGCGTCAAGACGGCGAGCAAGGTGGCGGTGAGGGGGAGGCGCATGGGAATTCAAAGCAGGAGAGAGGAATGTGGCGCAAGCGCCACAGGGTTTGTTTGCGAGCAACATGCTCGCGGTCCGCCCCGCAATCACGCGCCGAACACGCCCCGCAGCATGGCCAGCGACTTGGGCACCGCCGTCTCGGGGTCTTCCCTGCCTTCCATCTCCAGCGAAACCCAGCCGAAAGCCTCCTCGTCGGTGTGGCCGTCCAGCGGGGCCTCGACGCCGCGCTGCTTCATCAGGGTGTCGAAGTCCACCCGGTTCCAGCGGCCGGTGTTGACGCGGATGACCGGGATGCCCAATTGGTAGGCGCGCTCCAGGCAATGGGCCACCGGCGGCGGTTCGCCGTTGAAGCCCCAGAAGGAGTAGGTTGAAACGCCGATCGGGTTGCCGCGGCGCGGGCCGACGGCTGGCTTGGGCCCGGCGGCCGGCGTGGCGGCGGGAAGGGCGCAACCAGGCAAAAGGGCGGCCGGCGCGGCGGCCAGGGAGGAGGCGAGGAGGGCACGGCGGGAAAGGGATGGCGTCAT
>CAZKVP010000052.1:0-21077 GCA_964556215.1 uncultured Phycisphaeraceae bacterium
ATCGCCGGGCCGTCGTGCCGGCCCAGACAAAAGCGGCGTCGTGCCGCCGCACTCCAAAAACTTTTCATACACCGCCGCAATCAGCGCCGCATCGCACGGTTTGGTCAGCACATCCGCCGCGCCCAGTTTCACCGCCTTCACCGCCAGCGGAATCGAGCCGTAGCCGGTGAGCAGCACCACGCATGCGCCCTTTGCCACCAATGGCGCAATGGCGCGTAGGCCGTCGCCGGGCATGCGCACATCTAGCACCGCCAGGTCCGGCGTGGGCGCGGCCAAGGCTTCGTCGGCCGAACTTGCGCCCAAGCATTCAAAACCCAGGTCGGCCAGTGCGCGCATGAGCAGGCCGCGGTGGTCAATCCGGCGAAAACCCACGACCAGGTGCCGCCCAAGGCGATGGCCACCCACACCACCTGCACGAAATAAAGCGCGGTGCACGGGTTGGACGGGCCGCCGGTCAGGGCCAGGAACAGCGTCAAAAAAACGGTGTCGGTCAAGGCTGAAGCGATGGCCATGGTGCGGCTGGGGTAGAGCAGCCCCGGCAGCAGGGAAAACGCCGCCATCGGCGCCAGCAGCAAAAACAGGCCGCCGGGTTGTTCCACCCGCAGCATCAGCCAAGCTAGCGTACAGCCCACGCCCAAGAGCATGTAAAGCGCCAGGCGCAGGCGGAAAAACCCGCGGTGGTCGTCGGTGGGAGGCATGGGGGGAGGATAACGATATCGCATCTTCTGCGACAAAATGCCACGCTCCACGCTTACCCTTTCCCCATGCTCAAACGCCTGCTCCTGCCGGCACTTTTTATTTGAGAACTTCCACCCCTTCCGCATTTTTTAGAACTTGAACTCGCCACTGAGCACCGCCGAACGACCGGCGCCTGGCACCACGTGGCCGCTGCTGCCAATGTTGTACATGTCCTGCACATAGTCTTTGTCAGTCAGATTGTAGACATTGAGGCGCAGGGTGAAATGGCTGCTCACGTGGTAGGCCGCCATGGCGTCGAGAGTCACATAACCGGGCACATGGCGGGTGTCGGTGGCATTGACCACGCGGTTGCCCACCCAGGACAGGCCGCCGCCGACATCCAAGCCGAAGGGCAGGGAATACACCGTCCACAAGTTGCCGGAGTTCTCCGGGGTGCTGCTGAGCCGGTTGCCTTGTTCCAGTGCGTTTTTGGAGGAAAGGATTTCGCTATCCATGTAGGCGTAGCCGGCCATCACGCTCCATTCTTTGGTCAGTTTGCCGGTGGCACCCAACTCGATGCCCTGCACGCGCTGCTTGCCTTCCAGCACGACGGAGTCAGCGGGGTTGGTCGGATCTTCGGTGCGGGCGTTGGTCTTGTCGGTGCGGAAGGCGGCGGCCGAGAGCAGCAGGGTGTCGTCGCAGAAGTTCCATTTGGTGCCCACTTCATAGGAGATGCTTTTTTCCGGCCCAATGTTGAAGTTGTTGGCGGCGGTGGCGGTGCTGGCCAAGGACAGATCGGTGGCCGAGGGGTTGAACGAGGTGCCGGAACTCACATAGATATTGCCGTTTTTCGCCGGTTTGTAGGAGACGCTGCCACGCCACGAGAGCATTTCGTCGGTATTGCCCAGATTGGTCACGGTGCTGCCGGTGAAGATCGAAGACGTGGACTTGTACTTGGTGTCGAAGCGCTCCCAGCGCGCGCCGCCCATGACGGACCATTGCTCGTCCAGATCCACCGTGTCGAAAAGATAGAAGGCCTGCGAGTTGGCGGTGGTGTCAGTCTTGGCGCCGGTGCGCTGCACGGAATAGTTGTAGGCCTGATACGGATCGGGATTGAACAGGTTGGTGGTGGGGAAGGCGGCGGTGGCCAGGGGTGCGGAGGTGAAGGGTGAAGTGCCCGGCGCGTAGGCTCCGCGGCCGTAGTTGATCGAGGTTTCCTGGCTGAATTCCGCGCCGGTCACCAATGTGTGTTTGAAGGTGACGGTGTCAAACTTGAACGTCAGGTTGGTTTGATTGGTGAGGTTGGTGTCGGTCTGGTCCAGCGACTGCAGCTCGTGGTTGATATTGGTGGTGGGGAAGGTGCCGACGAAACGGGGCGCGGTGGTGATTGAATCGCGGGCGGTACTCCCATATTGGGTGTGGTTGGTCAGGACCACACCGTTCTCGAAATCATGGTGCAGGGTGACGGTGCCGATATTGGCATTGATTTTTTCGTAGTCGCGGTGGGCCAGGCCGTAGAAATTGCTGTACGGCACCGGGGCCACATGGTTGCCCAAGCCGGTCATGGCGGCCACGCCGCCGGTGACGGGCACGAAGGGGATGCCGAAATCCGGGATGTTGTCCTGCTGCATGTGGAAAAAACCAATGGACAACTGGGTCGGAGAATCCAGCCCGAAGGTGATGGTCGGCGCCAGTCCCATGCGCTGGTTGGTGACGATGTCGCGGCCCGGGGTATCAGCGTCGAAACCGACGGCATTGATGCGGAAGGCGGCGCCCTTGATGCCATCCCTGTCGTCGCCGTTGTCCAGCGATTGGTTCACATCCAGCGTCAGTCGCTTGTAGGAGTCGGTGCCGACGCCGACGGAGCCGGCGTAGAAGGTGTCTTTTTGCGCCTGTTTGGTGACTAGGTTGACCGAGCCGCCGGTGGAGCCGCGTCCGCCCAGGGCCGACGACGGGCCTTTGATGATTTCCACCTGTTCGAGATTGAACGGATCGCGCGAATAACTGCCAAAGTCGCGCACGCCGTCAACGAAAATGTCGCGGCGGGCCACGAAGCCGCGGATGGAGAAGTTGTCGCCCGATGGGCCGGCGCTGCCGCCCTCGCCGGCCTGCATGCTGATGCCAGGGCTGTTCTTGAGTGCTTGTTTGAGCGTGCTGGCGCCCTGTTGCTGCATCACGGAAGCTGGAACGATGGTGGTCGTCTGCGGCGTGTCGAGCAGGGGCTTGGTGTATTTGGGCGAGGACAGTTGCTGGTCAGTCTTGCCTTCAACCACTACATCCTTGAGGGTTTCGCTTTTGGCGTCGTCAGACATGCCATCGGCGGTTTTGCCGTCCGCCGGCTTGGCTTGCGGCGCATCGGCGGCAAAGGCGGCCGGGGCCAGCATCAGGGCGGACAACATCAGGCTGGTCGGCATTGGGGCAAGTGTTTTGGCGGACATGGAGTGGACTCGTTTGGGCAAGGATGAAAAGAAAAAGCGTGCGGATGGGCAAGCCAACAGCCGATCATTCTCCAATTCTTTTTTTTCAATGCAAGATCGCTGCAAAGATTGCATTTCAAATCAGCGCATCATTGCGTTGCGCGTGGCCACTGCCAATGGATGCTCCTTGCCCAATGCTTTTTCACGAATGGCCAAAGCCCGCGCAAACAAAATTTGCGCTTCTACATGCCGCCCCTGTCCCCGGTGCAGGGTCGCGAAGTTGTGCAAGCTTTGCGCCACATCCGGGTGGTGCGGGCCGTACACCCGCTCGCGGATGGCCAGCGCCCGTTCATGGCAAACTTGCGCCTCATCCGGCCGGTTTTGGTTGGCGCACAGCATGGCCAGCACATTCAAACTCATCGCCACATCGGGGTGGTTTTTGCCGAAGGCTTTTTCGCGGATGGCCAGCGATCGGCGGCACAACACTTCCGCCTCGGCCGGTTGTCCCACGGTGCCCAGCAGGGCAGCCAGCGTGTGGAGACTTAGCGCGGTGTCGGGACTGTCCTGCCCGCACACCTCCTCGCGGATGGCCAGGGCCCGCTGGTACAAGGCGAGCGCCGGTCCGAAACGGCCTTGGGTTTTGTGTAGCACCGCCAGATTGTTGAGGGTGGTGGCGACTTCGGCGTGGATGGGGCCGAAGGCTTTTTCTTGAATCGTCAGCGCCCGGGTGTAAAGGATTTCGGCTTGACCGTAGTGGCCTTGGGCGGCACAGAGCAGCGCCAGATTATTGAGGCTTTGGGCCACTTCCGGGTGTTCTTGGCCCAAGGCGTCCTGCCGCATGGCCAATGCGCGGGTGTACAGGGGCTCGGCCAGATCGTAGCGGGCGCAAGTCGCGTGGATGGCAGCCAGGTCGTTCAGACTGCGGGCGGTGAACGAGCGGTCGTGCCAGCTGTTTTTTTCGGCCAGGGCCAACGCCTGTTGCGCCGCCGCCACGGCCAAGTCAAAGTTCCCCGCCCGGTGCATCGCTTGCGCCTGTGCGCCGAGCGTCTCCCACTCGCCGCCAGAGGCGAGGGCGGCGGGGAGTTGTCGGCGCAGGAGGGAGTCGGGGTTCATGGGAAAGCGTTGAAAAGAAGAGAGGGAGTGCCGAGGCGGCCAGCATATCACAACATCATGAACATCCATGACGGCCGCCGCATCAAAACGCCACTGTCACCCCGCCGAGGAAACTGCGCCGCTGGCCGTATTGCGGCGCACCGACGCCGATGCCGCTGCCATCGTGGAGTTGGTAGGTCTGATCGAACACATTGAGCACATCGAAGCGCAAGGTCAGCGAATGCAGGCCCTCGACATGGAATTGGCGCTGGTAGCCCATGTTGACCACGGCGTGCGAATCGCCGGTTTCGGTGTTGGCAAAGCCCTTGCGCAGGCCCGAGCCGTAGAGGAAGTCGGCATAGGCCAAATTGTCGCCCCATTTGTAGGAGGCGCCAGACGAGCCGGTCCAGGTGCTTTCATGGTCGAGGTGCACATCGTGGCTTTGAATGTAGGCCAGTTCGGCGTTTTCAAACAGGTATTGCGCCGAATTGATGTCGCGGGCACTGGTCTGCACCAAGGCCAGATTGCCAAACAAGGACAATCCGTCGTGGGTGTAGGCGGTGCCCAGATCAGCGCCCAGCACTTCGCCGCGCCGGTAACTGAAGGGGCTGAGGATGATGGCGTTGCCGAATTGGCCCAGGTCGTTCAAATTCTGCGCCCGCTTGTAATAGCCGTCCAAACTGACCTGCCAAGCTTTGGTGAAGTTGTGCGAGGCGCCCAGGTCAAAATAATGCGAGCGCTCGACCTGCACCGGGTCGTTGCCGGTGTTTTCCGGTTCGTTGGTGGTGCCGGCGAATTGCGCCAGCGTGTGGTTGGAGACGCGCTGGGCCGGCGGCGGCGAGAAATAGCGCGCATAGCCGGCGTGCAGGGTGGTGGCTTCATCCACCTGCCACACCAGGTTTACGCGCGGGCTCAATTGGCTCTCGGAATCGAAATTGGCGCGGAAGAGGTCGAAGCGCAGTCCGTAGTTGAGGGTCAGGTTGTCGGCCAACTTCCATTCATCCTGCGCATAGGCGGCGGATTCCAACGCCCAGTTGCGGTCGTCGGCGTTGACCGTCGTTGGTGTGGTGGAGGTTTGGTTGCCGAAGGTATCCACCGTGAACACGCTGGTGGCGGTGTTTTGGCTTTCGGCGGTGTAGGCACCGATCAGGCCGGCGCGCAGGGTGTGGGTTTTGCCCATGTCCAGCGCCAAATCCACTTGCGCCCCGTTGGTGAAAAAACACGTTTTGTTGTCGGTGGCGACGCCCTGAAAGATCAGGTCGTTATTCGTGTCGGGTGTGAAATGCAGTTGGCCGTAGCGGCTGTAGGCGCTGGCCAGAAAGGAGATGCCGTCATCCACCTTTTGGTACGACAGCACGCCGTAGCTGTTCTTCTCGTTTTGGTTTTCATCAAGGCCGGACGAGTTGATCGGGGCGTGCCCGGCCAAGGTATAGGCCGGGGCCGCGTCCGGCACCGTGGGAATTTGAAAATCGGCGTTGGAGGCGTGCGCAATCAGGCTGATGCGGCTGGTTTCATCGAGATTCCACGACAGGCAGGCGAACAACTTTTCCTGGTTGGTGCGATCGTGGACCGCTTCCGCGCGGTCGGTGGGGTTTTCCAGCCCGAGGTTGCTGTGGCTGAAGGAGGTGACGGCGAAGTAGTCGAGTTTGCCCGCCTGCCCGCCGACTTTCCATCCGCCTTGGGCGGTTTCATGGCTGCCGCCGTAGAGGGAGAATTCGTTGCCGTCGAGCTGCGCGCCGGTTTTGGTCTGCACATCCACGATGCCGGCGGTGCGAAAGCCGAATTGTGCCGGCAAACTGCCGGTGATCAGGGTGGCCGAGCCGATGATGCGCGAATCCAACTCTTGGGCGAAACCGTTGAGTCCTTCGGGCAGCAGCACGCCGTTGACCCGGTAGGTCAGACCGTTGTGGTCGCCGTGCACATGCACCTGGCCGTAGGAGTCCTGCACCACGCCTGGTGCCAGCAGCAGGAGCTGCGACAAGGGCGCGGCCTCGCCCATCGGGGTGGTGGCGATTTGGTCGGGGCCGAAGGTGTGCAGGTCGGCGCCGAGTTCCGGCGCCAACTCTTCGCGGGCCTGGTCGAGCGGGGCTTTGACCACCACATCACCGAGTTTTTCGCCGGCGACCGGTGCGGCCGGTGCGGGAGCCGGATCGGCCGCCAAAGCCGGCAGGCAGGGCAGGGTGAAAGCGAGGGCGGCGAGCAGGCGGTGGGTGGGGCGGGGCATAGCGGGACCTTGGGCGAGAGATAATTAGTAAATGATATTTAACTATCAATTAATAGAGTTGTCAACTTTGCACGCCGGAACGCTGGCAAAGATGCCGGCGTTCCGGTGGGGTCTTGGCTACCATCCCGCCTCCCCCTTTTTCAAGGCTACCCATGCTCACCCTTACCCGCCGCGTCGGCGAACAGATCCAATTCAGCGATTCCTACGGCGTGATCGCCGCCTTGGACATGGTGGAAGTCAAAGGCGACGCGGCCGTCGTGTTCACCTTCACACCGATGGGCGAGCCGGCCGTCCGCCACGAGGTGAAACACAAAGACACGGTGGAACTGAGCAACGGCGCCGGGGTGATGGGCTCGGTACGGGTGACCGATTTGATCGGCGGCGTGCGCGCGCGGCTGGCGTTCGACTTTCCGCGCGAAACCAAACTGGCATAAGGTTCGCCATTCCTCCTGTACGCTCTCCCCATGTCCTCCCTGTACTGCTGGCTTTATTTCCTGATCTCCCTTGGTTGGACGGGTTTTGCGCTGTCCAAGGGTTGGTACAACTGCATTGGGAAACAATGGGCGTTGGAACTGGCCCTGCCGGTCAATGCCACGGTTTTCGGCGTGGGTGCAGTGCTCATTTTGGGTTGGCGTTGGGCCAGGAAAAAATCCGCCATCCCGGTGCCGACTGGTGAATTGCTGCTGTTTTCGTTGGTGGTGTCGCTGGCCGGCGCCCTGACTTTGTTCTTTATTTTGCCGATGCTGCATCAGACCTGTTGCTGACCGATGCCGGCAATGCGTACGCGCGGCGCCGGCGCATATCGCGCAGACCCGCCAGCAGGGAAGCGCCGATGAAAACCGCCGTGTTGGCCACCACCACCGCCGCCCCGCCGGGCGTGTGCGGCAGGTAGTACGAGCCGTATAGGCCAAGCACTGCACTCAGGATGGAAAAGACGATGGCCAAGGCAATCACCACCCGCAACCGGCGGGACCACTGCAAGGCGGCGGCGGCGGGTGCGATCAGAAGCGAACTGGTGAGCACCACACCCACTGCACGCGAGCCGGCCACCACGGCCATGGCCAGCAACACCAACAGCAACAGGCGCATAAGGAGTGGCGAGAGGCCGATGGTCCGTGCGTGGCCCGGATCGCAGGAGACCAGGGCCAATTCTTTTTGGAACACTGCCAATGTCAGCATGATGCCGGCGGCCAGGGTGGCGATCCAGCGCAAGTCTTCGGATGAAATGGCCAACAGATTGCCGAACAACAAATGAGTCAGGTCGGCATAAGAGCGTGTTTGCGCCAACAGCACCACGCCCAGGGCGAACATGCCGGTGAACACCACACCGATGGCCGCATCTTCACGCGTGCGCTTGGCGGCCCAAGTCATGCCCAGAGCGGCAAGCAAGTCAGCGGCAAGCGCGCCGATCATGAGGGGAAATCCGCCCATGAAGGCCACCGCCAGCCCGGGCAAAGTGGCGTGGGCCAGTGCATCGCCGGCGAAGGACATGCGTCGGTGCACGGCATAAATGCCAAGCCAAGCACAGGCGGCACCGATGGTGATGGCCGATAGCAAGGCATGCACCATGAAAATGTGCTGCCAAGGATCAGTCAGCCAATGCAGGGGTGTTTGTGCCAACAACGGTGCCTCCTTTGAGTTCAATGCGGCGGCCAGGAAACAGGGGGTCGTGAGTCGCCACCACCACCGTGTGGCCGGCGGCTGACAAGGCATCCAGCGCGCCGAGAATGGCCGCACGCGACACGGCATCGGCGGCGGAAGTGGGCTCATCGAGCAGATACAGTTGCGCCTCCTGCGTGAGTGCGCGTGCGAGCAGCACGCGCTGGCGCTGGCCGCCGGAGAGTTCGGCGATGGGGCGCTGCGCCAAGTCTTCAATATTCATCTGTGCCAGTGCGCGCCGGGCACGGTTTTTTTCCGGGTCTTTGGGCCAGCGCAGCCATCCCAAAAACAGGTAGCGGCCCGTGGTGACAAATTCCAGCACATTCATTGGGAAATCCCAAGCCACGGCGTTTTCTTGCGGCACATAGGCGATGTGGTGCCGGGCGCGTTTGGGGTGCAAACCCAAGACGGTCACTTTGCCGCCTTGGGGCCGGAGCAACCCAGCCATCACTTGCAGCAGCGTGCTTTTGCCGGCGCCATTGGAGCCGCACAGTGCCACCCGTTCGCCGGCGGCAATGGCAAGTGAGGCCCCTTGAAGCGCCCATTCAAAGGCGCCCGGATGGCGCACCCACACATCGCCAGCCACCAGCGCAGGTTCGCCTGGCGGCACGGGCGCAAGGTTGCGCCGCCCGTAGGGGAACATCGGTGGGAGGGTGGGGGGCAAGTCGGTGTCAGCGCTCATGGTTGCAAACTTTCGGTGATCACGCGGGCGTTGTGGGCCATCATGCCAAGGTAGGTCTCGCCCGGGGTGCCGGCTTTGCCCAAGGCATCGGTGTAGAGCGGCGGCGCAATTTTGACGCCGGCCTCGCGACCGATTTGTTGCACCACTTTGGCATTGGTCATGTTTTCGATGAACACGGCCGGGATGTGGCGCGCTCGGATGTCTGCCACCAAGCGGGCCATGTCGGCAGCGGAAGGATCAGCGGCCACGGTGGTGGCTGATTCCAACCCGTTGCCAACAACCTTGAAATCATAGGCGTCGGCGAAATAACCCAGTGCGTCATGCGAAGTCACCAACAGGCGGTCCGCCTTGGGTAATGCCTGCGTTTGCGCCAAAATGGCCCGGTCCAAGGCCGCCAGTTGGGCCAGGTAGCGTTCACCGCGCTGGGTGTAGTTTTTGGCGTGGGCCGGATCCCGCTGCACCAGCGCCGCGATGATCTGCTTGACCATCAACTCGGCATTGGCCACGCTTTGCCAAGCGTGCGGATCCGGTTTTTTGCCCTGAATACCCTCCTCGTTAAAAAAGCGCGGCGTAATATCCTTGCTGACCACCACCTGTTGGGCATGGCTGCCGCTGGCGCTGTAAAGATTGCCCAGCCAGCATTCAAAACCCAAGCCGTTTTCAAACAACACATCGGCATCGGCCAGCATCGCGCCATCGGCCGGGTCGGGTTGAAAGGCATGGGCATCGGCATCGGGACCGACCAACACCAGCAGGTCGGCGTCGGGGCCCGCCACTTGATGCACCATGTCGCCCAGAATGCTGAAGGTGGCCACGACTTTTAATTTGCCTGAAGTTTGGGTGTCTGGGGTTTGGTTGTCGCAGGCTCCCACGGTGAGCAGTACCGCAAGCAGGCCGCAGGCCAAAGCCAAGCTGCGAGGGGTGCGCAAGAAAGGGGGGTGGGAAAGCATTGGCGCACATGCTATGAAAGAAAACCCCCGCGCGCCGGTTTGCGGCGCGCGGGGGGTTTTAAGGCTTGTGGGTTTTCTGCGGCCCTGGAGAGCCGCGTTCCCGGGCTTATTTCCCGATTTCCGCCACCACCCAATCACCGATTTCGCTGGTGGTGTAGCCGCTGCGGTCGAGTTTTTTGCCGGTGAATTTCGGCGTCACGCGCTTGACGGCGGCGGTGATCGCTTCGCCGGCTTTGACCATGTTGGCGTCGCCGTTCTTGCGGCCGGTTTCGCACAGGAGCATGCCCATGGCGTCGCAGGCGGCCAGGGGGTTGGCTTTGTTTTGGCCGGCGATGTCGGGGCTGGAGCCGTGGATGGGCTCAAACATGCCGGTGAAGCCCTTGTTGGGGTTCAAATTGCCGCTGGCGGCGATGCCCATGCCGCCGGCAATGGCGGCGCCCAGGTCGGTGATGATGTCGCCGAACATGTTGGGCACCACGATCACATCGTAGAGTTCGGGGCGGGTGGCCATGTACATGCAGCAGGCGTCCACATGGTGGTAGCCGACCTGCACCGTGGGGTAATCCTTGGCCACGCGGTCGAAGGTGCGCTTCCACAAATCACCGCAGAAGGTCAGCACATTGGTTTTGTGGACCAAGGTCAGGTGCTTGCGCTCGCGGCGGCCGGCCAGGTCGAAGGCGTAGCGAATGGCGCGCTCGCAGCCGTGCGAGGTGGCGATCATTTCTTGGGTGGCGACTTCAAACTCGGTGCCCTTGCGGTGGATGCCGCCGGCGCCGGAGTACAAATCTTCGGTGTTTTCACGCACGACGACGAAGTCGATTTCTTTGGCGGTCTTGTCCTTGAGCGGGGTTTCCACGCCGGGGTAGAGGTTGACCGGGCGCAGGTTGATGTAGAGGTCCAAGGCGAAGCGCAATTTCAGCAGCAGGCCTTTTTCGAGCACGCCGGGGGCGATGGAGGGCAGGCCGACGGCGCCCAAATAGATGGCGTCAAACTTGCGCAGTTCTTCCACCTGCTCGTCGGTGATCGGCACGCCTTGGCGGGCGATGGAGCGGCCGCCGTAATCAAAGTCGGTGGTCTTGACGGTGATGCCGAATTTGGGCGCGACGGCATTCAGGGCGCGGACGGCTTGGACGGTGACTTCGGGGCCGGTGCCGTCACCGCCGATCAGGGCGAGGTTGAGGGTGGACATGGGGTTTTAAATGAGGGATGCGAGAAAGGGCGCATAGCGTAAGCCAAAGCCGTCTTTCCGTCAGGGACGCTGCACCTGACTCCGCCCGTCCTGGGCCGTCAACCGTTCAAGATCGTTGCGCAACGCGCGCACCATGCTGGCCGAGGCGCAGGGCGCCCTGGCCAACAGGTCGTCCAGTGTGCGGCGGGCGCCATGGGTGTTTTGATCGGCCATTTGCCGGCGGAAATTCACCAGTGATTTTTCAAAGGCCCGGTCCGTTTCGGCTTGGTCGTCGGCGGGGGATCGGGGGGCTTCCAACAGCACATCCAGTTGTGTGCAGGCTTGGTGCAATCCCTCCCCATCCGACAGCGTGGCGGGCGGGGGGATGGGGTTGGCTTCCTTCACGGGGGCGCCGGCGTCGTCATCCACCGGGGGCACCGGCAAGGCGCCTCTCAGGGAGGGGGCCGGCAAAGGCAGCGAGGCGGTCTTGGCGGCCAATTCCGGCGCACGGGCGCAGGTCTTGGCCACCAGCACGCAGGTGCCGATGCCAAAGGTGACAAACCCGTACAAAGCCAAGGTTCCCAAACGCATAACAAGCATTCAAAGGGGGAACGGGAACTTCACCGCAGGGTACTGCATCACTTCAGTAAGTATACGACCAATATTTCAATTGCCCTTTGCTGTTGGTGGTCAACGGGGCCCGGCTGACGATCACCAGAACACGCCGTTGTTCGACGGTTCCGGTGCTGAAATCGTTGCTGTCGAACCCCAGCACCAGAATGTGCACGGCAAAGACATCGCTGCGGCAGGTGGCGGTTTGCGTCAGGAAGCCGAAGGTTTCGCCAAGGTCGAAGCGGCGGGCATCCTTGTAGTCGATGGTGCCGTCGCCGTTGACATCCGTGGTGGGTTTGCCGGGGAAGTTGGGCAGCATGGCCGCATCCTGCAGCACTTCAAAGGTGCTTGACAAACCGCGGTCGGTGGCGGTGCGGGTGCCGGCGGCCGGCGCGCCGTTGCGCCGGGCGACGATGGCATTGGCCAGTTGCAGGCGCAGGGCGGCATCGGTGATCGGCAGGGCTTCGGCCAGCAGGTGGGCCGGCGCAGTATTGAGGTTGAGGCGCCCCGGGATCAGGTAATTGTTGATTTCTACTTCGCTTGGCCAATCCAGAATGCCGTTGGCGTTGGCGTCCAAGCCCAATGCGCCGCCTTGGCTGAACCAGTCTTTGGTGCCGTCGCCATCCACATCCAGTCCGCCGTCGCCGGCGGGGTTCAGGGTGTCATAGATGCAGGGCAAAAGCCAGCTGTAAGGCACGTTTTTGTGGCTGGTGGAGGCGACCGAAGAACTGTAGGCAGAGGTTCCCGGATCAAGTGAAAGGCACAGGCTGGCCAAGGGCTTGGTGCCGTTCTCAAGCATTTCAAACAGAGCCGAGGCCTGGGTGGTGTCCACATAGATGCTGTTGTTCTGCAAGGTCAGGTTGCCGCGGTGCACGGCCGAGAGCATGCGCGGGCCAAAGGCAGGGATGCGGATCAAATCCATCAGCGATTCGAGCTGGTTTCCGGGCACCTTGGGGTTGCCGGCCAAGGCTTGCTGGTTGAAATAAAACTTGTCGTTGGCCAGGTCCACGCGGCCGGCGGGCAGGGCCACTTTTGTCGTGGCGCCAAGGCTGTTGAACGTGCCGCTGTAGGTGCCGCGCACACGGGTGAAGCGGATGTCGGTGTCGCCGAAATTGGGGGCAACGCCGGTGATGGCGGTGCCGCTGGTGGCGGTGGAAAGATCCGGCATCGTCAGGTTGGGCCATCTGGCCGGGCGGCACTGCAGCAGGTTGAGGTTGGTTCCAAAGGCGCGTCCGTCCACTTGGCGGGTGCCAAGCACGCTGCCGGCCGGCAGGCCGGACACCGAAGCATCGGCGGTTTTTTCGTTGAAACTCTTGGCCAGCCAAGGCACGCTGAGGGTTGAATAGGCGCCGGGTTCAAGTTGGATATTGGCGCCGTTTTTGTCCGCGCTGCTGCACAAAAGGTCCACCCGCATGAAGCCGTTGCCGGTGTTGGCGACTTCGATCAGCGGCATGCCGCAGGTGATTTTGTGCACTTTGGAGGGATCCAACGCGACGGCGGCGTTGACCGTGGCGCTGATGTCGGAGTTGGGATCCGCGCCGGAACTGTTGCGCCACAAAATCAAACGGTGTCCGGGCAGCAGCACCGGATCATTGTCGGCATCGCGGTCGGTCCAGGCGGCGGCGGGCAGGTCGGTGGAGATCGCATAGGGGCCGCCGGCCACCACCGGCGCGGCGGCCGGCAATTGCACCGCCAGCCGGACATTGGTGAGTTTGATGGGGAAGTGGTAGGGGTTGGCCAGTTCAAAGGCGTAACTGGCCTGGCGCCCCTGGGAGTCGCAGTGCATCAGGTAGCCGCCGGCGACGGCCGTCACGCCGCTGGCCTCGCGGTAGGCGCGCTGCATGTAAACCTCGGACAGCAGCGGCAGCGGCTCAAAGCCGTACCAGCCGCCGGAGGCATCGCCCATGCGCGTCACCAGGTTGTCGGTATCGCGGGCGTCAATCAGGTTGCACAGCCATTGGTACGACATGGCCGTGGGACGTTCGGTGGCCAGCGGCACAAAGCGGGCGAAACCGGCGGGGATGGGGTAATCATCGGCGGTGCCATCCAAGCCGTCGGGGCCGCGGAAAAATTTCAGGTTGAGGGTGTCGCCCACCGTGGCGGCCAAGTGGGCCGGGTTTTGGATGTTGAGGTTGTAGCGCAATTCTTCGGCCAGGAATGTGGTGTCCAGGCCGGTTTGGCGGGCGGCCTCCCCGCTGAGGGTTGTCACCCAGTTGCGCGGGTTGTTGCGCAGGAACAGATTGGCGGAGGCAAAGCCGGCCTCCGCCCAGGTGGATTCGGTGACGGACGTGGTGTTGGCGGCCCGCAGCAGGGCCGGCAGGCCGCTGACGGCGGATTCCACCGGGGTGGTGACGGGCACCTGCTGGCCGGAGGTGGCCGCGGTGGTGTGGCGGTCGTTGATGCCGCCGTGAAAGCGCAGTTCAAACTCGTCGTCCAAGCCGTAACGGGCGGTGTCGGTGGCCAGCATTTCACCCGTCAATTGCGCCTTGCTCGCCCGGGTTCCCCAGTATTTGGCGCGTTTGCCGGCATTCCACGGCGCGGCTGTGGCGTCGCCCAAAGAGCGGTATTGGGTGACGGTGGCCAACTGCGCGTCGGAAGCGCCGAACATGCCGGCCAAGGCGGCCAAGTCCACCTCGCTCGGGGATGCGCCCCTTGGCGCCGGGTTGCCGTAGAGTCCAGCATTTCTTAGCGGCAGGGCGGTGTTGAGGTTGAGTTTGGCCGACAAATCCTCGATGTAGACTGCGGCCACATAGCGGGTGGTTTCAACCTGCGAGCGGGCGGGGTAGAACCACAGGCTGTCGCCGATGCCGTCGCCATTGGCGTCAACCAAGCGCGGGTCGCCAAAGGGGATGCCGTTTTCAAGCGCGTTGGACAATTTGTCGGAAGGCACCCGCAATTGGGTGACGGGGTTGACCGGGACCTTGGTGAGGTTGGAGGTCGTCACATCCAGGAAGGAACCGGACAGGTTGGTCAAATGGGGCCACACGCCGCTTTCGGGCATGGAGGACGCCAGCCAGGCGTCATCGCGCGCCGGATTGCCTTTGGTGAACAGTCCCGATTGCTGCGTGGGATAGGACAAGGTGGCCGGCATCAGGGTGGCACTGGCATCGGTCCAGGGGAAATCATAATTTTCCTGCCCTGAATTTTTGACCGGCATGTCGGTGGCGATGGCATCCAACGCCTGGTTCAGCACCGAGTCCACCACCAAATCAATGTTGCCGCCGCTGCGGCTGATGTTCAGGGTGCGCATGCGCATGACACGCAGGTAGGTGACGGCCAAAACGGTGATGAGCAGGATCATCACCAGCACGAGGATGAGGACGAAGGCGCCCCGGCGCGGATGGGGTTGGTTTGGCATGGCTGCTCCTAGTTTGTCCGCGGATACGGAATGGCGAAAATATGTTCAACCCAGATGCCGCAGCAGCGCGCCTCAGATGCGTTGTCCACCACGCCGTCGCCATCGTCATCGCGCTGGTTGAAGGGAAATTCCTCGTTGAAGGAATAAATCTCCCCGCGCGGGTCATGCAGGCGGTAGCGGATGCGGATGAGCTGCGGCCACTGGCTTTGGGCCGGTGGGAAGGCCGCCGAAGGTTGCCATCCGTTGTGGTGGGCTCCGTAGGCGGCCATGGCCGCGTTGTAGGCGGCCAGGCTCGGCAGGGCATCGCCGAATTCGGAGGATCCCACGCGCGGATAGGGGGTGCGGTGCCCGCGGCTGTTGAGCCGGTATTTCGCGGTGTCCGCGCCCTGGTAATAACCCAGGTGGATCACCCGCACTTGGTCATCCTGGGGATAGAACACCACCGGCTTCATGGCTGCGGCGTGGTTGGGACTGGCGAAGTTGTAGATGTCGGCATCCTGCGGGAACCATTTGATGGTGCCGGCGTAGGGGGTGGCGCCGGTGGTGTCCACCAGGCCGTCGGCGTCCTGGTCGGCGCTGTACTGCACGATGAACTCGCTGCGGTGGGAGAGGAAAATGCGGTGGCTGCTGAACAGGTCGCCGGCGTCAAAAACCCCGTCGGAGAGCGGCTGGGTCACCACCACGGGCAGGTTGGTGTAATTCTGGCTGTCGTTGGGGGTCACCGCAAAAGCCGCCACCATCTGCGCATTGGTGCGGCCCGGGGCCCGCATCCAGTTGGAGATTTCCTCAAGGCCAAAGCCGGCCACATCGCTGGTCTGGCTCACCGGATTCAGGGGGGAAAGGGGCGCGCGCGGATCGGTGGGCGGCAGGGCGGCCGTGGTTTCCAGCGCGACGGGCGTGTTGACCACGGTGCTATCCGGATCGATCAGCAGGGTTGACGACCGCCCCACCGTCCAATCCGGGGCAAAGTCGGATTCGCCGTTGGCCCGCTGCACATGGCCCATCCAGATTTTGGTCTGGGTGGATTTCACCCCGGTGCGGGTCAGGCTTTTTTGTTCAAGGCCGGTGCCGGAATCACGGATGAGCCCGCCGTGTTTGGCGTCGTAGAAAAACACGATCTGGTCGCTGCGCAGTTTGGTGACGGGCACGCCGGCCGGGTTGCCGGGCTTTGGCATCAGGCCGTTTCTAAGGCCGGGAATGACAAGGATGGCCCCCCCCGGCGAATCGGCGGTCCTGAGGGGGCCCAGCATCGAGGCGAAGTCCATGCGCAGGCGGGTCTCGGCCACGTACACCTCCTGGATGACGGTGGAGCGGCTGATGCCGGCGCGGGCGGACAGGCGGGTGGTGTCGAAAAGCTGGTAGGCCAAAATGGCCATGATGGTGGACACCAGCAGGGCGACCATCAGTTCCACCAGGGTCATGCCCGCCCGCAGGGGTGGCGCGCCGCGCGCCGCAGGCACGGCACGCGCGCAACTGGGGCGGACAGGATGGCGGGTTGGATGCGGCATGGTGCGACTTTCGGTTTTTTGGCGCTCAGTGGTTGGGGTTGGTGGTGAATCCGCGCGTGGCGGAGACGGTTTCAATCCTGACCAGAGGACTGGGTCCGCCCTGGGCCGGGCACGGGGAGAAATAGCATTCGCGCAGGCGCCAGTTGGGGTCGCTGTTGGGCCCGAGCAGGGTGGTGCGCAACGGCGGATAGACCTCCAGCACCTGCACACTCAGGTTGCTGCCCACATCACGGGTGGAAAGCACGGTGAATATGGTGCCGCCCTCGCGCGCGATGAATTTGTCGCCAGCCTTCATGCGCCGGTCCACCGAGGCATCCACGAAGGGGGTGTAGGCGCCCGGCGTCCAGCACGGCGGGTAGGCCACCTCGACCAGGTTTTTGGACCAGTCATAGACGATGGCCGGCAGGTTGTAGAGACCGGGGATGCTGGGGTCGGTGTCGTTGCCGCTGACGCAATAGGTGTTCCAATAACCCCATTGGACCGGCCAGCCGGTGTTGGGGTGGTTGTTGCCCTCAATGGAGGCCATCAGGCTGGGGTTGTTGGGCGTCACCAGTCGCGGCCAGTTGGTTCCCGGGCGGCCGTTGGAACAACCGCCAAGGGCGGGATTGGTGCCCCGTTCCGGCCAAGTGTCGCCGGTGTGGCGGCGCATCACCGCCACGGCCGCCACCCAGCGCCTGTTCTGGGCGTTGGCATTCATGTCCGCCACCACGACGGAACTCAGGTAATCCCGGTTGGCAAGGGTGGTGACGTAGGTGGGATAGGTGATGTCTTCGCTGGGGAAGAGGTCGGAATAACCCACGCGGTTGTGGAAGGAATGGATGCGCCCAAGCGGAAGGTCGGTGCAGTCCGCGTAGGTGAAATTGTTGACGTCCGAGTTGGGGGTTCCCGGGTTGGCGGTGTTGGGCGTCCCAAAGTTCCCCGATGGGCTGCTGCTGCTGGCACTGAACCAGCCCCCGTCATTGTTGGTGTCGAGGGCGGCGCAAAATCCGTTGCTTGCGTAGTACCAGCCGCGGCACATGATGCCCGACATGGCGGCGCCGTTGTTGTCGGTGTAGCCGATGTAGGCCCCCGCCGGAAATCCGTCGGTTGCGCCGGAACCGGATTGGTAGGTGGCCAGGTCCTCGAAGTCGAACATGGTGTCGCCGTCGTTTGGCCGGTTGTCGTAGGCGGCGCCGCCGGCCGTGCGGTACCCGAGCATGGTCCCCTCCAAACTTTTCGCTTCGCCGCCGCGGGCCGATGCCTGGAAATCCGCCTGCGTGCCGGGTGCCGACATCGTGCCGTTGGGATAGGCTCCCTCGTTGATCTGGTCGTGCATGTAGAAGTATTCCCATGCCGGTTCGTAGATTTTCTTGCTTTCGATCACCGCCACCGCGTTTTTTGCCGCCACGATGGCCATCACGTCGTCTTCGGTGCGGCGGTTGAGGATGTGCCCGGCCGGCACAATGCCGGCCACCATGGCAAAGCCGATGGCGAAGATGGCCATGGCCACCAGGACTTCGATGAGATTAAACGCGGCGGCACTGCGGTTGTTCATGGCGTTTTTCCCTAGTAAGTGTCCATTTCCGAGCCGTTTTGGATCGAGAGTTCCACCAGTTGGCCTTTGCATTTGAAGATCAGGGTGTTCACCTTGTCCTGTGCGGTGGCGCCTTGCAGGCTTGACAGGTTCTCCGGATCAAAGCCTGCGCGGGTGACATCGTCGTCGAGGTACACGATGACGGCGGGATTGGCCGTGGCGACCTGTTCATAGGCGCCGTCGCCGTCAAGGTCGGCAAAGATGGAGGGCGCGATGGGCAGCCCGTAGGTGTCGGAGCCGCAGCAGATGGCAAAAGGCATCGGCAGCAGTCTGATCGTGTCATCGCTGGGGTCGTTCGGCGTCCCGTGGTCGTCGCGCACCACGCCGGCAATGCCCACCCCGCTGGCGATGCGGACCGGTTCAAAGGGCAGGAGGAAGTCGAAGGCTTTTTTGTTCCAAGTGGATCCGTTTTGGACGAAAGTCTGGCGCTCAAGGTGGCGCAGGGGATCGTTGCTGTTTTTGGAGGTGTCCTCGGCCATCTGGTTGTTGTTGGAAAAACGGATGAGCCTGCGGTCCCTGTCGAAAAAAACCGCCGTGCCGCCGTAGGTGACACCGGCCAGGCGCGGTTCGCCACTGTCGGCGTCCGGCTTGCGGTAAGTATTGAGCATCACCACATTGGCCTGCATGGCGGCCAGCACTTCGCCGCGCATCTGCGCCTGCCGGTTGGAGCCGAGCATGCGGCCAAGTCCCGGCGAAGCCACGGTCATGACCAAGGCGACGATGAGCAGGACCACGAGAAGTTCGACCAATGAAAAGGCCATGTTTCCCCGAAAACCCGGGTTGGAAAGCGGGTGTCTCATTGGTGCGCGGTGAAGGAGTAGAGATTGTCTTTGGCAGACGCATCAGGCTGTTGGTCGTCATGTGCGGTCAGGGTGCCCCAGAGGCCGTCTGGGCCGGCCGACGAAAAAAAGGCGTAATCAAGATAGGGAATGGCCGGATCCTGCTCGCCAATCGAGGCGTTGGCATTGATGCGGGTGGCATTCGACAGGCTGCGGTACTTGAGTTCGGCGCCCCACGGATCCACCACCGTCCTGAGTGTGTACCCGCTCCTGACCAGGCCGTTGGCGGCGTCCAGGATTTTGACGGTGGCGGTCCGTTCGGTCACCAGCATGTTTTGCGGCATCAAATTGAGTTGCGCTTGGCAATCCGGGTTGTCCCAAGTGCGGAAAATGAAATACTCCATCCCCGTCATGGCGCGGTCGGTGCCGTCCTTGACGCCGTTGTTGTTGAAGTCGATGAAGTATTTGGCGCTGTCCGTGTCCAGCAGGGCCACCGGCACCATCTGCTGGTAGCGCAGGTTGGCGTCATAGAGGAAGCCCATGGCGGCCATGGTGGCCTGCCGTTGCGCCGAGACCCGCATGCGCGCGTAGACGGCCGCGGTGATGCCCGCCAGCAGGGCCGCGATCACCACCACCACCAATATTTCAACCAACGAGAACCCGTTTTTGCTTCGCATGCCGGCGCGATGTCGTGTCCAAGCGGCTGGTTGGGGCCAAGGGGGCATGGTGGGCTTCGTGAGGCAAGAGGGTGAAACGGGGGGTGAAACAACAACTGTCCAACGGGACGGGCGGCATCGTCCGCCGATCCAGTTGCATGTTACGGCTTGGGATACACCAAAACAAAACAAAAATCCCGGTCTTTGGATTGGAGATTATTGTTTTGTTTTTGTAAGCATCAGCGTTTGCGCGCCAAGGCGGGGAAGTGGTCCTGCAGGGCGGCCACCTGCCAACCGCTTTGTTTGATCGCCACCACCGCGCGGCCGGCCGCGCGGGCGGCGGTCAGGGTGGTGATCATGGGGATGTTGTAGCGGGTGGCCATGGCGCGCAGCTTGCCTTCGTCGGTGCCGGCGCCTTTTTTGGTGGGGGTGTTGATGATCAGGGTGATGGCTTTGTTCTTGATCAGGTCGCCGGCATTGGGGCGGCCTTCGGACAGTTTCATGACCCGCTCGGCTTGGATGCCGGCTTCCGTCAAGATGGCATGGGTGCCGCCGGTGCTGATGATTTCAAAGCCGGCCGCGATGAAGTTTTTGGCCACCGCCGCGATGCCGCCCTTGTCGGATGCGCGCACCGAGATGAACACCTTGCCGCCGGCCGGCAGCGGCTGGTTGGCGGCCATTTGCGCCTTGGCGAAGGCGATGGCAAAGTCGGGGTCTGCGCCCATCACTTCGCCGGTCGAGCGCATTTCCGGGCCCAGGATGACGTCGACGCCCGGGAACTTGCTGAAGGGGAACACCGATTCCTTGACCGAGACATGTTTGGGGTGGACTTCGGCGGTCTGCCCCAGGTCAACCAGCTGCCTGCCCATCATCACCTTGGCGGCCAGGCGGGCCCACGACACGCCGGTGGCCTTGCCCACGAAGGGCACGGTGCGGCTGGCACGCGGGTTCACCTCGATGATGTAGACATCGCCGTCCTTGATCGCCCACTGCACGTTCATCAGGCCGCGCACCTTGAGCGCCTTGGCCAGGGCCCGGCTCTTGGCCTTGAGTTCATCGATGATTTTCGGTGGCAGCGAATAGGGGGGCAGCGAGCAGGCCGAGTCGCCGGAGTGGATGCCGGCCTCCTCGATGTGCTCCATCACCCCGGCCACCAGGGCGCGCGGGTCGGCACCCGGCGCCCCGCCGGGAGTGGTGTTGTCGTAGTCGGCGATCACATCCACATCGGATTCGGTGGCCTGGTCGAGGAACTTGTCGATCAGCACCGGCTGGCCTTCCAGGTCGGAGGCCCCCATGGCCTTGACCATGTAGTGGCGCAGCGAATCGTCGTCGTACACGGTCTCCATGGCACGCCCGCCCAAGACGAAGGAAGGGCGCACCAAGACCGGGTAGCCGATGCGGTTGGCAATCACCACCGCTTCGTCCACGGTCAGGGCGATGCCGTTTTCCGGCTGGCGGATGTCCAGGGTCTTGCACAGTTCGGCGAACAGCTTGCGGTCCTCGGAAATGTCGATGGAGGCCACCGAGGTGCCGATGATCGGCACGCCGGCGGCCTGCAGGCCGTGGGCCAGGTTGAGCGGGGTCTGGCCGCCAAACTGCACGATCACGCCATGGACCAGCCCCCCGGCTTGGGTCAGCGGCTGGCCGTTGAGGCGCTCGATCAGGTTGAGGGTGTCCTCCAGCGTGAGCGGTTCGAAGAACAACAGGTCGGAGGTGTCGTA
>CAZKVP010000053.1:0-20436 GCA_964556215.1 uncultured Phycisphaeraceae bacterium
GCCCCCTCACCCTTCCCGCGCCGACTTCACTTTTTCTTCCAGCGCCAGGGATTCTTTGAGATAGGCCTGCGCCTCGGCCAGGGCGCCTTTTTGGCGGGCCAGGGCGCCGGCTTTTTCAAGATGGCCGATGGCTTTGGCCTGATCTTCGGCACCCGTCCAATGGTGGGCCAGGGCGCCGTGGTGGGCGGCGCCGGGGATGGCGGGCGGATGGGCTTCCAGCCATTCGGCGGCCACGCGGTGCAACTGGCGGCGCTGGGCGAACAGCATCAGGCTGTAGGCGGCTTCGCGCACGGCCGAATCGGGGAAATGGCACACCGGGCCACCCGGGGCGTTTTCATCCAGGCGCAAGAGGTGCAGTTCCGCCAGGCGGCGCAGATGGTCGGGCAGGTTGGCCTGTTCGGCCGTCACCGGATACACATTCTGCAGCAGGTCCACCGCAAATGTTTCGCCAAGCAAACTGGCCACTTTGAGCGTGAGTTGCAAGGTGACCGGCAGCTGGTCGATCAGGTTGACGCCGCCCTTGAGGGCGACCGGGCGGTACAGGGCCACCGGCGCGGCTTTGCCCTTGACGCGGATGGGGTCGAGAGCCTCAAACTCGGCGGCGCCCTGGGCCAATTGCTGGACGTTGGCATCGCACAGGATGTTGCACTGGTTGTCGGCCTGGTTGGCGGTCATCAGGCGGGCGGCCAGGTTGATGGGGTCGCCGATCACGCCGTAGGCCCGCCGGGCGACGCTGCCATAGGCGCCGGCCCGCATCGGGCCGTGGGCGATGCCCATGTGCAGGTTGCGGATGAAGGTCAACTCGGGCGGCAGGTTGCGCAATTGCCAGGCCGTTTTGACCGCGCGGGCGGCGTCGTCCGGGTGGGCGGTGGGCGCGCCGAAAATGATGCACAGCGAACTGCCTTTGTCGCCGATGGAAATCTGCTCCACCGCCCCGTCATGGCGGCCGGCCACCTCCTGCGCGAAGCGGGTGAAGGCGTCGAGTTTTTCGCCGGCGCGGTCGTCCTCGTCGTAATGGATGCCGGAAAACTGCACCAAGAGGGCGGCGGCCGGGCGCAATTCGGAGAGGAATTCGCTCTCGCCATGCAGCACCTTGTCGTAAACGGCCGGCAGCAGCCAGGGCTTGGCCACCTCGTTGGCGATGGGCGCCAGCACGGACCAGGGGGTGTGCGCCACCAGAGTGTCCAACTGCCCGACCACGGCAAAGCGCCGGCCGGTGGTCGGGGAAACACGCCATTCCTCCACCGTCAGCGAGCCGGCCAGCGCGGCCACCATGCGCTCGGAGAACAGCACTTCGCCGCGCTTGGCCTGCTGTTCGGCTTCAGAGAGCTCGTCCAGCAACCAGCCGGCCAGGATGTCCTGGTTTTGGATGGCGGGATCCCCCACCAGGAAACGGCGCACCGGCCCGTGGGCCACGGCCACCTTGAGGCCAAGCGACAAAGTCTGGCCGGCCGGGGTCTTGATCGCCCCGAAGGCGCGCATGGCCTTTTGCATGGCGTCGGCGACGGCGCTGGCGCGGGCCGGCGCCGACGGGGCGCCATCCGTCGCGCTTTGGTCGTCGAACCAGCAGGTGATGGCATCCCCGCCGAAGGTGATCACGCTGCCGCCAAACACGTGGACATCCATGATCAGGGTGTCGTAGATGCGGTTCAACTGGCGGGTGATTTCCTCGGCGCCGCGCTGGAAGCCCATTTCATGCGCCAGCGATTCGGTCAGGGCGGTGAAGCCGGAAATGTCGGCGAACAGGGCCGCGCCGCTGGCCCGGTCCGGCAGGGTGCCCCGGCGTGCCAAGGCATGGCGCCGGTCCATGGGCACATAGGCCGAGGGGGTGTCGTTGACGGCCTGCAGGTGGTCTTCGATGTCGCATTTGAGCTGCTCGAGCTGCTGCTTGAGGCGCTGTTCGCGCGCATGCACCTCGCGGGCCATGCGCTGGAAGACCTTGGCCAGCCGGCCCAGGGCGTCCGGCCTGGCCGCCACGGGATCGAGCATCTCTTCCTTGAACTGGTCGGTTTCGATTTTGGCGGCGGCTTCCGTCACATAGCCGACCTGCTCGAGGTATTCCAGTTCCAAATCGCGCAGGCGCTTGGCGGCCAGCGAGGAGTTGATGCGCGCGTTGAGCAGCGAGGCGTTGAAGGGCTTGGGCAGGTAATCGGCCGCGCCCAGGGTGATGCAGCGCACCACGGAATCCATCTCGTCCACCGCCGTCACCATGATGACGGGAATGTGGCGCAGCGCCTCGTCGCGCTTGATGTGCTGGAGGGTTTCATAACCGTCCATCACCGGCATCACCACGTCCAGCACCACCACGTCGTAGGCGCGCTGGCGCATTTTCTCCAGCGCCTGTGCCCCGTTTTCGGCGGTGTCGAAGGTGTGGCCGTGACTGGACATGAGCCGCCCGAGCACCTTGCGGTTGATCTCGGTGTCGTCCACGATCAGGATGTGGCCGGGGGAGGCGTCCATGCGGGAGGGAAAAAGGGGCAATGGGATGGCGCGGATGCCGGGCGGCGCCCGCGGTCGGCCTTATTTTTTCTCGGTTTCGGCTTTTTCCTGCAGGCGCTTGAGGGCCTTGATGTTGATCTCGAATTCCTTCATCTGGTCTTCGTGCATCAGGGCTTTGACCGTGGGAATGACCTGTTCGGGGGTGAAGGTTTCGCGTTCAAGGGCGGCCGGCAGCCGGGGGCGCGAATCCAGCAGTTTTTTGTAGGCGGCCTCGGCTTGGGAGATGGCGTCGGCCTCGCCGCCCTTGCGGGCCGAGTGCACCGCTTTTTTGGCTTCTTCGATGGCAGCCTTGTTTTCTTTTTTCCAAAGGTCCTCGCTTTTTTCAAAAGCCCTGAACTCGGCCTTGTGGGCTTTGGTGAAAGCCCGGTACTTGTCGCCGTCATCCTCGCGCATTTTGCGCAGGGTGCGCGCCTGGTCGCGGTCGAGTTTGATGTCGCGGCACAATTCCTTGTGGATGCGGTCCAGCGAGAACACGCCTTTTGGGGCCGGGGCGGCTTTGTCGGCGGCGGGGGCATCGGCGCACAGGGCCGGCGGCGAGAAGGCGAATGCGGAAAGTCCCAGAACACTCAGGCAGACCCAGGGGGCGAGGCGCGGCATAAAAGACTCCTTGGCGGGCGGGGTTGGAAATGATGAACGGCGGGCGGGACGGCAGTCTAATCCGGGCATTGGCCCGAATGCAAGGGAAAATAAACGCCGCCGTGCCGGCATTTCATGTTTTTTTCCGGATTTATGGAATATCATGGCGACTGCCGGCATTTTGCCGCCCCATGTGGACGGCCCCGCCGATCCGTTGAAATCCCTTTTTTGCCAGCCTTTCATGTCCGCCATTCCCTCCCCAGCCATCTTCGAGCGCACGGTCGCCCACTACCTGGCGCCGGTCAAACAATGGCTTGACGACCCGTCGGTGGCCGAAGTGATGATCAACGCCCACAACGACATCTACATCGAAAAGGGCGGCAAGATCATCAAAACCGAGGCGCGCTTCGCCGACGTCGAAGCTTACGAGGCGGCCATCAACAATGTGCTGCAATTCACCGGCAAGAGCTTGTATGACGACACCATTCTGGTGGACGCCCGCCTGCCCGACGGCTCGCGCGTGCATGTGGCCAAGCGGCCGTGCGCCCGCTTCGGCATGGCCACCACCATCCGCAAATTCACCAAGACCATGCTGGACATGGATTGGCTGGTGCACATCGGCTCCATCTCGGCGGAGGCTTGCGAATATCTGCAGATCGCGGTGCAGGCCGAGCAGAACCTGCTGGTGGCCGGCGGCACCTCCTCGGGAAAAACCTCGCTGCTCAACTGCCTTTCCGGCTTCATCCCCCACGGCCAGCGCATCGTGGTGATCGAGGACTCGGCCGAACTCCAGCTCCAGCAGCAGCACGTGATCTCGCTGGAGGCCAAGGCGCCCGACCGCTTCGGCAACGGCGCGGTGGGCATCCGTGAACTGTTCAAATCCTCCCTGCGTTTGCGCCCGGACCGCATCATCATCGGCGAAGTGCGCGGCGGCGAGGCGTTGGAAATGATCCAGGCCATGACCTCCGGCCACGGCGGCTCGATGGGCACCCTGCATGCCAACAGCGCCTTTGACGCGCTCAACCGGCTGGAAACGATGGCCCTGATGAGTTCAGTGGAACTGCCCCTGCAGGCGCTGCGCAGCCAGGTGTCTTCGGCCATCGACGTGGTGGTCAACGTGCAGCGCCAGATGGGCGGCCGTCGCGTGCTCACCCAGATCGCCGAGGTGCTGCCCTTGGGTGAAAACGGCTATTACAAACTGCGCGACATTTTCAGGCTGGAAACGGTGCTGGATGAAAAAGGCACCAAATCCGTGCAATTGAAGCCCACCGGCGAGCGTTCCACCCTGGCCGGCCACCTCAGCCCGCCTTTGGCGGCCAAGGTGACGGCCCTGACCGCGCCCATTTTCTCCTAAAGGTCCATCATGCAGGCATCCCGCCCCTTCCCGAAAAAAGCCGCGGACAAACGCCGGCGCGGCGCCAGCGCCCTTGAAACCGTGCTGCTGCTGGCGGCGGTGGGCATTCCCCTGATGGTGTTCGTTTTCGTCGGTGTGCGCATACTTCTGGCCCATTACGGCATGGTGTCCACGCTCAATGCGCTGCCGATTCCGTGATATCCCGCTTCCTTCGGGATTTTTCGGCAAAAAGAATGCGCCCTGCAATAAAACCCGGATCGGCCGCGTTTCTCCCCCAAGAACTTCCCTTCTTTTCCCCCTCCCCAGGAACTGCCATGAAAAACTTCCACGCCAGCCTCAAATCCACGCTCAAGCACATCCACCAGGATGAACAAGGTGCCGAAGGCATTGAAAAAGTGTTGATCATCGCCGCCATCGTGCTGCCCATCCTGGCCGTTTTGCTCTACTTCAAGGACAAGATCGTGCCCTGGCTCAAGGAGCAATGGGAATCCATCTCGGGCAACTCCAGCACCGACACCGGCACGGACCCCTTCTAAGCGCGGCGCGACGGCGCGTCTCTCCCGCCGCTCCCGCTTGGACCGGATCCGCACCCCTTTGACTCCCCCATGCCGCACTGGTCGTCCCTGGTTGCAACCTCTCTGATCGTGGCCTTGGGTGCCATCGCCGCGGTCACCGACCTTAAAACCGGCAAAGTCTACAACCGCCACACCTACGCCTTCGCTTTGGCCGGCCTCGCTTTTTGGAGCGTGGCCGGTTTTTTTTGCGCCAAAGGCGGTGGCGGTTTGCCGGGGGCATGGGAAGGGCTCACGCACGCGTGTTTGGGCCTGTTGGCGGGGTTCGTGCCCTGCATGGTGCTGCATTTCCTGTTTGGCCTGGGGATGGGCGACGCCAAATTTCTGGGGGCCATGGGCGCGCTTTTCGCCTCGTGGGAAGGGGTGATGGCCATGGTGGTCTACGGCCTGCTGTTCGGGGTGGTCACCAGCATGGTGGTGCTGTTCCGCAACGGGCAATGGCGCGGTTTTTTGCGCAATTGCGGCCTGATTTTCATCCAAGCGGCGGCCATTCGGCGCCCGGAAGTGCCTTCCGTCCACATGGTGCCTTTTTGCCTGCCATTGGCACTGGGGGCCTTGCTTGCCGCTGCGGAACAACTGCTGCTGGTGCGCCTGCCTTGGACCCACCTTTCACCCCATGCCCCGATATGGATCCAAGGCATGGCTTGGTCCGCCCGTTAAATTCATGTTTGACCCTATTTTCTATTGCCTTTGCGCCGCCAATTGTTACGATTCCTGCATCCGTCTCCATCGGCCTCTTTTCTGACTTCACGCCATGCCCGAACCTTTATCCCATCTGCCGCAAGGCGTCGTCGGCCTGACCTTGGCCCCGGGTGACCGGGTGCAGCACTACACCGTGGTGGAACTGATCGGGTCGGGCGGCACCTCGGCCGTGTTCAAGGCGCATGACGCATTGCTCAACCGGCATGTGGCCATCAAGCAAATCCTGCTGGCCCCCGGCGAAGAGGCCGACACCTACCGCGCCCGCGCTTTGGCCGAAGCCGGCATCCACAAGCGCGCCGCCGCCGCGGATCCGGCCATGCTGGTGCAACTGATGGATGTGGTGAGCGACCCGCGCGGCGTCTTGCTCATCACCGAATATGTGGATGGGCCGAGCTTGGAGCAGATTTTTGAAGCCAATCCGGCGCCGATGGAAGAGCGCCAAGCCATGGGCATTCTGGCCGGCGCGGCCAAGGGGCTGGCATCACTGCACGGCGCGGGCATCCTGCACCGCGACCTGAAACCGGCCAACATCCTGATGCCCCGGTCCGGCGGCCTGCGGCTGGCGGATTTCGGCCTGTCGGTGGCCGCCAATTCCAGCCAGTTGATGGATCAGGGCACCGTGCGCTACCTGGCCCCCGAGGTGCTGCAGGGTCAGCCGGCCACGGCGGCCAGCGACCTGTATGCCCTGGGCATGATCGCCTATGAAATGCTGGCCGGCCGCGCGCAGTATGAGGAGGCCTTCAAGGCCATTTTGCGCGACCAGCGCAACCAGGCCATGCGCTGGGTCAAATGGCACACCAATCCCAAAATCAAGCCCGTTCCGCTGGCGCAACTCAACCCGGCGCTGTCGCCGGCGATGCTTGAACTGGTCGAACGCCTGATGGACAAGGATCCCCTGCGCCGCATCGGCTCGGCCGACGACCTGCTCAATGCCATCCGCACCATCGTGGCCACCCCGGCGCCCTCCGCCCACACCGAGGGTGCGCCCCCGCCGTGGCTGGCCCAGCAGGGACCGGTGGTGCCCACCTCGCCCGCCGGTGCCACCGCGCGCATCCCCCAACGCAAAACGTGGCCGCTGGTGGCCGCTTCGGTCGGGGTCCTTGTGCTGCTGGCGGCCATTGGCGCCCTGTGGGCCAAGGAAAACGCCAAGCCGGATCCCGCATCCGCCGACCGCGCCCGGGCATTGGCGCTGATGAACCAGGGCGAAGCCGCTTGGCAGGCGGGCGATGCGGCATCGGCCCTTGCCATTTTTGAGAGCATGCAGGATGGCGGCACCCATGCCAGGAGACCGGGCACCACCTCGCGCAAATTCGCCGATGCCGGCGCGGCCAAAAGCCGCTTCCGTCTGGCGTTCGGCCAGAAGGATTATGCCAAGGCGGACGCCGCGCTGGCCGACTTTGAGCGGAAAGCCAAACAACTGGAGGCCGATGCCGGATATCCGGTCCACGGGCTGAAGATCGTGCAGCCCCTGCAGACCGAAGTGGCCGCAACCCTGCGCAATGAATTGGGCCCGCGCAAAGACGTGGCCGATGCCATCGCCGAAATGCAGCAGTTGCTCGACGCCGACAAAACCCGCGAGTGCATGGACAAATGCACCAAATGGCTCAAGCGAGCCGGCCTGCTGCCCGAAGAAACCGCCCAAATCACGGCCCTGCGGGCGCAATGCAGCCTGTCCGGCAGGGAATTGGCCACCCAGCGGCTGCTGGACAAGGCGAATGCCGCCGTCAAGTCGGGCGATTCGCGCACCGCCCAGAACATGCTCGAAGACGAAATCAAGATGCGTGGCGAAGGCGTGGATCCGCGCGTTCCCCAACTGCTTTTGGATGTTCAAAACGGTGTCAAATTGAATGTGATCAAAGCCGCTTACCGCGCGGCCCAAACCCCGGCGGAAAAAATCAGCCTGCTCAACGCCATTTTGGCCCTTGACCCGGAGTTTGCCGACAAGGACAAAATGCCGGTTTATCGGGCGGCGCAACTCCTTGAACAGGGCAACCAGGCCGCCGCTGCAGGCGACTGGGAAGCGGTTGAAAAATCGGTGTCGCAAGGCTTGGCATTGGCGCCCAAAGACGCCGAATTGATCCAACTCGGCCAGCTGGCGGCGCGGCAGTTGCGGGACAAAAAATCGGTGGCCGAGGCTGAAGCCCTGTTCGACAGCGGCGACCTGGCCGCCGCCCAAACCGCCTATGAAAAGGTGGCCGACACCGTCGCGGACAAGTCGGTCGCCAAGGCTGCGCGCGAAAAAGTCACGCTGTGCCGCGGGAAAATCAAAATACTCGAAGCCGCCACCCTGATCAAGGCCGGCGAATACCTCAAGGCCGACCTGGCGCTCAAAGCCGCGCAGGCCGACCTGCCCGAGGACGCCGACATTGCCGCCGGGTTTGAACGCATCAAGGAACTGCAGGGGGAGTTGAAATTGCGCCAAGCCGCCGAGGACATGTTCAACCGCGAGGAATATGCCGCCGCCGTTCCGGCTTACCTCAAACTGACCGACTACATCAAGGCCCACCCCGGCACCGGCGATGCGGAAACGACCGCCGAACGCCTGCGCATCAGCCGGTTTGAAACCAACATGCTCAAGTGCAAACAGGCGATGGACCATTCGGAATGGGCGTCGGCCAACGGCTTCCTCAGCGGGGCCAATACCTACGCCAAAAGCGCCGAGGAAAGACAGCGGATCAAGCATCGCGCCGCCATCCTTGAAGAAATCACCCCCAAATAAACGCGGCCACCGCCGCCCCCCCTTCCCCTGTCTTCCCGCCCCACCCATGTCCACCGCCCCCCTCCCCCTCCCGCAAAAAACCAACGGCACGACCATGGTGATCGTCGGCTTGGGACTGTCCGTGCTGGCTGTCATTTTGGTGAATGTCTACGCCAAGGTGCTGCTGGAAAAAAACCGTGAAGACACCTTCGTGGCCTACCGGTTCGTGACCCCGGCGGCGGCCGGCCGGCCGCTGAACGGCAAAATGGTGGAGAAGGTGCTGATCCCCCTGCGCTTCAAGAATTCCCTGGGCGAATTGGTGCCCCAGGATGCCCTGGCCGGCCAGACCGACGGCAAAACGCTGCTGGCCCGCGCGGCCTCCCCCGGCAACCTTCTGACCTACAACCTCTTTGTCGGCCACAAGGATGCCAAATCCCAGCAGGACAACATCACCCCGGGATTCCTCGCCGTGGCCATCAAGGTGGACAATCCGCCGGCCTCGCTGGAACCCGGCAGTTACGTGGATTTGCAGGTGCAGGTTCCCGCCGCCAACGGGCACGCCGGCATGCGCATGATCGGCCTGATGGAACAGGTGTATGTCATCGCCAAGGGCGAAGCGGTGGTGGCCGAGAACAACGCGACCCCCAAGGGCGGCGTGGGCGCCATCAAAATCGACATCAAACTGACGCCGGAACAGGCTATGCAGATCAAAAACATCCAAAAGGCCACCGGCGGCGTTCCTTTCGAGGCCACGGTGCGCAGCCCGCTGGACACCGGCTCGCACGGCACCGTGCCCGACAGCACCCAGGTGAATCCGGAAGTGTTCCGGTTGCTCAACATTTCGCCGTACCAGGCCAACAAGTAATGGAACTCTGGATCCTCGACCACGCCACCAACACCCGCGCCACCTTGTCCACCGACAGGGATCCGATCACCATCGGCCGCGAAGCCGACAATGCCGTGGTGCTCAAGAGCGCCTTTGTGGCCAAGCACCACTGCCGCATCGTGCGCAAGGGCAACCAGCTTTTCGCCGAGACCATGGGCCAGGCCGGCACCCGCGTGGCCGGGCGCGAGGTGACCCCCGGCAAGCCGGCCAAACTGGATTTCGGCGACGAGGTGCAGGTGGGCCAGTATTCCATCGTGCTCATTTCGCGCGACAAAAACGGCGTCCTGGGCGGCACCCACGGCGCCCGGCAGGACATGGCGGCGCAACTGCACGCCCGCCTGATGGCGCTGGAAGCCCAGGTGCATGCCGAATTGCTCGACCGCATGAACCTGCGCATCACCGGCGCGGTGAACAAAAACGACGCCCACTTCGTGGACGAGGTGCTGCGCCATCTGTCCCTGATCGTGCAGGCCAAAGTCGCGGCGTTGCCGGCCGACCTGCTGCTGCACACGCTGGGGCACCACCTGCTGCGCCTGGTGCTGGCCGAAGTGGTGCGCCAGTGCGAGGGCCGCGTGCAGACCGACTACAAGTCCGCCGACGCCCGCCTGCTTGACGCCGCGCAGGAACAGGGGGTGGCCGCCCTGGTGACCGACCTGGTCGGGATGATGCCCCTTTTGTTCGACCCCACCAGCGTGCATGAAGATCTGGTTGCCGCCGAAGAGGCCTTCCCCGCTTTGCTCGACCAGGAATTGCCGGCCATCGCCCCGGCGTTGCAGCGCTATGTGGTGCAGCGCACGGTGGTCAAGGACATCCAGGACATCCTGTTCGGCTTGGGGCCGCTCACCGACCTTTTGGAAATGCCCTCCGTCTCGGAAATCATGGTGGTGGGCAAGGACCATATTTACATCGAAAAAAACGGCCGCATCGAGGCCACCAGCCGCACCTTCTTTTCCGACGATGTGCTGCTGTCGGTGATCGAGCGCATTTTGACCCCGGTGGGCCGGCGCGTGGACACCTCCACCCCGCTGGTGGACGCCCGCCTGCCCGACGGCTCGCGCGTCAACGTGGTGATTTCACCCCTGTCGCTGGTCGGCCCCTGCCTGACCGTCCGCAAATTCGGTTGGGTGCCCTTCACCATGGACGACCTGGTGGACCGCGGCTCCGTCTCGGCCCAAGGCGCGGCCTTTTTGCGCGCCTGCGTCTGCGGGCGGCGCAACATCCTGATTTCCGGCGGCACGGGTTCGGGGAAAACCACCCTGCTCAACATCCTGGGCGGCTACGCCGATTTGGGCGAACGCATCGTGACCATCGAGGAATCCGCCGAATTGCGCCTGCCCCAGCCCCACGTGGTGCGCCTCGAAGGCCGGCCGGCCAATGTCGAAGGCAAGGGCGCCTATTCCATCCGCGACCTGGTCAAGAACGCGCTGCGCATGCGCCCGGACCGCATCATCATCGGCGAAGTGCGCGCCGCCGAAGCGCTGGACATGCTGCAGGCCATGAACACCGGCCACGACGGCTCGCTGGCCACCATCCATTCCAACACTCCGGTGGACTGCATGAAGCGGCTGGAGGCCCTGGTGATGATGGCCGTGGACATGCCCATCCGCGCCATCCGCGAGCAGATCGTCTCCGCCGTGCACCTGGTGGTGCAGGTCTCGCGCGCCCCCGGCGGCCGGCGCCGCATCACCCACATCTCGGAACTCACCGCGATCGATCCCGTCAGCGGCGAAATCCGCCTGGAAGACATTTTCACCCTGCGTGACCTGGACCAGCCCAGGCTGCGCCATACCGGTTATGTGCCTTCGTTTGTCGAACACCTGATCGACAAGAAAGTGCTGGATGTGGATGTCTTCCTGTAAGCCCCGCCGCCTGCCCCCTCCCGCCGCGCCGCGCCCCGCCATGCGTTTATTCCCCGCCGCCTGCATCCTGGCCTTGGCCTGCACACTCCCCGCGCAGGCCGACATTTTCAATTTGGACGACAATCCCGCAACACCGGTGCCGGCACCCCAACCCGAAACCAACCGGCAGCCGGCAACCCCGCCGGCCCCAAAAAACGAAACAGCCAAGGCCCCCCCCGCAGTCTCCAACGATGCCTCCGACAAGCGGGTTTTCCAGCCTGAAACATCGGCCGCGGAAACACCCTTCCCTTCGGCGGAGAATGCGGATGCGGATATGGACGCACAGGGCCAGCCCGCCGTCCGGGGGGCGTCGCGCCCCTCACCCCTGCCCATGGGCATTGCGGCCTCCATCGTCACTTTCCTGGCGGCTTTCGTGATGATCCACTATGGTCGGCGGCCGGCCGTGGCTTGGATCCGCCGGCAGGAAGACCGTTTCGACCGGGTGCTGCGCCAGGATTTGCTGATGGCCATCAAACCGCGCACGGCCCTGGCGCTCACCCTGTCCGGTGCCGCCCTGGCGGCGATGCTGGCCGGCGCGAATTTTGGTGTTTTGGGCGCCGTCGTGGCCGGGGCCACCGCCATGCTGGCACCCGGCTGGTGCATGAAGTACCTGATCAAGAAACGCCTGACGCAGTTGAACATCCAGTTGCCCGACGGCCTGACTTCGCTGTCCTCGGGTGTCAGGGCCGGCCTCAACCTGGTGCAGGCCATGCAGCTTCTGGTGAAAAACTCGCGCGGCCCCATGCAGCAGGAATTCGGGCAGATTCTGCGCGAGTATGAAATGGGCATGGACCTCAACCAGGCCATGCGCAACGCCGCCAACCGCATCGGCAGCCCGCTTTACCGCCTGACCTTCACGGCCATCGAGATGCACCGCATCCGCGGCGGCGACTCGGGCGAATCCATGGACCGCATCTGCGAGGCGGTGCGCGAAATCCAGCGGCTTGAAGGCAAACTCGACGCCGTCACCAGCCAGTCGCGCGCGCAGGCCACCATGCTCACCTTCATGCCGGTGGCGATCCTCGTCATCCTGATGCTGATCGCCCCGGCCCAGACCAACCTTTTGTTCGACTCGGGGCCGGGCAAACTCACCTTGGTCGGTGTCGCCGGCGCCGTGCTGGTCGCCCGCTGGTGGATCCACAAAATCATGCAGATCGACATTTGACCATGTCCACGCCCCTCCTCATCTTCGCCACCATCACGTCCGCCGCCGTCTTCGCCGGCGTGTTTGTGCCGTTCTACGCCATTTTCCGCTTTCCGGTCACGGCCGAACCGCCGGTGCACCGGCGCATCGCGCAGGCCGTGGGGCTGGACCATGCCACCTTGTTCGAGAACCCGCTGATGGCCCCGGTCATGAGTCTGCTGCTGATGATTGCCATGCGCGTCAACTGGGCCGACCTTCGGGCGCGCGTGCGCCGCGACCTCAACGCGGCGGGCAACCCGGCCGGTTACTCGGTGGACCAGTATGTGGCGATCTGCCTGCTCTCGGTGGTTTTTTCCGCTGTGGCCGCGGGCCTGTTTGATTGCCTTTTTTTGGGCGGCACCAGCCTGCTGTTCACCCTGCCGTTCTTCAGTTGCATCGGTTTTTACGTGCCGCTGGCGGCGCTCTCTTCGGCGGCCGGCGCGCGCACCATGAAAATCGGCAAACAACTGCCCTATACCCTTGACCTGGTCGCGCTGGTCATCGCCGCCGGCTCGGCCTTCACCGAAGCCATCGAGACGCTGGTGCGCGACGATCCCGAAGACGACCTCAACCAGGAATTGCGCATCGTGCTGGCCGAAATGCGATTCGGCGCCACCCGCGCAACGGCGCTGGCCAACCTGGCCGAGCGCATTCCGCTTGAAACATTGCGCTCGGTGGTGGGCGCCATCAACCAAGCCGAGCAACTGGGCACCCCTTTGGCCGCCATCCTCAAGACCCAGGCCGGCATGATCCGCATGCACCGCTCGGTGCGGGCCGAAAAACTGGCTGCTTCGGCCGGCGTGCGCATCCTGGTCCCCACCATGCTGATTTTGATGGCGATCATGGCGCTGGTGTTGGTGCCGTTCTTCATTTCATTCATGGCCAGCAAAACGTCGTTCTTTTAATCCGGCAAAAACGCCGCCCCGCCCATGTCCCTCCAAATCCACATCACCGCCGGTTCCCGCAACGGTCAGCGCCTGCTGGCCACATCCGCCCCGCTGTCCTTCGGCCGCGAGGTGGACAACCCGCTGGTGATCGACCTGCCGCAGGTCTCGCGCAAGCATGGCGAACTGGTGCCCCAGCCGGACGGCGCCTGGGTTTTGGTCAACCATTCCCCCAACGGCACCCTGCTTGGCGGGAAAAAAGTCACCACCAAGCCGCGCGTCATCACCGGCGAGATGGATGTGCAGGTCGGCGGCCTGACGATTTTCCGCGTGGTGGCGACACCGGTGGGTACGCCCGCCGAACCGTTGCCGGCGGCCCCATCTTCCGGCGAAGCCAAAAAAAGCGGGATCAAACTGTGGGCCGGCATCGTGGTGGGCATTTTCTCCGCGTTGATCGTGGCCATGATCGTGGTGGATGCCGCCAAGGACAAACAGGATGCGCCCGCCGCCGCCGGCATCGCCTCTGAACTCTGGGGCGATGCCCGGATCCTGACCGTCGTCCAAGCGCCGCCCGCTGCCTTTGCGGTGCCCGACGACGCCTTGTATGAGGCCAACCTCAGCCGCGGGCACGCCCTTTACACCACCGACAAGCCGATGCAAAAAGACGCCTGGTTCGAGGCTTACCGTGCCTACCGCGCCACCTTGCGCTGCAACAACCTGAAATTCAAGGATCCCGGGGACAGCCATGACTACCAGGTGATCACGGCCAAAGTGGCCGGATTGATGCAGGAGGATTACCAAGAAGCCTGCCTGGAACTCAACCGGCAGAACTACAAGGCCGCCAACCCGCTGTTTGCCAAAATACGCGACTATGCCGGTGGCGCGGATCCCCTGTTTGGGGGAGAATTCCGCGACCACATCCAGAAACTCAAAAGCATCTGCGCCACCCGGCTCAAAAAATAATGTCCACCTGCGATTCCTCCCGCCCGTCCAGTGCTTCCGCCTCCCCCGCCATGCCCGATCAGCGCGGCTACTTCGGCGATTTCGGCGGCGCCTTCATCCCCGAAACGCTGCGTTGCGCGGTGGAAGAATTGGCAACCGCCTACGCTTCGGCTTTGGCCGATCCGGAATTCGACCGCGAATACCAGCGGCTGCTGCGCGACTTTGTGGGCCGCGAAACCCCGCTCCTGCATGCCGACCGCCTGAGTGATTTCCTCGGCGGGGCGCAGATTTATTTGAAGCGCGAAGATTTGTGCCACACCGGCGCCCACAAGATCAACAACGCCCTGGGCCAGGCCCTGCTCACCAAACGCATGGGCAAAAAGCGCGTCATCGCCGAAACCGGCGCCGGCCAGCACGGCGTGGCCACCGCCACCGCCTGCGCCCGCCTGGGATTGGAGTGCGTGGTGTACATGGGCACCGAAGACATGCGCCGCCAGCGCCCCAATGTGCTGCGCATGCAGTTGCTGGGGGCCACTGTGGTGGGCGTGGACGACGGCAACAAGACCCTCAGCGACGCCCTCAATGCCGCCTTGCGCGACTGGATGGGTTCCAGCGCCACCACCCATTACATCATCGGCACGGTGGCCGGGCCGCACCCCTTCCCCATGATCGTGCGCAATTTCCAAAGCGTGATCGGCACCGAAGCCAGGGCGCAAATTCTGGAAAAAACCGGCCGCTTGCCCGACCATCTGGTGGCCTGCGTGGGCGGTGGCTCCAACGCCGGCGGCTTGTTCTACCCCTTCATCAACGACAGCGCGGTCAAAATCCACGGCGTGGAAGCCGGCGGGCGCGGCACGAAACTCGGCGACCACGCCGCCCGCTTCTGTTTTGGCGGCAAGCCCGGCGTGCTGCACGGCATGAAGTCCTATGTCTTGCAAACCGACGACGGCCAAACCGCCCCGGTCCACTCCATTTCCGCCGGCTTGGATTACCCCAGCGTGGGCCCCGAGCACGCCTATTGGCACGATTCCGGCCGTGTGCGCTACACCAGCGCCAGCGACAGCGAAGCCTTGGAAGCCTTCCAACTCCTGGCCCGCCACGAAGGCATTCTGCCCGCCATCGAATCCAGCCACGCCCTGGCTGAAACCGTCAAACTGGCGCGCTCGCTGCCCAAGGACCAGGTCATCATCATGAACCTGTCCGGCCGCGGCGACAAGGATCTGGATGAAGTGGTGCGGTTGCTGGGGATGTGATTACATGAGCCTCTCTTTCACCAAACCCTCTGCCCTGCCTGCCAAATTTGGCCAACTTTTGCGCCTGCTGCGCGAGGATTCAGGCATTTCAGGAGCAAAGCTGGCGCAAGAGTTGAAAGTCGAGCCGCGCTCCATCCGCCGTTACATCACTGAACTGCGCGATGACCACGGTATTCCAGTTATCCACGACAAAGCCAAAGGCGGCTATCGCCTAACCAGCGCTGCCCCCGCTCTGCCTAGCCAACTTCATTTCACACCCCAAGAAGCGCAAGCGCTGGCTGTTTCCGCCGCCGCCTTGCGTGGTTTGCTGGCTTCATCTCAAAGCGCCAATGACAACGGCGGTATGGCCGCGCAATTAGATGCTTTGGTCGATCGCTTGGCTGCGTTTCTGTCCCCCACGCAATCACAACGCACAAAATCTGCCTTGGCCTGCGCGGATGTGATCACTTCGCCCTTGCCCGCCCGGGGCGATGTCTGGTTGGCCCCTTTGATTGAAGCCATTCTGACCGGCACCCGCTTGCACTTGGATTACCGCAACAAACACGATGACGCCTATACGGTCGCCATTGACCCCTACCACCTGCGCCATGTCCACGGTGCGTGGTACTTGGTGGCCCGCGATGTGAAAGCCAGGGAATGGAAGGTTTACAGCCTGGTCCGCATCCAGAAACTTGCGCCTACCGGCGATCTGTTCACCCGCCGCTTGGACTTTGACCCCAAGCAGTATTTTGAAGGCGTGCTGGGCGTGTTTGTCACCCAAGGCCCCTTGCGCCCAATCCGCGTGCGCTTCACCGGCTTCGCCGCCTTGCGCGTCCGGGAATGCGTGCTGCCCAAAGGCTTCTCGCTGACAGAGGAAAAGAAGCGCGGCAAAACGACCGGGGCATGGTTGCTGGAAGGAAAATTGCGCAATGCGGAGGATTTGCGGCCATGGGTCAATGGTTGGGGGGATGAGGCGCAGTGGTTGTGAAGAGCTGAGGCGGACCAAAACTGTCCTGCATTACCGGCATGATGCCAGGCATGTCTACCACCACACCTCATTCAAATATCTTTGTTTTTTATTTCAGGCAATCGAACAGCTTGAGTCATCGACTACCGCCCCAAACACAGGCCGGCGATATTCTGGCGCCCCCCAAAAAACGCAATCGAAAATCATTTGAAAAGATTCCCTTGGATGGCGCAGATACCACCCCAGGGCCTTTGTACGTGGTTGATGCCGCCCATCCCGATAGCTTTCAAGTCATTCAAGTCAAACTGTCACGGGACGAATTGCATGGCCGTCCCGCATGGTGGGCGCCACTGATTGGATACTGTGAAATCATTCATTTTCGTGCATGGCAACGCAGCGAAGGCGTTCTTGCCTTGTATCCCAGCGCCCCAATGACGACGCAAGCCATTTATCTGGCAACTTGGTGTACAAAAATCCGCGATAAAACCGTTTGTCAGGATGCCCATTCCAAATGGGGTTGCACACTGTACACCCATGCCTTGCTCTCCCAGATTGCGCTTCGTGCATATAAAAACTGGCGGAGCCAACCCAGCCCAATTCCATCCCCGGAAATCTATCTCTTGGACCGCATGCGTGAGTTGCTGATTGGCACATGGGATCAAACACCTTGGAGCCTCAATGAAACCAACCATTTCACGCAACTATGGGGCGCTTTGGCCAATATTTATTTGCCTCTTCTTTCTGGAGAAATGCCAACTACAAGCCCTTTTGAATGCATGCCATGGCCGCGACTGATTGAGGCGATCAAACGCGATGCGGAACAAGGGCTGCTGGAAACCGGGCTGTTGTTGGCCTGCGAAGGTAAGTCTTGTGATGAAAAAATCAGGGAACGGTGGATGAACCCGCCGAAGGTGGAGGGGGTTAAAAAAACGGCTCAAGGGGTGGCTGCGGGTGGGGTGAAGAAGGGGGTAAGGAAAGAGAAGAAGTAGTTGCGCTTACGCCTGGGAACGCGGGCTTACGGGCCTGCTAAAAAAGCATGCGATGAAAAACCGCCGCGGGTGGGCGGCGGTTTTGAGTGGCAGGATTAGTTGTGCTTTTCGTTTTCCAAAACGCACCACCGCAACCAAGTATTTTCATCGCCGCCTTTCCTGCGGAATTCTTGAATATCCACATCATCTTCTTCTATGTGATCCTGCCCGTCTTCTCCAAAGTTCAAAGAAAAACAAACCAATTCTTGCCCCTCTTGGAAGTCCGGCTGCAAGAACCCCACCACATGCACAAGATCACACAAAAACGGGCACATGACACCACATAAATCATCAAAGATTACCTCGCCCAATTTTTGAATTTCTAACCACTCCATTTTCTTGCCGTCGCGTCGACGGACAACCAAGGCCTCATGGTTTGATTTGGGATTCCAAATGTGCTCTTGTGAATCCGAAGACATAACAAGATCTTCTAAAAATGCATGCTTGTTGTCCGGCTTCCAAAAAAGACGGGCCGTAGCAAGGTGTTGATCTGACACTCCAAAGTCATGCTCCCATGGCGGCGCAGACATATCGGACGATAATTCGATCATATAGGGAAGCCTAGACTTGGATGCGTCGTATGTTTGCTGAGACAGATCGCCGCCACCGCCATAGCTATGCAAGCGGATTACGCGCCAAACTGTCGCCTCAATGGAACGGCGGACGGCTGCCGGCGTGATGACATGCGGCCTATGGATGGACTCAAGAAAACCCTTCCACTTGCGCCCATGATCAAGGCCGGCGTCATCCAGAAATTGGACGGCCCATTTCCAAGTCTTGTCCCTGGGATCTTCGCCGAGTTCTTTGAACAGGTCGGCACGGAGGGTGGTGAAGTGCCAGACGGATTTCGATGATGTAGTTGTTTGTCGTGGCATAGCGAATAGGGTGAAAGACTGAATGCTTTTTGAAAATCACCGACCTTCCATCAGTGCCGCAAACTGCTCCCACGAAAGACGGTGCACATTCACACTGTTGCCCGATGGGATCCAACACAGAGAACCTTGACCAAGTTCCAATGTGCCAAGTTTTTTACCCCCAGAGTTCACATCAACATGTAGTGCGCCACCTGTGTTTTTGTGTAACTCCAGAGCCGTCATGGTTGCCTTGACTGAGTACTTTTTCTCGCGTAAAACCGAAGCCTTTGCAGAACGAGTTTTTGCCATTCGGAAGTCCTTATCAATGTTGAAAAGCGGTGATGGAAATGACCGGAATCATACCCCTTTCTTCTCCCACCCAAACCGCTCCCGCGCCACTGCCATGCAAGCACGATAGGTTTCCTTCGATCGCACAAACTCCAACTGCCCATTGGCAATCTGTTCCTTATGGCCGGCAAACACATCCTTGAGGATCGGCAAGGCATTGGATTTTGCGACACTCCGAACGAGGCTGGAAAAATCCCGAGAAAGCGTCATGCCGGAATCGCTCCCGAATTCCGTGCAGAGTTCGCCGATATTCTCCGCGTTCAGAAATCCTTGGATCATGAGCACCCATACCAAGTTCCAGGAACGCCTGAGCGCAGGCTGAATCCACTGAGGGGCGGCAGACTCCTCCACCAAGTGCTGGATCACCGCCCCGCGTCGCATACCAATTTTGTAGGCCAGAACGATTTTATCCATGCGCTTGCGATCCAACCCCGCGTACTGCGGCTTGAATGTATCGGCATAGGTTTTTTCAGATTCAAACACCTCCCTCAGCCGCGACATGTTGGGAACATCCCCATGAATGGCCAACAAAGCCTGGGCCAAGGCTTTTATTTTGATCACGGCTTTCGCGTCCGCAATCCCCATCTCGTCCAATTCTTCTTGCTGATGATTTGAAAAAGCCTTTTCCTGCCTTTCATAGAGAAGGCCAATCTCCCGAAAACCATCGGCCAAATCGCACTGAATCTGGTCATTCGCACGAAGATTCCAAGGGTCTACGGGATTTTGTTGATTGTTGGCAATCGTCACGCTCACAACCACCTGGCTGTCGAGCGGCGCCTGCACAATTTTTGCAAAAACACGCAGCCGGGCCAGCCGGCCGGCATCTTTGGTCCCAGGCGCATCATTCTCTTCCATGAACCGATCGAATGTCGTCAACGTCTGCGCCCCATTGAGCAGGCGTGGCGAAGACAAAATCGCGTGCCCATCGGCGTCAAACACGATTTTCTCAGCCGCCAAAGTCACACCATTGTGATGGAGCGTGAAAACTTCCGGCTCGACTTCTTTTTTAACCAAAATCTGCCGGAGCGCGCCCTTGATTTTTTTGTTGGGAGCAGTGTCACCACCCAAACCCGCGCGGATATTCCGCTCAAAAAATTTGAATCCCATTTGCTTCTTGATTCCAAGAAGGTCAATCAACGGAACAAATCCGATATGCATCCTGACGCCATCGGGCGCATCCACCTCACCTTGGCTTTGCATGCGAATCAGAAAATCACCGCCCACTTTTTTCAGGGCACCGGGGCCGCCGCGATCACTCAGGAACTGAATCGCGAAGTGAACCTCACGGCTTCCGAAAAACTCCTTGATGTGATGTTCCTTACCCTCCAGCGTCTCCTTGCGACTCGCAAGCCCATCGCTTTTGTCCGCCTTTTCGGCATCTCCCTTGAAAACAAAGTGAACATACACCTTGTTGATCATGTCGCGCGCCTCTTCCAACTCATGGCGTAACCGGACCAAAACCATGTTCTGCGCGGCATCCGTCGGGAGTGTGTTGGGCGCGAAGATGCGCTGAATGCCCTCTGACGCAAGCCGATCTAGTGATTCCCTGAACAAACTGAGATTCTCCGACCACTTGAATTGGTAGAGATAGAGATTCTTGGCATCACGGTCGATGTGGTAGGCGTCAATGCCATAGTCATTGTTGCCAATGGCGACCTGTTCCAGAAAGTCATCTGGCTCCCGACGAAATTTTCGGGAAAGGTACTGAAGCGGGAAATAATCTTTCTCATCCTTGCTCAGGAGCTTGGCTTGGTATTTGGCCTTGAGGGCGAGAAGTTCACGCGTGTCTTTGGACGGAATTGGCATGTTTTTT
>CAZKVP010000054.1:0-9340 GCA_964556215.1 uncultured Phycisphaeraceae bacterium
CCTCCGTGCAATCACTCCCCCAAACCCCACGCCTTGTTGGGCTCCGCGCCAAGCTCCAGCTCCAACGTGCCGCCGGCGACGATCTCCTTGTGGTCGAGCCAGCAACGGTTGAACGGTTTGCCGTTCAAGGTGGCGGACTGGATGTAGCGCGGCCCCGGTCCGTTGCCGTGGGACACAATGGTGAACACCTTGTCCTTGCCATAGACCGGATCGATGCGCAGGGTCACCTTGTCGAACAAGGGCGTGAACAGTTCGTAGCGGGTGTCGCCCGGGCACTCCTGGTGGATGCCGCAGCAGGCCAGGATGTACCAGGCCGACATCTGCCCCACGTCGTCGTCGCCGCACAGGCCGTAGGGGCCGTCGCCATAGGCCTTCTCGCTGATGAAGCGCACCCATTTCTGCGTCAGCCACGGCGCGCCGGCCCGGTTGAACAGGAAGGGGATGAAATGCACCGGCTCGTTGGAGTGGTTGTAGAAATCGTTCCAGCGGGTGAGGTCCGGCGTCTTCGCGAAGAAGTCCTCCAGCCGCGCGACGAACTTGTCCTTGCCGCCCACCTGCGCGATGAGTCCCGGCACATCGTGCGGCACGAACCAGCCCTGTTGGCCGGGGTTCGCTTCGACGCAGCCGCCCTGGAGCCAGTTGGTCTTCGGGTCGTACAAGTTGCGCCAACCGCGGCTGCGTTTGAGGAAGCGGGCTGCGTCTTCCTGTTTCCCCAGACCTTCGGCCATGCGGGACAGGCACCAATCGTGCAGGCAATATTCAGTGGTGTCGGAAAGCTGGCCTGGACTGAATCCCTTGTCGCCGTTGCCGATCTTCTCGCAGGTCGCCTTGGCGGCGGCGTAGGCCTTGTCCACGTCGAAATTGCGCAGGCCTTTGGCATAGGCGTCCGCAATGCAGGCCACGGCCGGGTTGCCGTTCATGCAGCCGGAGTAGGCGTTGAGGAATTCCCACCGCTCCAGGTAGCCCTTGCCCGATTCGTGTGACAGGTCCGTCAGCGAGTCGATCATGTCGCCGACCACCTGCGGGGCGATGAGGGTCATCAGGGGATAATCGCTGCGGTACACATCCCAGCCGCTGAACACGGTACGGCGGGTGTACTTCTCGCTCTTTTGCGCCGTGCGGTTGGCGTCGCCGCCGGGATAGGCGCCGTCCACATCGGCGAAGGCGCGCGGGTCGATCATCGCGTGGTACATCGCGGTGGCGAAGGCCGTGCGCTGGGCGGGGGTGCCGCCTTCAACCGTGATGCGCGAGAGTTCGCGGTTCCACTTTGCCGTGGCGGCGGCGCGCACGGCGTCGAAATCCCAGCCGGGGATGTCGTGCGCCAGGTTCTTGCGGGCGCCTTCCAGGCTGGTGAAGGAGATGCCGGATTTCATCAGCACCTGCTCCTTGTCCGCCGTGGCAAACTGGGTGTAGAAGCCGATGTGCTTGCCTTCCTTCTCGCGGCAGCCCGGCAGCACCTTGGCCGCTTCCATCGCTTTGAGGAAGGCGCCGTCGTGCTCCTGGTGCTTGCGCCGGGCGCCATCGGGGATTTCCACCTCCCACACGCCGCAGTCGGTGATGGGCTTGCTGAATTCGGCGTGGAAATACACGGTGTAGTTCGGCTGCCCGCTGCCGTTGCCCCAGCCGCCGCCCTCGGGGGTGCAGCGCATGCGGCCTTCGATGGCGCGGTCGCCGACGACCTTCACGCTCTCGACGACCGCGGTGCCGCCGACGCGGCGGGCCAGGTCCACCTGGATGCGCGATTGGTCGCTTTTGGGGAAGATGAAGCGCAACATTCCCGCGCGCGGCGCGGCGGTGAGTTCGGCGCGCACGCCGTAATCGGCCAGGGTCACGGCGTAGTACCCGGCCTTGGCCACCTCGTCTGCCTTGCGCGAGAGGTAGCCGCTGCCCGGCTTGTTGGTCTCACCGTAGGAGGTCTTGAGCGGACCGGTGGTCGGCATGACCAGGAAATTGCCCAGGTCGCCGTACCAGCCGACGCCGCTCATGTGCGTGAAGCTGAAGCCCATGAGGGTCGTGTGCTCGAAGTTGTAGCCCGAACCGTTGTCTCCCTCGCTGATGGAGTCGGGGCTGAGCTGGACCAGGCCGTAGGGCGTGGCCGCGCCAGGGAAGGTCTTGCCCTGGCTGTGGGTGTGGCGGATGGCCGAAGTCGTGATGGCGCCGATGAAGGGGTTGACTTCGGCGGCGGGGCCGGGGCCGGCCGGAGTGGCGGCGCAGGCGGCCAGAGACAGGGCAAGGGCGGTGGGGAGAAGGGGTTTCATGCGGGGGTGGGCAAGCGGGGAAAGGTGCCGACAGGGACGGCAAAATGGCAATGACATTACATGGGCGGAGGGAATTCGCCTTGGATGCGATGGGTCGCCCACGGTAACACGAAAATTGGCCCGGGGGCGTCCGCGCGTGGGCACAGGTGCGTACCGCCGCCGCCAAGGCGCGGCGGTCCGTGCCGGAAGACCGCCGCGCGGCGATGCCCGACATTCCCGAAGCCGCGGAGTTGCGGCAGGTGACGGATCGGTAGGGGGGAAATCACAGGACAGGGGAAATCACAAGGCAGCAAAGCCCTGAAGCCGATCCGAGCGCACGAGCCCCGAAAGGCCATGCAACAATCGAAGGAAATAGCGCTAGGATGTGCGGTATTGCAACTCAGCCCTTAAAACTTGCGCCCCAACTTGAAAGAGGAAGGGGATGGATGGGATTTTTACCGACATGAAAAACCTTCTGCTTCTCGCCGCAACCGCCCTTCTCACCACCCCCGCCTTCGCCCAGGAATGGCCGCGTTCGCCGGTGCCCGTGCCCCCCGTGCCGTCGAACCTGGCCCCCGGACAGACCGCGCCCAAGGTGACCGACATCTGGGTCATCTTCATGACCCACTGCGACCTGGGCTACACCGCCTCGGCCGAGGCGGTGAACACCAAATACCGCGTGCCCATGATGGACAACGCCATCCGTCTGATGGAAGCCGACAAGGCCAAGCCGCCGGAGGAGCGCTTCAAGTGGACCATCGCCGGCTGGCCGATGGCCCGCAACATCCTGGGCCCGTTGCAGGATCCGGCCCGCAAGGCCAAGGTGGAGGACGGCCTGCGCCAGGGCTCCTTTCTCGTCCATGCCATGCCGGTGTCGTTGCACACCGACTCGATGGATGCCGAAGACCTGGTGCGCAGCCTGGGCTTCGCGTCGGAAGTCGCGCGCCGCTACGGCCAACCCCTGCCGCGCTCGGGCAAGATGACCGATGTGCCGGGCCATGCCTGGATCATGCCCACCCTGTTGCACCACGCCGGCGTTGATTTCCTGCAGATCGGCTGCAACTATTCCAACCGCGGCATCCTGGTGCCGCACCTGTTCTGGTGGCAAGGGCCCGATGGCTCGCGCATCCTGTGCAACTACACGCCGGCCTACGGCTCGACCCCGACCCCGCCCAAGGACTGGCCGGCGAAAAATTACCTCGCGGTGGTGATGACCCACGACAACGAAGGCCCGCCCTCGCCGGCGGAGGTGGCCCGTGTGCGGGCGGAGGTGGCCCACATGCCCGGCGTCAAACTGCATTTCGGCTCGATGGACGATTTCGCCCAAGCCATCGCCAAGGAGAAGCCGGAACTGCCCGTCGTGAAGGGCGACATGGTCGACCCGTGGATTCACGGCATCGCCTCGATGCCGGCCGAGGCCGCCCTGGCCCGCAACTTGCGCCCCTTGGAACCGGCCCTGGAAACACTCGACACTTGCCTGGCCGTTTGGGGCGCGCCGGAACCGGGCCTGGCCCCGCGCTTGGCCGAGGCCTATGAAAACAGCATGCTTTACGGCGAGCACACCTTCGGCCCCAACACCCCTGGCTGGGGCTTCTGGTCCGACAACGGCTCCAACCGCGGCACCGAGCGCTACCTCTACGGCGAGGCCTTCCGCAAGGCCCGCGCCAACGGCTTCTACGCCAAGTTCGAGGCCGCCCTCAACGACAAGCGCGCCTACGCCTGCAAGGCGGCCGACATCGTGGCGGAAGAATCGCACAAACGGCTGGACCATCTGGCGCAAGCCGTGAAGGTGGCCGGCGACCGCGTCGCCATCTTCAATGCCCTGCCCTGGCCGCGCTCGGGCAGGGTGGAAGTGCCCGGCAAACCGGGACTGTTCCTGGATGCCAAGGAAGTGCCGGCCGGCGGCTACAAAACCTACCCGCTGTCGGCGGCCTTTGCGGCCGGCGCGGCGGCACCCTGCGGCGACGCGGTGATTGAAACCGCCTTTTTCAAAATCAAGCCCGACCTCAAGCGCGGCGGCATCGCCTCGCTGGTTGAAAAAGCCACCGGCCGCGAATGGGTGGATGCCGCCAGTCCGTATGCCTTGGGCCAATTTTTGCACGAGACCTTCAACCAGGAGCAGACCTGGGACTACTACAACCGCTATTGCACGATGAACAATGCGGCCTGGGGCACGATCAAACCCAACCAGCCGCAAACCATTCCCCATGCGATCAAGACCCCGGCCAACTGGACCGCCACCTTGCGCCACGACGCGCGCGGCGACACCCTTGAACTGGCCGCCGGCGACACCCTGGGTCTGGCGCGAAGCGTCGCCGTGTCGTTCACCTTCGCCGCCGGCGCGCCGACCGTCGAGGCCGGCTGGAAGATGGCCGGCAAAGTGCCCGACACCGTGGCCGAAGGCGGCTGGCTGGCCTTCCCGCTGGCGGTCCAGGATCCGCGCTTTGTGATCGGCCGCCTGGGCGGCCCGATGGATCCGGCCAAGGACCCGCTGCCCGGCGGCAACCGCCATCTGTGCGCCGTGGACAGCGGGGTGTCGGTCACCGCGCAAGCCGGCCCCCAAGCCGGCCTTGGCCTGGGCCTTTGCGCCGTGGACGCTCCGCTCATGAGTTTCGGCGAGCCGGGCTTGTGGAAATACACCTTCGACTACCTGCCCAAACAGCCGACCGTGTTCGTCAACCTGTACAACAACATGTGGAACACCAATTTCCCCCTGTGGATCGAGGGCGACCTGGCCAGCCGCGTGACATTGTTCCCGGTGTCCAAGCCGGACGCCTTCATCGTGCCGTCATGGGAGGCGCGCACCCCGCTGCTGGCCGGCGTGGCCACCGGCGCCGCCGGCACCCTGGCCCCCGAACAGGCCGGCGTCACGCTCTCCCGCACCGGCGTGCTGGTGACGGCCTTCGGCCAGGATCCCGACGGCAACCAAGGCACCCTGCTGCGGGTGTGGAACCAAACGGCGGAAAGCGGCCCGCTCACCGTGACCTTGCCGGCGGGATCCAAGGCCACCAAGGCGCAACCGGTCAACCTGCGCGGTGAAAAAACCGGCGAACCGCTGCCGGTGAAGGCGGGCCAATTCTCCTTCGCGTTGGGCAAGTTGGCGCCGGCGAGTTTCGTCTTGGAATAAGGCAAGACTTGCCTGTCCCGTTGACCTGCCGGCTCAATGCCGGCGGCGGTTGTTGCGGGTGGGGGCGCCCGCGCTCCGGGGATGGCGCAAGTCTTGCCCTTACCCAGAACTTTTGGACTGACCGATCGCCAGTCGCGCCGAAGGCGCGAGTGCTTGTGGTCACGGGTGGAGGCTCCGAAGGGGTCGTGACCCGTGGTTCGCTCTTGTCCGCGTTTTTCAAAGGCATGCCTGATGCCCCGCGGACAAGAGTGTCCGCGCCCCGGTCATAGTTCATCCGGCCACGCCACCACTTTTCCATTCTTGGTCGGCCGCAGGCCGCCGCGGGCCTTGAGCAGGTCGGCCATGGCCTTGGCCAACTCGCGCACCTTCTCCGGCTGCTCCTTGGCCAGGTTATGGGCTTCGCCGATGTCCTTGGAGAGGTCGTAGAGTTCCAGAGTGCCGGCATGCTTCCAGATCAGCTTGAAGTCGCCGCGGCGCAGCGAGGACCACGGGGCCTGGTCGTAGGTGTTGGGGTAATGCCAGAGCAGGTCGCGGGCCGGTGCCGCCTCGGTGTGCTGGGTCAGCGGCAGGAACGAGCGGCCGTCCACCGGGTGCTTCACCACCTTGGGCCAGTCCACCCCGGCGGCTTCGAGGAAGGTGGGGAAGATGTCCTCGATGATGACCGGGTCGCTCTGGCGCGCGACCTGGCCGGCGGCCGGGCGCATGTTGGCCGGCAAACACACCACCATCGGCACCCGGGTGCCGCCTTCATAGCAGCTGATCTTGAACCCGCGCAGCGGCAGGTTGCGCGGATTCTGGCTCGGCGAGCCGTTATCGGACATGAACACGAACAGGGTGTTGTCGAGCTGGCCATTGGCTTTGAGCCATTGCCTCACCTGCCCCAGCGAATGGTCCATGCTTTCCACCATCGAGGCGTAATCGGCATCGTGCTTGGACAGGCCCATGTCCTGGTACTTCTTCAGGTAGATCGGGTCGGCCTCAAAGGGCGCGTGCACGGCGTAATGGGCCAGGTACAGGTAGAACGGCTTGTCCTTGGGGCGCCCGTCCAGGGTGGTCAGCGATTCGCGGGTCAGCGCTTCGGTGAGGTAGGTCGCCGTGCCGTGGTATTTCTCCAGGCCCGGCACATCCCAGATGCCATCGTCGCCGCGCCACCTGGCCGAGTAATTTTTTTCACCCCAGTAGGAGCCGGGGCCGCCGGCATAGTGGCCGGCGATGTTCACATCAAAGCCGAAGTTCTTGGGTTCGGAGCCGGAGGTGTCCTTGGCGCCCCAGTGGGCCTTGCCGCAGTGGATGGTGAAGTAACCGGCGTCGCGGAGCAGGCGCGGCAGGGTCTGGTCGCAGACGAAGGAGCGCTCGCAGCCGGCATCCGGGCACATGCCGTTGAAGGGCCAGGCGGCCGGTTTCATCACATCCTTGGCCTTCACATGCTCGGGCGAGACATTCTTGCGCAGGGTCCAGCAGGTGACGCCGTGGCGGGCGGCGTTTTCGCCGGTCATCAAACTGATGCGGCTGGGCGAGCACACCGCGCAGGCGTAGGCCTGGGTGAAGACGGTGCCGCCTGCCGCCAGTTGCTCCAGGTTCGGCGTGCGGTAGCGCTTGTTGAGGGCGGTGGTTTCGCGCCAAAAGGGCAGCGAGCAATCCTGCCAACCCATGTCGTCCACCAGGAAGAACACGATGTTGGGCTTGGTTTGCGGCTTGGTCACCGGGGCCGGCGCATCCGCCCGGGCGCACGGCGCGCCGAGCGGGGCCAGCAGGCAGGCAAACAGGGTGGATAGCGCGAGGACGGCGGTGGGCAGGATTTTCATGGGGCGTGGGGGGCGTGGGGGTGAACCCACAGACGGCCGGGCCGGGGGTTGTCTTACCAAAGCGTGGCCGGAATTCGCAGCCTCACCCGGCGTCCATTGCAGCACCAGGTGGAAGCAGTGGAGGGACTGGGCGTTGGAGCGTTGGGTGCGGCGGGCTTTTTGGAGAACCTATGAAAGCCGGGCCCCCCAGTGGGCGGCACAAAGCAGGAGCGTATCCTGCGAAGGGACTTGCCCGCGCATAGAAAGCATTGACCCTTCTTCCCAGTTCACCGCCACCTCTTGCGTTTTCCGCTCTCGCCGCCCTTTTCCCCCAAAAAAAAACCACTCTCCAAACCAAAGCACCCCGCTTCCCGCTTGTGAAGGCGGTGATCGGGGTGCTTTCCTATTCCATCCCTCATCCCCGCCCCAACCCCCTCAAATCCCCCCTCAAACAACCGCTCGCCGCGCCTCAACAACACCGGCGCAATCGCCAAGTGCATTTCATCCACCAGCCCCGCGCGCAAACACGGCCCGCTGGAAGGTGCGCGTTGGCATCGCCCACTGGTGCAGCTCCGGCCCGCCGACGCCCAGCGGGTTCTCCAAGCTCTGCTCCGGGCCGGCGCCGTAGCCGTCGAGGGACAGGGTGAAACTTTCAATGCGGACTTTGGACATGGCCTGCCTCCTGGACATGCGGGAAGGGGTGGCGGGATTCTAGGGGGCGCTTTGTCGTGCCTGCAAAGCCGTCAAAGCCTCGGCATAGCGTTGGCCGAAAACCACGTACGAGGCGCGGTTGAAATGCACTTGGTTGGCGTCGGCGGACGTCAGGCCGGTGGATGGCACGAAAGCGGCATCGGGGTCGCTGGTGCCCACCTTGTACAGGATGCCGCGCACCTGATTGATCAGGGCGATGCGCGCGCCATGGCCCGGGTTCACGCCGTAAAACTCCGCCAGGTTGCCGATGACGAAGGGCAGGTGGGGATTGCCTGCTCCTTCACGCACATCGGCCATCAGGCCGCGCAGTTTGCCTTCGTAGGCGTCGGCCAACTGCGGGGTGGCGCTGTCGGACTCGCCCTGATGCCACAGCACGCCGCGGATCACGCCCTGTTTCTGTGCTTGGTGCAGCCGCAGCATGGCATTGGTGAAAATCGGCGTGCCCTTTTTGAGATCGTCAATCGGCGCCCCGCCCCAGGCGCAGGGGATCAGGCCGACGGTGACGCCAGGGTGGCTCTTTTGATAGGCCTTGGCGAAATCCATCCCCAAGCCAAATTGCGCCGTGCCCTGGTGCAGGTGCAGGCGGTGGGCGCCGGGCCGCCAGGCCACCGGTTCCACCGGCTTGGCATTGTTGGTGGTGCCTTGGCCGTCCAGCACCAGGATGCCCGGCACCGGCTCTTTGTCGCCGGGCTTGTAGGGGTCACCGGCGGCCTGGCCGCCGAAGCCGGCCATGTTGGACTGGCCCATCAACAGGAAGATGTGGAATTTCGCGGGATCGGCCGGGATGGCCCACGCGTCCGCCGGTTTGGCGGGGGTGGGGGCGGCGGAGCAGGCGGTGAGCCAGAGGCCGAGCAGGGCGCAAAGAAAACGGTGCATGGGGGTGGAAAAAAGGGGGGGGAAGTGCCGCACGATGCGCCATGGACGGGTTTGGGCTCCGGACATTACACCCAGGCCCGGGGATGGATGGAGTAACTCCGCAAAAAACAGGGTGTTTGTAATGCTTGCATTCAGCTGCCGTCTGTTGGAACGGTCTGTTCCCGCTTGAATTCCCCTGCACACCCTGCCAGCCGCATGAAAACCCATCCCTTGCTGGTCGCCACCCTCGCCTTATTGGGCACGGCCTGCGTTGCCACTTCGGCGCCGATGCCCGTGGCCGCGGCTGCGCCGGTCGCCGCGCCCGCACCGGCCGCCCCTGTGCCGGCGGTGCCGGTCAAGGAATCCAAGTGGAACGGTTACGCCAAGCATGACTTTGCCATTGGCGGCCACGCCGCCTATGTGGTCTCGCCCAATGTGGCGGCCCCCGGCAAACCGTGGATTTGGCGGACCGCCTGGCCGGGCTACCACTTCGAGGTGGATTTGGAATTGGTGCGCTGCGGCTACCACATCGGCTATATCGAGGTGGTGGACATGCTCGGCTCGGAGCCGTCGCTCGACCTGATGGACCAGTTTTACGCCCAGGTGCGTTCGCAGTGGGGCTTGGC
>CAZKVP010000054.1:9440-20197 GCA_964556215.1 uncultured Phycisphaeraceae bacterium
GCCAAGGCGAAAATCCCGCTGCGCCACACCATTTGCCTCACCGATCATGTGGTGCCGCCGGAAGAAAACACGCTGGAAGCCAAGCGCCGCCTGCAAAAGATGGGCTGGGATTTGGAGGTGGTGGCGGTGCCGGAATCCAAGGATTGCGAGGGGCACCACTTCCCCTTCCCCCAAGCGCATGCGTCGGCCCGCTTCGTGATGGACCATGCCGATGTGCGGCCGGCGGCCGGGCGGGAATATTTTGAAATCCGCGACGGCCTGGCCAACAGCCGTGCGCAGTTCGAGGGCAAGAAGGTCGGCCGGGTCGCCTTCCTGGGCGGCTCCATCACCTACAACGGCGGTTGGCGCGATGAATTGATGGATTACCTGCGCAAGAAATTCCCTGAAACCAAATTCGAGTTCATCGCGGCCGGCATCCCGTCGGTGGGTTCCAACGGCCACGCCTTCCGCTTGGAGCAAGACATCTTCAAGAACGGCCCGGTGGATCTGTTGTTCGTCGAGGCGGCGGTCAACGATGGCGGCAACATCAAGGGCAAACCCGAGCTGATGCTGCGCGCGATGGAGGGCGTCATCCGCCATGCGCGGGAAAAGAATTCGCAGACCGACATCGTGCAGATGCACTTCATTTCGGGCGAGGCCCTGGCCGACCGCGCGGCGGGCAAGGTGCCGGAGGCGGTCGGCCAGCACGAGCGCGTGGCCGCCCATTACGGCTGCACCTCGCTGGATCTGACCCAGGAATGCGCCGACCGCATCAAGGCCGGCCAATTCACTTGGGCCAGCGGATTCAATGGCAATGTGCATCCGCCGGCCTACGGCCAGCGCGTGTACGCCAACAGCATGATGCGCATGCTCGACGCCGGCTTTGCCGCCGCCGCGCCCAAGCCGCATGCCATGCCGGAGCAAATGCTGGATACGGCCAGTTATGCCCACGGCCGTTACGCCAAGCTGGAGGACACCAAACTGGGCAAGGGCTTCACGCTCGACCCGAAGTGGCACCCGGCCAAAAGCGGCACCCGCGACGGTTTTGCCAATGTGCCGGCCCTGGTGGCGGCCGAGCCGGGAGCCGAATTCACCTATGACTTCGAGGGCAACGCCTTCGGCCTGTTCCTGGCCGCCGGCTACGACACTTGCGTCTTGGAATTCAGCGTGGATGGCGCGCCGTTCAAGAAGTTCGACACCTACTCGGCCTGGAGCGGATCCTTGCACCTGCCCTGGCCGGTCATGCTGGCCGACGGTTTGAAAGGCGGCAAGCACAGCGTGGTGGTGCGCACCACCGCCGATGCCAAGGGCCGCACCGCCCTGCATGTGGTGCATGTGTTGGTGAACTGATTCGACGCCCCCGCATTTCCGCAAAAATCATGAAAACCTACTTCCTGCTCCCAGCCTCCCTTCTCTTGGCCGCCTGCGCCACGGTCCGCACCGCCAATGCGCCGGTCTTGCCAGCCTTTGTCGGCCTGGACGGCGCCCCTGTGGCGCAGGCCAACGCCGCCGATTCCGACGGCTATGTGCGGCATGTGGCCAAGCCAGTGCTGCGCCTGTTGCGCTGTGCCGCGGCTGCGCCCAAGGGTACGGTGCTGCTGTTCCCCGGCGGCGGTTACGGTCTTCTGGCCGTGGGCCACGAGGGCACGCGCACCGCGGCTTTCCTGAACGCACAGGGCTTTGATGTGGCGCAGTTGGATTACACCGTCTCGGCCGGCCCGGCCACCCGCGACATGGCGCTTAAGGATGCGCTGGCCGCCTGGCATTTGCTGCGGGCCAAGGGCAAGGCGTTGGGCTTGCACGGGGAGCGTTTGGGCGTCATGGGTTATTCGGCCGGCGGCCATCTGGCGGCCCGCCTGACGGCGTATTTGCCGGCGGCCGAGCAGCCCGACGATGTGATGCTGATTTATCCGGCCTATCTCGATGAAACCTCCGCCGGCACCCGGGTGATGGCCGTCAAGCCGCCGGCCCATCCGTCGGGCCGCTTGTTCGCGTTGATCGCCGCCAACGACAACCCCAAGTGGGTGGCCAGCACCCAGGAATACGCCCGCATCTGGAAGGAAACCGGTGGCGCGGCGCAAATGCAGGTGTTCAAAGACGGCGCCCATGGCTTCGGCATGCAGGCGCAATTGCAGGGTGCGCCCAAGGAATGGCCGGCCATGCTGGCGGCTTTTCTGGCGGCACCGCCGGCCGCCGCGCCCGTGGCCAATCCGGCCACGGTGCCGGTCCCGCAGGGCGGTTGGGGGGCCCGCCATCAGCAGAAATGCGCGGCCCTGGCCAAGGACAAATTTGACCTGCTGATGGTCGGCGACTCCATTACCCACAATTTCGAGAAGCCGGAATACCAGCCGGTGTGGAACCGCTTTTTCGCCCCGCGCCATGCCATCAACCTGGGCTATTCCGGCGCCCGCACCGAGAACATCCTGTGGAACCTGGCGAATGGCGAGTTGGCGGGCCAGTCGCCCAAGGTCATCACCCTGATGATCGGCACCAACAACGCCGATGCCAAAAACTATCCCACCCATCACAATGGCGAGCAGATCGCCGGCGGTATCGAAGCCATCGTCAAATTGCTGCGCACGCAATGCCCGGAATCCAAGATACTCCTCTTGCGCTGCTTCCCCGGTGCCTACGGCGGGCCCGGCCCGACTTCGCACCGCGCCGACCTCGATCGTGCCAGCGAATTGGCGGCGAAACTGGCCGACAATGAGCATGTGTTCTTCTGCGATGTGAACCATGTGTTCCTCAACCTGGACGGTTCCATCAAAAAGGAACTGATGCCGGATTACCTGCATCCCAACGCCGAAGGCGCCAAACTTTGGGCGCAGGCGATGGAGCCGCTGCTTGCGCAACTGATGGGCGACGCCGCGCGCGACAACGGCATCCCGGTCAACACGGCGGTGGTGCCGGTGCCGAAGTTGGAGCAGGATTCCTACGACTGGTACGCCCGCCACGCCGAAATCCTGAAGATCAAGGACGCGCTGGATCCCGAGGTCGTGCTTTTGGGCGACTCCATCACCCATTTCTGGGGCGGCCTGCCCGACGCCCACCACGCCAACGGCCCCAAGGCCTACGAGGCGGTGTTCGGGCCCTACCGCACGCTCAACCTGGGCTTTGGCTGGGACCGCACCCAGAATGTGCTCTGGCGCCTCGACCACGGCGAGCTGGACGGCCTGCACCCGCGCGCGGTGGTCATCCACATCGGCACCAACAACACCAGCCAAACCGCGCACGCCCGCGCCAACACCCCGGCGGAAATTGTGGAGGGGATCTCCGCCATCTGCGGCCGGGTGCGCGCCAAGGTGCCGGGGGTGAAAATCATTTTGACGCAGGTGATGCCGCGCGAGGAGAAGCCCGACCACCCGCGCCGGGCGCAGATTGCCGAAACCAACCGTCTGCTGGTGGAATTCGCCAAAACCAACCAACTCGACCTGGTGGACCTGGCGCCGAAATTTCTCAAGCCTGACGGCACTTTGCCGAAGGAATTGATGCCGGATTTCTGCCATCCGTCGGAGGCCGGTTATCGTATCTGGGGCGACGCGCTGCGGCCGCTGTTGCCGGTGCCGTCCCGCTGAAACCCTGGGAACGCGGGCCTGCAGGTCCGTTAAGCAAGGCATTCTTTTTTCAAGCGGGCCTGCAGGCCCGCGTTCCCAGGGTTTTTGCCAGACCAGATGGCCCCTTTTACAACACCGACCATGAAACACCAAACTTCCGCCCTGCTCTGCGTCCTTGCCCTCTCCACCGTTTCCTGCGCCACGTCGGTCACCGTTGTTTCGGCGCCGTATTCGGCGGCCGCACCGGCGGCATCCGCCGCGTTGAAACTGGCCGACCCCTTCGGCGACGAGATGGTGCTCCAGCAGGGCATGCAGGTGCCGGTCTGGGGCTCGGCCGATCCGGGCGCCGTGGTGACGGTTGCCTTTGCCGGCCAGACCCAAACCGCCACCGCCGACGCACGCGGCCGCTGGAAGGTGGCGCTGGATGCCATGCCGGCTTCGGCCGACAACCGCGTGATGACGGTGACCCGCGGCGACCGCAAGATCGAAGTGAAGGATGTGCTGGTGGGGGAGGTGTGGATTTGTTCCGGCCAGTCCAACATGGAGATGGGCGTGCCGCAGGCCACCGACGCCAAGGCTGAAATAGCCGCCGCCAACTTCCCCGCCATCCGCCTGCGGGTGGTGAACAAGGCCTTGGCCCCGCTGCCCCTGGACACCATCAACGGCAGCCCATGGCGGGTGTGCACGCCGGCCAGCATCACCCAGGGCACCTGGAGCGGCTTTTCCGCCGCCGGCTATTACTTCGGCCGCGACCTGCACCGCGAATTGAAGGTGCCGGTGGGTCTCATCCAATCCGCCTGGGGCGGCACCCTGGTCGAGCCGTGGACCACGCCCGAGGGTTTCCGTTCCCAACCGAAGCTGAAGGCGCAAAGCGCGTGGTTGGACAAGGTGAACGCCGATTACCGGGAAGCCTTTGGGCGTTATCTGGACACCCTGCCCGCCTGGGAAAAAGCCGCCCGCGCGGCGCTGGCCGAGGGCGCGCCATTGCCGCCCTTGCCCCAGGCCCCGGGGCACCCCATCGGTGGCAACACCCAGCCCACCGCCCTGTACAACGCCATGATCGCGCCGTGGACCGGCTTTGCCGTGCGCGGGGCGGTCTGGTACCAGGGCGAGAGCAACCACATCCAGCACGACGGGGCGCTGTATGCCGACCGCATGGCCGCGCTGGTGGGCGGCTGGCGCAAGGCATGGGGCAGGAGCGACGCCGATTTTCCCTTCTACTTCGTGCAGATCGCGCCCTTCAGTTACAGCGGCCACAACCAGCCGGAGGAAATGGGCGATTTCTGGGAGGCGCAGGAGCATGCCGCCGGCAGCATCCCCAACACGGGTCTCGCCCACACCCAGGACATCGGCGAGTTGCACGACATCCATCCGCACAACAAGCAGGAAGTCGGGCACCGCTTGGCGCGCCTGGCGCTCTCCCGCACCTACGGCGCCAAGACCCAGGCCGGGGCGCCCATCACCGATGATTGCGGGCCGGAATTCAAATCGCTGGAAGCGAAGGACGGCAGTCTGGTGGTGAAGTTCGACCATGCCAAGAGCGGCCTGACCTCGCGCGACGCCCAGCCGCCGACCCTCTTTGAGATCGCGGGCGAAGACCATGTGTTCGCCCCCGCCGAGGCGCAAATCAGCGGGGACACGGTCGTTTTGAAAAACACCCAGGTGCCGGCGCCGGTCGAGGTGCGCTTCGCCTGGAGCGACCTGGCCGAGCCCAACCTCGTCAACGGCGACAAGCTGCCGGCCGCCACCTTCCACGCCACCACGGGAACGAAGGCGAAGTGACGGCGGGTCGGCTTTGGCCGACCCGTTGCACTGGCGACAGCCAACAAACGAAAGGGCTGGCGGATCATTTTCGCCAGCCCTTTTGCTTGCCTCCACTGCGCGGGTCTGGTGACCCGTGCTCCCAAGGTTATTCCTTCTCCGCCGTCACCTGCTTGGTTTCCCCGTTCACCTCCACCGTCATCGGCCGCGCCTCTTTGGCGGTGAGGTGGTAGGCCGTCACTTTGCCATCCTTCCAGGCCATGTCCACCACCACGCCGCCGCGGGCGTGCAGGCCGTGGGCGCTGCCGTCCTTCCACGCCGCAGGCAGGGCCGGCAGCAGGCGGATGAGGGGTGAGCCGTCCGTCGTCGTCTCATGACTTTGGATCAGCATCTCGGCCATGCCGGCCGGGGTGCCCAGATTGCCGTCGATTTGGAAGGGGCCGCCGCAGCGGTTGAACAGGTTCTCATTCACTTGGTTGCGCAGTTGCTCCTCCATCATGGCCAGCGCCCGGTCGCCTTGGTGCAGGCGGGCGTAGAGGTTGGTGCTCCATGCCAGGTTCCAACCGGTGTGGCCGCCGCCGGCGCAATCGCCATTCTTGGGGTCCATGCGCACGTCCAGTGATTTTTGCGCGGCGGCCGCCAGGGCCGGCGTGCCGGCCAGCGAAATCTGGTGGCCGGGGTAAAGGCCGTAGAGGTGGCTCTTGTGGCGGTGCCCCTTCCATACTTCACCGAAGGGTTCGTGCCATTCCATGATGCGGCCGTCTTCGCCGATGGGGGGCGGTGGCACGCGCTTCAAGGCCTTTTCCACTTGCGCCGTGAAGTCGTCATGAATGCCGAGGATTTTCGCGCATTCCAAGGTGTCGGAGAAAGTCTCCCAAGCGACTTCATGGTCGTGGGTGTTGCCAATGCTGATGTTGGCGCCGTGGCGTTTGCCGTCGGGACCGGTGTAGTTGAAGGCGTTTTCCGGCGAGGAGCCGGGGCCGGAAATAAGCATCCCGGTTTTGGGGTCTTCGCGCAGCCAGTCGAGCAGGAACAGCGAGCCGTCCTTGAGGATGGGCCAGGCCTTTTCTTTGAGGAATTGCTTGTCCTGCGAGAAGCGGTAGGACTCCATCAGGTCTTCCTGCATCCAGTGGCCACCGAGGGAGTAGGAATCCCACTCGGGCGAGCCGCCGGCGAAATCCGACATGCCCCAGCCGTCGGTGTTGAGGCAGGCGTTGTAGCCGCGGCATCCCAGGCTGGCGGCGGTTTCCTTGCCGTGCTGATGGACCAGTTCCAGCAGATGGAAGTAGGGCTCGTTGCATTCGCCAAGGCCGGTGACATTGGCCGGCCACATGTTCATCTGGACGTTGATATTCAGGTGGAAGTCGCCGGCCCAGGCGGCGTGCATGCCGCCTTCCCACAAGCCTTGCAGGTTGGGCGGCAGCGAGCCCGGACGACTGGAACCCACCAGCATGTGGCGGCCGAATTGGAAGAAGGTTTCGAGGAGGTCGGGGTCTTGGCCGCCCTTTTTCAAGAGTGCCATGCGCTCGGGGGTGGTGAGTTTGGCGATGGCCGGGTCGGTGGCGCCAAGGTCGATGGTGCAGGCGGACATCAGGCGGGCATGGTCGGCGGATGCGCGGGAGCGCAATTTTTCGTAGCCCAGCGCAGCGGCCTTGTCGACGCGCATTTTCGCCTCGGCGGCCCAGGCATCGGTGCGCGGGGTGCGGGGTTCTTCGCGGTTGTAGTCAGTGGCGCAAGTGATGATGAGGGTGGCAGATTTGCAGCCTGTCACTTCCAAGCCTTCGGTATCGGCGACCTTCACGCTGCCGTCCGCATCGGGCAGGATTTGCACATTGAAGGCGAATTTGGTTCCGCCATTGTCGGCCTGTCCCTTAACCAGCAATTCGCCGATACCGGCTTGTTCTCCAATCAAAACTTTATTCCCGGTAATGCCCTGCTGCCGGCCTGCTTTAACCTTGAAGTGCAGGCCGGAGGCGGATTCCAGTCGCACGGCCACGCATTGGTCGGGATAACTGGCGAGCACGGTTTCTTTCACCGCGCCGGCTTGGGCCGTCGCCTCCCCCGTCATCAAGTCCAACTTGCGCTCCACCTTCAGTCCTTTGGCAGCAACTCCCAAATGCTCAATCTCCAGCGTCCCCAACCCTTGGAACCCGGAAATGCCGTTGCCCTTGTTCTTGGCCCGGCAATAAATCCCCTGCGCCCCGGCGTAATCCCCCTTCAACGCCAATGCAAAGGCTGCATCCATGTCCGCCTTGCGGCTGTTGGCCGCCTGCGGCACATGCTTGCGCCCGCTCCAGATCGTGTCGTGGTTGAGGTAGATCGTCTCCTTGGGGAAGGCGCCAAGACTCATCGCGCCCAGGCTGCCGTTGCCCACCGGATAACTGCTGGTCCAACCGGCGGCCGGGTGGTCGGCGGAGAGGTTCCACGCGGCCGGATTGGGCGCCGGTGCGGGGACGGCGGGCTGCGCAGAAGCGCAGCCCGCGAAGGCAAGGGCACAAAGCAGGAGGGCGGTGGGGGTGTGGAGGTTCATGGGGGTGTATGAGGAGGATCTTTTTAATTATTTCAATTCACCATCGAATTGAACGGTGTTTTTTTCAGCCGCCATTGTCACCGTTTTCCCGCCGCAGCGCACCACCGCCGGCGTGCCGGAAAGGGACTTGATGGTGGCGGAAACCAGCTTGCCATCCTTCCAGGCCATGTCCACCTCGAAATTGCCGCGCGCACGCAGGCCGGTGATTTGGCCGGTGGGCCAGGCGGCGGGCAGGGCGGGCAGCAATTCCAGCACCGGGTTGCCTTCCGGCGTCACTTCCTGGCTTTGCAGCAGCATCTCCGCCACCGCCGCGCAGCCGCCGAAGTTGCCGTCGATCTGGAAGGGCGGACACTTGTCGAACAGGTTGCCGTAGCCGTTGCCGATCAGCATGTCCAGCAATTTGCGCGCATGGTCGCCATCGTGCAGACGGGCCCAGAAATTGGCCTTCCACGCCATGCTCCAGCCGGTGGAGGCGTCGCCGCGGCGTTCGAGGGATTTGCGCGCGCCTTCCCAAAGCGCCGGGGTGGCCGGGCTGATTTCGGTGCCCGGATACAGGCCCCACAGATGCGAGGTGTGGCGGTGGTGGATTTCCACTTCCTCGAAATCCTCCTGCCATTCCATGATGCGGCCGTCCTTGTTCAGGCGTGTGGGCGCAAGTTTGGCGCGGGCGGCGTCCAGGCTTTTGGCAAAGTCTTCATCCATGCCCAAAATGCGCGCAGCTTGGGCGGTGTTCTTGAACAGGTCGCGGGTGATCTGCATGTCGAAGGTGGATCCCACGCAGGTCACGGCGCGCTGGCGCTTGCCGTTTTTGTCGGTGAAGGCGTAGCCGTTCTCCGGCGAGTTGGAGGGGCAAGTGACCAGGCCATGGGTCTTGGGATCCTCCACCAGCACCGCCTTCATGAACTCCGCGGCCCCGCGCATCAGCGGATAATTTTCGCGCAGGAAGGCGCGGTCGCGCGTGAAGTCGTAGTGCTGCCAGATATGCTGGGTCAGCCAGGCGCCGCAGACCGGTCCGACGCAGGCGGGCAGATAACTTGGCGCGGTGTCGTACCAGGCGTTCTGGGTGTGGTTGGCCATCCAACCCGGTGCGTTGTAATAGGCCTTGGCGGTCTTGGCGCCTTCCTTGGCGACGCCGGCGATGAAGCGCATCAAGGGCAGGTGGCAGTCGGACAGGTTGGAAACTTCCGCCGGCCAATAATTCATCTGCAGGTTGATGTTGCTGTGGAAATCGCCGTTCCACGGCGTCTTGTATTCCTCGGCCCAAATGCCCTGCAGGTTGTTTGGAAGTTGCGAGTCGGGGCGCGAGCCGGAAATCAGCAAGTGGCGGCCGTATTGGAAATACAGCGCTTCCAGCGCGGGGTCGGGAGTGGCCACGGCCTTCTTCACGCGCTCGGGCGTGGGAAGTTTGGAGTTGGGGCCGTCGGGCAGGGTGAGTTGGCAGCGGCCCATCAATGCGGCATGATCGGCCTGGGACGCGGCGGCGATGGCGTCGAAGGAGCGCAATTGCGCCTTATTCAAGCGGTCGGCGACGATGGCGGGGAAGGCCGGATTGCGCAGGTCGGTGCCGGCGGAAATCAGAAGCGTCACTTCGTCCGCACCTTGGATTTCAAACCCCTTGTCCGTGAGTGTGCTGTGCCCGCCCTTGGTCTTGGCCGAAAGTTGCGCTTGGTATTTCACGCCCTGTCCGCCGCCGCCGGGCTTGTTGAAGGGAAGTTGGCCTTCCATGATGAACAAGTTGTCGTCAGCACGGCAGACGGCATTTTGCTTGCGCGAGAGGCTGGCGGTGAACGATAGCGCCCCCAGCTTGCTCGCCCTAATCCGCAGCGCGATCACTTCATCCGGCTTGGACACCACCAACTCGCGGGTGTAGGTGACGCCATCCTGGGTATAGGAGGTGGTCGCCACGCCGCGCACCACATCCAACTTGCGCGCGTAGTTGCTGATTTCGCCTTTTCCAGCGAATTGCAGCGTCAAATCCCCCAGCGTCTGGTAGCAGCCGAACTCGTTGCTGCCGTGGTAGCCATGCCATCCTTCGGTTTCCTTGAAATTCTTCATCAGGATGGCGTTGGCGTCCGCCACCTCGCCGGCGAACAGTTTGGCGCGCACTGCCGGCAGACACTGCCACGCGTCCTGGCGGTTGCTCTCATACGGTCCGCCGGACCACATCGAGGATTCGTTGAGCACGATGCGCTCGGTGGCGGTGCCACCCAAATCCATCGCCCCCAAACGGCCGTTGCCCAGCACGCTGGATTCGTGGAAGGATGCGCCGGGTTTGTCGAACCACAGGCCCGGCGATGCGGCCAAGGTCGGCGTGGCCGGCGCATCATTGGTCTTGGCCGATGGCACGGCGGCGCAAGCGGCGGTCAGGGTGGCTGTCAGCAGCAGGGCGCAAGGGGCGTAAAAAAAGTTTTTCATGGGGGTGGCCTTGTGTGAACAAAAAAGGGGCGCTCAAGAGACGCCCCCCTTTTAATTTTGTTACACAATGACACGCAAAAAAGACGGTTATTGACCGGGTGGGTCAAACTTTGGCTGGGGCAATCCTATTGCGCCTTCCGTTGTGTTTCTCAAACCGGCTGTCCTGGCCCGCGCCGGCGCGACGGCCGGCGCAACAGCAGCAGGCTGCCCAGCGCCAGCAGGGCGAAGGAGGCCGGTTCGGGAACTAGGTAGTAGGTTTTACCGCCGTCCCAGGTGACCACCGATTGGCCGCGGGCCAAACCCTGGGTAGACAAGGTGAAGGTTGGCGCGGCGCCGCCATTGGCCACATTGGATTCAAAAATCTTGATGGCGTAGTGCTGTCCGGCGGCGGGCATGTTGCCGGCATTCAATTCGTTGATGGCGAAGGTGCCCCCTGTCAAATCGAGCGAGGTGGCGCCGGTGATGCTGATCAAATCGCCGGACATGCCGGAATAATCCACATCGAACAGGTAGGTGCC
>CAZKVP010000055.1:0-16513 GCA_964556215.1 uncultured Phycisphaeraceae bacterium
AAACGCACATGCGCCGCCTTGTCCAGAGAGACCAGCGGTTCCCCCAGCCAACTGAGCGCCAGCGGCCGGCCGCCGCCCTTGGGCAGCAGCACCAGCAGACGTCGTTGCGCCGGCTCCAGTGCGTATTCGCCGGGCGCATCCATTTCCTCCGCCAGGTTGTAGACATGCAGGTTGACATGCGGGCCCATGCCGTACCTGTGCCGTTGGCCCATCGTCACCACGCCGCCTTCGCTGATGGAAGCCGCCGGCAGAAAGTCGTCCGCCCAATCCCAGAACCAATGGCCGCCGAACCACACTTGCGCATGGAAGACATCCATCGCCTGCTTCCAGTTTTTCACGCGTTCGCCGCCGGCCGCGAACACCATGTCGGTCTTTGACGCCTTGTTTTCGCTGGCGCCGGCCCCGCCGGCCACCACCTTGGCCGTGGTGCCCGCCGAAAGGATTTTGACCGGCGCAAACCCGCCGCCATAGCCCGCGCCGTTGGGCCATGCGGCCAGTGGCAACGGCTGGCCGTCCTGGAACAACTCGGGCCACGCCGCCGGCATGCCGCGCGACAACAGCGGCGGGAACGCCGTTTGCCCCACATCCGCCAGCCGGATTTCAAACAGCGCCAGATCCGCGCCGCCCGCGCGCGCCGGCAAACGCGCCAGGGTTGCCGGATCCGTCACCGGGCGGATCACCGCGGCCGGCACCAACAGTCCGCCGGAAAACACCACCTCGCCGTCGCCGGCCGCCTGCCACGCCACCGGCGCCTGCACCGTGCCCGATTCCGCCGCACCCATGCGCAGCGGCGCCGCCAGCGCGTAAGTGCCCCCGTGCAGCACCACCCGCGCCGGGTCGGCGCGCTCTGCCGGCGTGCGGTTCTTGAGCGCAACCAGCGCCGCCGCCGGCGTGGTGAACGGGCGGGCCGCCGAGCCGTCGCCGGCAGGCGCGGCGTGGCCGTCGACATGGCGCAGCCATTCGCCGGCCCGGGCGGGCAAGGCAAAGACCAGAAGGAATCCAACCAGCGGGGTGAAGGGTTTCATGAACGGCTTGCGGGAAATGGGGAATGTGCCGCACGAAGGACGCCGGCCGGCCCAAAAATTTACACCCGGGCACGCCTGGAACGCCCAATTTCCCCGGGCCAAGGGTCCGCCGCCTTATGGCGCCTCCGCCTCCCAAGCCTGTTCCACCGGCACCGGCTTGCCGCTGGGATCCCGGCCGGTGAAGATGCGGTACAGCGCGGGCAGCACCACCAGCGTGAGCAGCGTGCTGGAAATCAACCCGCCGATGACCACGGTGGCCAGCGGCTTTTGCACCTCGGCGCCGGCGCCATGGGCCAGGGCCATCGGCACGAAGCCCAGCGAAGCGACCATCGCCGTCATCAGCACCGGGCGCAGGCGGATCAGGCAGCCCTGGCGGATGGCTTCGTCGCGCGCCATGCCTTCGCGGCGCAATTGGTTGATGAAACTCACCATCACCAGGCCGTTGAGCACCGCCACGCCCGACAAGGCGATGAAGCCCACGGCGGCGGAGATGGAAAAGGGCATGTCCCGCAGCCACAGGGCCAGCACGCCGCCGCTCAAACCCAGCGGCACGGCCGCGAACACCAGCAAGGCGTACTTGACGCTTTTGAAGGTGCTGAACAACAGCAGGAAAATCAGCAGGAAGCAGGCGGGAACCACCAATGACAACCGGTTTTTGGCCGCCACCAGATTCTCATACTGGCCGCCCCACACCAGCCATTGGCCGGGCGCGATGGCGGTTTGGTTCACCTTCACTTGCGCCTCTTCGACGAAGGATCCCAAATCCCGGCCGCGCACATTGGCCTGCACCACGATGCGGCGCTTGCCGTTTTCGCGCGAGACCTGGTTGATGCCTTCGGCCACGCTGATGTCGGCGACCTGGTGCAGGGGCACGCAGGCCGGTTTGCCGCCCTCGGTTGCGGGCAGCGGAATCGGCAGATTTTCAAGCGCGGCCTGGTTATCGCGCAGGGCGTCGGGCAGGCGCACCACCAGATCAAACCGGCGGTCGCCCTCAAAGACCTGCCCCGCCCCGCGCCCGCCCATGGCCGCGGCCACCACGGTCTGCACCGACTGGACGGAGAGGCCGTAGCGGGCGATGGCCTTGCGGTTGACGGCGATGGTCATGACCGGCAGGCCTTCGGTCTGCTCGACCTTCACATCCTGCGCGCCGGGAATCGCCTGCAACACGGCGGCGATTTTTTTGCCGGTGGCCTGCATGGCGTCGAAATCGTCGCCGTACACATTGACCGCCACATCGCCGCGCACGCCGGCGATCAACTCGTTGAAGCGCATCTGGATCGGCTGCGTGAATTCATAGTTGTTGCCGGGCAGCATCTTGAGCGTTGCGGCGATCAGTTTGAGCAGCGCGCCTTTGTGCCCTTCCAGTTTGGGGCCTTCCCCTTCTTCGCCGCCCGCTTCCGGCTTGGCTTCAGAGAGTTTGGCCAACTGCGCTTCTTTGGCTTCCGCGAGTTGGTTGAGTTCCGCTTCCGGGCGCCACTGCCCGGCCGGTTTGAAAATGACAAAGGTGTCGGAAAGGCTCGCCGGCATCGGGTCGGAGGCCAACTCCGCCGTGCCGGTTTTGGAGAAGACGAATTCCACCTCGGGGAATTTCGCCAAGGCCTTCTCCACATCGAACTGCATGTGCTGCGACTGGGTCAGCGAAGTCGAGGGGATGCGCATCGCATTGAGCGCCAAATCCTTTTCATCAAGCGCGGGCACGAACTCCTGCCCCAAACGGGTGAACAGCAGGCCGGAAGCCAGCAGCGCCGCCACGGCGGCGGGCACCACCGCCCAGCGCCATTTCACCGCCGCGCCCAAAACCGGCGCGTAGGCGGCCTTGATCCAGCGGATCAGGAACATGTCGCCCTCGGCCACTTTGCCGCGCACGCACACCGCCACCATGGCCGGCACGCAGGTGAGCGACAGGATGAAGGCCGCAATCAGCGCAAAGATCACCGTCATCGCCATCGGATGGAACATCTTGCCCTCCACCCCGGTCAGGGCCAGGATCGGCAGGTAAACGGTGATGATGATGGCCTGGCCGTAGACCGAGGGCTGGATCATTTCCCTGGCGGCGGCCATCACTTCGTGCAGGCGCTCCTGAAGGGTGAGCAGGCGTTTTTCATGGTGCTGTTTTTCCGCCAGGTGGCGCAGGCAGTTCTCCACGATGATGACCGCGCCGTCGACGATCAGGCCGAAGTCCACCGCCCCCATCGACATCAGGTTGCCGCTGATTTTGCTTTGCACCATGCCGGTGGCGGTCATGCACACCGCCAGCGGGATGGCCATGGCGCAAATGAGCGCGGCGCGCCAGTTGCCCAAGAGCAGCAGCACAGCCACCACCAAAACGGCGCCTTCCAGCAGGTTCTTTTTCACGGTGCCGATGGTGGCGTCCACCAATTTGGTGCGGTTGAGGACCGTGGTGGCCCGGATGCCCGGCGGCAGGCTGCGGGTGATTTCCCCCATCTTGGCATCCACCGCCTGCGCGACCGAGCGGCTGTTGGCGCCCAGCAGCATGATGGCGGTGCCGACCACCACCTCTTCGCCGTTTTGGCTGGCCGAGCCGGTGCGCAGTTCGCGGCCGATGCCGATGCCGCCGGGCACGGTGACATCGTTGATGCGGATGGGCAGGCCCTTGCGGGTGGCCACCACGATGGCGCCGATTTCATCCGCCGAGTCGATGCGGCCGGTGGCGCGCACCTGGTACGACTCGCCGGCGCGCTCGACATAACCGGCGCCGGTGTTGACGTTGTTCTGCTCCAGCGCGCCGATCACATCCTCGAAACCCAGGCCGTAGGACGCCAACTTCACCGGATCCGGCTGCACCTGGTATTGCTTGACGAAGCCGCCGATGCTGTCCACCCCGGCGACATCCCTGACCCCGCGCAGTTGCGGCCGGATGATCCAATCCTGCACTTCGCGCAGATAGGCGGCCTGTTCCAACGCGTTGGTCAGACGGCGGCCTTCGGGTGTCAGGTACGCGCCGTCCTTTTGCCAGCCGGGCTGCCCTTCGTCCACCGTTGCGCCCGATCCGTGGGGATGCGCGTAGGCGACGGTGTACATGTAGATTTCACCGAGGCCGGTGGCGACCGGGCCCATGGCCGGCTCGGCGCCCGGCGGCAGCGATTCCTTGGCTTCGCCGAGGCGTTCGCTGATTTGCTGGCGGGCGAAATAGACGTTCACATCGTCGTCGAACACCGCCGTCACCTGCGAAAAACCGTTGCGCGACAACGAGCGGGTGGATTGCAAACCGGGGATGCCGGTCAGGGCGTTCTCGATGGGAAAGGTGACCTGCTTCTCAACCTCGACCGGCGAGAGCGAAGGGCAAAGGGTGTTGATTTGGACCTGGTTGTTGGTGATGTCCGGCACCGCGTCAATCGGCAATTTTTGGAGCGAGTACACGCCAAGCAAAGCGAGCATGGCGGTGAGCGCCAGCACCAGCCAACGGTTTTTGACCGAGAAATGAAGGATGGATTCGAGCATGGGGGGATTTTTGAAGAGGGGGATGGAAATTGGGGGGAACCGATTCAATCTTCCTTGGCAGAAGACTTGAGCAACTCCGCCTTCAGGATGAACGAGCCGGCGGATACGAACTCATCACCGGCCGCCAGACCCGAGACAACCGGCAACATGTCGCCCACCGCCGCGCCCAAAATGACGGCGCGCGGAGCGAAAGTGTTGGCTTCGCCCTTGACCGGCACGAACACCACCGATTTGCCTTCCACCTGCTGCACCGCCTCCTGCGGGATGGCCAGCACCGGCCCGGAGGCGCCCGCGGCCGCCGCCTTCACCTCCAGTTGCGCCATCACGAAGGCGCCGGGCTTGAGCGCCGAGCCTTTGATCTCGATGCGCGCCTTGAGGGTGCGGGTCGCTTCATCCACCGTCGGCGCCAGGAAGGTGACGACGCCTTCTTCCTTGGCCCCGCCATCTTCGCCCAAACGCACCCACGCTTTGGCCCCCACTTTCACTTCGCCCAATTGCGCCTCGGGCACTTCCGCCAAGACCCACAGCACGCGCAAGTCCGCGACCACCAGCAGCGCCTCGCGCTCGGGTCCGACGATTTCGCCCAGGGTCGTTTCGCGCGCGACCACCGTGCCATCCATCGGCGCACACAGCGTGTGGTGCGCAGCGATTTCGCCCGTGGTTGCCAGCGCATCCACTCCGGCTTGGTCCATGCCCAAGAGGCGCAACTTGCGCTCGGCCGCCAGCACCGCGCCGTCGGCCCCCTGCTTGGCCATGGCGGCGGTCTTGTATTCCGCCTCGCGCTGCTGCACCTGGGTCAGGGTGATGCCGCCGGTTTTTTCGTACACCTCCCGGTTGCGCTCCCAGATGGCTTTGGCCAATTCCATGCCGGCCACCGAGGCTTTGGCGGCGGCGCTCTTTTGCAAATAATCCGCCTGCGCTTCGCCCAGCTCCGGGCTGTCGATGACGGCCAGCGGGTCGCCTTTTTTGACGGTGTCGCCCAAGCGGACCTGCCACTTGGCCACGCGGCCATGGAGGGAAGTGCCGACATGGGCCATGGCTTCGGCATTGAATGCGACGCGGGCCGGCACGGACAAGGTGCGGGCCAGCGGCTGAAGTTGCGCCTGCGCCACCTTCACGCCGTTGCTTTGGACGGCCTCGGCGGTGAGGTGGACTTCGGCGGGGGCGGGCGCTTCTTGGCCTTCGCCGCCTGGCAGGGCGGCGGAGGTTTGGGCGCCGCCCGGGGCCGGCGCTTCTTCCTGGCGCGAACAGGCGGGAAGCGCAAGTGCGCACAGAAGGACGAGGGAAGGGATGAGTTGGGGCATGGGGATTGTTTTCATGGGGAAGTTTTGAATGGATTCACTGCGAAGCAGTGCGTGTTCTTGGCCAGGGGTGCAACCCCTGGAAATCAGACGAAGAGGAACCCCACCCCGAAGGGGTGGCGGACCCGATTACTTTTGCTCCACCCCTTCGGGGTGGTGAGCCGCACTTTTTTGGTCCCAGGGGTTGCACCCCTGGCCAGGGACGGGCACTGCTTCGCAGTGCACGGCCAACGAATACGGCTCGACCAGCGCGCGCACTTCCACTTGCGCCTCGGCCGCGGCCTGGTCGGCTTCGACCAAACGCAAGGCGGCGTCGCGGCGGCGGTCAAGCACCTCGCCCAGGCGCAGCGGATCAAGTTCGCCCGCCGCCAGCAACGCCTTCACCTGCGCATCTTGGGCGGCCAAAAGCGGCGCAACGCTGCGGGTCAATTGCGCCGCACGCAGGGCGGCGGAAGCGTTTTTTGCGCTCGCTTGCGCCAGCGCATGGCGCAGGGATTCCTGAACCTCCTCGACTTGCGCCCTGACGGCATCTCGCCCGGCCTTGGCGCAAGCAATCGCCTGGCGGTTGCGGTTCCAGGCCGGGATCGGCAGGCCCAAGCCCAGGCCAAGACTGCTTTGGCCGTTTTCCCACTTGGCCGTTGGACCGATGTCCAGATCGGGATACTGGCGGCACACTTCCAATTCATAGGCAGCCTCGGCGGCGGCATATTGCGCCTTGGCCGCCGTCAGGCGCGGATGGCCGTTCAAGCGGGCCTGCGCGTCGGCAGGGATGCGCCAAGCGGCAGGGGCGTCACGGATGACCAGCGGCGCCTCCGGGCGCAGGCCGATCAGTTCCAGCAGGCGCAACTTGGCTTGGGTGATCTCCACCTGCGCCTGCGCGGCTTCGGCCGAGGACTCGGCGGCAGACAGGGTCAAGGCGCCGGCTTCGATGCGGCTGGCCTCGCCGGCATCGGCGATTTTTTCGGCCCGCCGCGCCAATGCATTCATGCGCTCGGCATGCGAAGACAGCACGGCCCACTTGCGCCCGGCGGCCTGCTTGGCGGCCAACGCCAAGCGGACTTCGCGCAGCAGGTCGCCCTCGGCCATCAGCACCAGGGCTTGCTGCTGATCGATTTCCTGCCGGGCCAATTTCTTCTGCACCTCCAGCCGGCCCGACAGCGGAATGGAGAAGCCGATGCCCCCCTCCACCAGCCAGGGGTCGGTGCCGCCGGCGGTCTGGCGCGACAAGCCGAGCGAAAATTTAGGGTCCTCCCACAGGCCCGCGAATCCGGCCGCGGCCTGGGCCACGCCGGCCTGCGCGCGCAGTGTGCGCAAGTGCGGGTTGGCGCACAAGGCCAGCGCCGCGGCTTGGTCCGGCGTCAGGGACAGGCCCGTTTTTTGCTCGCGGTCCTGCCAATGCGCCTCGTGGGCGGGCAGTTCAAGGGGTGCGGGTCGGTAAGAAGCGCAGCCGGCGGACAGGGCCGAGGCGGCCAGCAAGGCGGCCAGCGCATGGGTTGCGGAAGGGGAAGGCATGGAAATTTCAGGACGGGAGGAAATGAAAAAAACGCCGCCTTCCCGAAACCGGGGGAAAGCGCGCGACATCGGCCATCGGGTCCTGTCAAACCAGCATCACAACACTGCGCACGCACGCCAAAATCTGCGGCGGACGCTCCTCCCAACCCAACGGCGGCGGCCCGCGCGCCGACACACCGGCCGCTGCGCCAACGCCCTGCGAACGGACCTGCGGCCACGACCAATCCAACGCACCGAGGGCAAACCGCGCCAAATCCGGCATGAACACCGGCTTGGGCGCCACATGCAAATCGGTGCCCAGCGCCACATCGTGGCAGGATTTTTCACCCTCGTTGCAAACGCAATGCTTCGCCCCCTCGACCGATGCAGCCCGCGCACAATCCGAATCATGTGCAGGTTCATCCACGCAATTGCACATGCCTTCGATTTCCAGGCATGTGCAATTGATTGTTTGGCACAGCACCAAACCATGCCCTTGGCCCAAGAGGCCAAGGCACAAAGCCGGCAGCAAAATCAGCAGTCGCAGGAAACGCATGGGCCGGAGTATAGGCGACTATTTGACTTGGTCGCCCGCCCAGCCCCCGCCCAGGGCCTTGAACAATTGCACGCTGGCGGCAAATTGCGCCTCGCGGTTGCGCAGGGCGGCCAACTCGGCCTCGCTCACCTGGCGGCGGGCGTCCAGCACTTCCAGATAGGGCGAGTAGCCGCCGTCGTAACGCGATTGCGCGATGGTCAGGGCGTCATGCGCGGCTTTCTGGCGGGCGGCCAGCAGCCCCTTCATGTCGGCGCGGGCGCTGTTTTCGGTCAGGGCGTCCTGCACTTCGCCGAAGGCGGTTTGCACCGCGTTCACATAATCGGCGGACGCCTGCTTGGCGCGGGCTTTGGCGCCGTCGACCTTGGCATCGATCTGGCCGCCGTCGAAGATCGGCGCGTACACACCGGCCCCCAGCGACCAGGTGCGGGCGCCTTTGCTCATGAATTGCGACAGTTCGCGGCTCTCCATCCCCAGCGCGGCGGTGATGGAAAAGGTTGGATATTTGAAAGCTTGGTTGTAGCCGATGGCGGCGTTGGCGGACTTCAATTGGTTTTCGGCCGCCTGAAGGTCGGGGCGGGCTTTGAGCAGGTCCGACGGCAAGCCGGGCGGCGGCAGCGGGGCCGGGGCGCTCCAGACGCCGGCGGCCAGCGCCAAATCAGGCGCGCCGCAAAGCAGGGCCAGTTGATGGCCGGCCAAGGCGCGCATGCGCTTGAGGTCGGCCTGTTGCACGGCCAGCGCGGCCTGCGCGCCCTTGGCCTGGGCCACATCCAAGTCGGAGGCGGCGCCGCCGGCGGCGCGCTTTTGCGCCAGATCCAGCGAGGCTTGGCTGTCATTGAGCAATTGGGCGGTGATGGCAATTTGCGCCTCCAGCGAACGGATGGCGAAATAGGTTTGCGCCACCTGGCCGGCCAGCATGATGCGCACGGTGGCGGCGGCCTGGCGGCTGGCCAGCGCCTCGGCGCGGGCGCCTTCGCGGGCGCGGCGTAACTTGCCGTAAAAATCCAACTCAAAGGTGGTCGTCAGGCCGGCTTTGAAAGTGTTGTAGGTGCCGCCGGCCGCGCCGTTGGCTTTCTTCGGACCGCCCTTGCTGCTGTGGCTGCTGCGGTCGGCGGAGGCATCGCCGTCCACCGAGGGCAGCGCGTTGCCGCCGACCTGGCGCACATACGCATCGGCCTCTTCAATCTTGGCCACCGCCTTTTCGACCGTGGGGCTTTGTTTGAAGGCCAGTTCCACCACGCGGGTGAGTTCGCCGTCGTGGTAGAGCGTCCACCAGTCGGCCCCGATGTGCGGAACGCCTTCGTTGGCGCCCTGCTCGAAGGCCGCCGGCAGCGGCGTTTCCGGCTGTTTGTAGTCGGGGCCGACGGTGCAGGCGGACAAAGCCAGCGCACCCACCGCGCCAAGAATCAGGTTTTGGTTTTTCATTTTTCGGCCTCCGTCGTTTCGACATGGCGGGTCGCCTTGCCGTAGGAGAACAGTTTGAAGAACAAGGGAACGAACAAGGTCGTGATGAAGGTCGCCGCCAGCATGCCGCCGAAGACGCCGATGCCCAGCGACCGGCGACCGGCGGAGCCCGGGCCGGTGGCCCACACCAAGGGCGTCACCCCGAGCACAAAGGCCATCGAGGTCATCATGATCGGACGGATGCGCTGGCGCACGGCCGCGATCGCGGCGTCATGGGCGCTCATGCCTTTTTCGCGCATCTGCTGCGCGAACTCGACGATCAGAATGCCGTTCTTGGCATCCAAGCCCACCAGCGTCACCAGACCGATCTGGAAGTAGATGTCATTGGGTCCGCCACGAATCCACAGCGCGACGAACGCGCCAAAGATGGCGATGGGCACCGAGACGATCACCGCCAACGGCAGCGACCACTTCTCGTACTGGGCCGCCAGAATCAGGAACACCATAAGGATGGCGAAACTCAGCGCCAGGGCCGAGTCGCTGCCGGTCTTTTTCTCCTGCCTGGCCTGGCCGATCCATTGCAGGTTGTAGCCTTCGGGCAGGGTTTGCGCCGCCACTTCCTCCACCACCTTGATGGCCTCGCCAGAAGAGACGCCCTGCGCGGCATCGCCACCGGTGATCTTGGAGCCGAGGTAACCGTTGAAACGATCCACCAGGTCGGCGCCGGTCACGCGGGAAACACTGATCACCGTCGAAAGCGGGGTCATGCCGCCATTTTTGGTGCGGACCTGGATGTTCGACAGATCCTCCGGCGTGGCGCGCTTGGCGGCATCCGCCTGCACCTGCACACGGAAGGTGTGACCCTGGATGTTGAAGTCATTGATGTAGGCCGAGCCCATGGCCGCCTGCAGCGAGCCGTACACATCCGACAGGCTCATGCCCAAAGCCAACGCCTTCTCTTCGTCCACCGCCAACTTGAGTTGGGGCGTGCTGACGGTGAGCGACGGCCGGCCGACTTTCACTTCCTTGCGCTTGGACAGTGCATCCATGAACTTGTCCACCACTTGCGCCAACTTGGCCGGATCCTGCGTCGTCTCACGGCTCTGGATGTAAAAATCGAATTTGTCGAGGCCGCGGAAGACCGGCGGGTTGAATGCGAGGAAGATGCCGTCGTTCAAATGCATCATCGCCGCCCCGCTGAGTTTCTGGTTCAGGGAAAAGGCATCCTGCCCCGGCTTGGTGCGTTCATCCCACGGCTTGAGCGGGGTGAACATGGTGGCGGTGGAACTCTTGGCCCCGCCGATCGCGAAGTCCATGCCCAGCAGCATGAAGGAATGGGAGATCTCGGGGATCTTGCCCACCTGCTCGATCACTTTGCGCCCGCTGGCCTCGGTGCGCTGGACCGAAGCGCCCTCGGGCAGCATGGTGACGGAGATGAAGTAACCCTGGTCTTCGTCGGGGACGAACGAGGTCGGGCGATTGAGGAACAGCCACCCCAACGACGCGAGGATGCCGGCGAATCCCACCAACGCGATCGGCCAGAAATGCAGCACCGCGCGCACCACGGCGGTGTACCCGCGGGTGAAAGCGTCGAGGAAAATGTTGAAGGGGCGGAAGAACGGGATGCCGAAAAGTTTCGGCTCGCCTTCATGGTCCTTGAGCAGGATGCCGCACAGGGCCGGGGTCAGTGTCAGCGCCACGAGGCCGGAGATCACCACGGAAATGGCGATGGTCGCGGCAAACTGCTGGTACAGGCGGCCGGAGATGCCCGGCAGGAAGGCCACGGGAATGAAGGTCGCGCACAACACCAGCACGATGGCCACCACCGCGCCCGACACCTCGCGCATGGTCTCGGCGGCGGCGGCCTTGGGCCCCATCCCCTTCTCGCGCATCAGGCGTTCGACATTCTCAAGCACCACGATGGCGTCGTCGACCACGATGCCGATGGCCAGCACCATGGCGAACAGGGTCATGGTGTTGATCGAAAAGCCCAGCGCATGCAGCCCGGCCAACGAACCGATGACCGACACCGGCACGGCGAGCAACGGGATCAGCGTGGTGCGCCAGGATTGCAGGAACAGGAACACCACCAGCACCACCAGCAACGCCGCCTCAAGCAATGTGTGCTCCACGCTTTTGATTGAGGCGGTGATGAACGAGGTGGTGTCATAGGGAATCCCATAGTCCAAGCCAAGGGGGAATTTTTGCTTCAATTCCGCCATCTTGGCCTTGACCGCATCGCCCACATCCAGCGCGTTGGCACCGGGGGCAAGAAAGACGCCGATGCCCACGCCCGGCTTGCCGTCAAGCAGCACGCGCATGTCATAGGAGAGAGCGCCAAGTTCAACCTTGGCCACATCCTTGATCCGCAGCACGCCGCCGGCGCCGTCGGCGCGCAGCACGATGTTGCCGAATTCCTCGGGCGTGTTCAGGCGGCCCTTGGTGGTGACGGTGTAGACCAACTTCTGGCCGACGGGCGCGGGCTCCCCCCCCACCTTGCCGGCCGGATACTGCGTGTTCTGCTGCGCGATGGCGGCGGAAATATCCGCCGGCGACAGTCCCAAGTGCGCCAATTTGTCGGGGTCGAACCACACGCGCATGGCGTAGTCGCGGGCACCGAACAAAATGGTCGAGCCGACACCGGGAACGCGCTTGATCTCATCCTGAATGTTGAGCAGCGCGTAGTTGCTCACGAACAGGTTGTCGAGCGAACTGTCGGGCGAGTTGACGCCGATGGCCAGCACCAGGTCGGTGCCCTTCTTGTCGACGACCACGCCGTTGCGGCGCACATCGTCGGGCAGGCGCGCCTCGGCGGCCTTGATCTTGTTCTGCACCTGCACCGCGGCCATGTCCGCGTCGGTGCCCACCTCGAAGGTGACGGTGATCGTCAGCACGCCGTTGGCGGTGGAGGTGGAGTTGAAATAAGCCAGTCCGTCGATGCCCGAGAGTTGCTCCTCGATGGGCGCGGCGGTGGTCTTGGCCAGGGTCTCGGCGCTGGCGCCGGGATAGGTGGCCGTGATGGTGATGGTCGGCGGGGTGATGTTGGGGTTTTGCGCGATCGGCAACACGCGCGCCGACACCAGGCCGGCGATCACGATGACGATGGCGATGACCGACGCAAAAATCGGCCGGCTGACGAAAAAGGAGCTCTTCACTTGGCGCCCCCTTCCTTGGGAGCGCGGGGCTCTGCCCCCGCCGACTTCGCTTCGGGCTTGGCTTCAGCCGGTGCGGCTTCCGCTTTGGGCGCAAGCGAGGCGGCGTCCACCACTTCGACCAACTTGCCGCCGTTGTTGTGCATGGCAAAGCCGATCTTCATGAGCTGGTCGGTGATGACCTGGTCGCCGGCCTTGAGCGCAGAGCCTTCGCCAGGCTCGATGATCCACTGGTCGCCGGACCACTCCCCGGCCTTCACCGGACGCACTTGCGCCATCATCTTGCCCGATGCGTCCGGCGCCATCACGAACACGGCTTGGCCGAGTTTTGGAATCGTCAGCACCGCCTCCTGCGGCAGCAGAAAAACGCCCTTTTTGACGCCGACTTGCGTCTTGACGCGCAAAAACTGGCCCGGCAGGATGGCGCGCTTGGGATTGGGGAATTCCGCGCGCAGGGTCAGGGTGTCGAGCTTGGGATCGACCATACTGGCTGAAAAATTGATCTTGCCCGACTGGGCGTAGGTCTCGCCGGAGGGCAGGGTCACCGACACTTTTTCAATGGCTGTGGCCGGGTCGCCGTGGATGCGGGCCAGGTCGGCGTTGGAGAAACTGAACCGCACCCAAATCGGGTCGGTCTGCACCAGCGTCGTCAAAAGACCGTCGGCCGGGGTCACCAGCGCACCCTCCGACTTGACGGCCCGGCCGGTGATGCCGTCCACCGGCGCGGTGACGGCGCAGTAAGACAGATTGAGCTGCGCCGCGTGAATGTTGGCGTTGGCCGCCTGTTGGGCGGCCTTGGCGGCAGCCTGGGCGGCGGCGGCGCCTTGGATGGCCGCTTGCGCCGCCTCGCGCTGGGCCTGCGCGCTGTCGGCCTCGCGCTGGCTGACCACCTTTTCGGCGGCCAATTTCTTCATGCGGTCATCGTCGCGGACGGCCTGATCCAAGGCGCTTTGGGCCCGTGCGCCCTCGGCCTTGGCCTGCGCCAACTGGGCGTCGGCCTGCGCCAATTGCGCCTTGGCCTGGTTGAGCGCGATTTCATACGGCGCGCGCTCGATTTCAAACAACACCTGGCCGGCCTTGACTGCTTGGCCTTCATCAAACACACGCTTTTGCACGATGCCCTGCACCCGGGCGCGCACCTCGACTTCGCGGGCGCCCTCGGCGCTGCCGATCACCTCGACCGTCTCCGGCACATCGGCGGGTTTGGCCGTCATCACCCCGACCTGCAATGGCCCAAATGGGTGCGCCGCCGCCGGCGCTTCTTTGGAACAGGCGGACAAAGCGGCGACGGCCAGCGGCAGGGCCAGCAGTGAAAAAGCCTGAAAACGCGGGGAAATCGTGGAGGAAGGCATGGAGCGACCCTGAAAGGGGAATGGAAAGATGGCGGCAACATACAGTCTTGTATGTATGTTTGCAAATGGGTATACTCCAAACATGGCCCGCCGCACCAAAGAAGATTCCGAAAAAACCCGTCAGCAGATTCTCGCCGCCGCGCGCAAGGAATTTGTGAAGCGCGGCGTGGGCCGCACCTCGCTGGACCACATCGCCAAGGCGGCCAAGGTGACCCGCGGGGCGATTTACTGGCATTTCAAGAATAAAACCGCGCTGTTTTTCGCCATGCGCGACCAAATCTGCCTGCCCCTGCTGGACCAACTGGGTGATGAGCAGCTGCCGGCCAACGCCAATCCCCTCGACGAGGTGGAGGCCTTTTTGATGGAGGCGGTGCGCGGGCTGGAGGAAGACCCGCAGATCCGCCAGACCTGCGAAATCATCTGCACCAAATGCGAATATGTGGACGAATTCGAGCCGGTGCTCGACCAGATGATCACCCGCTGCTCCGACCTGATCGGCCACCTGACCAAGGCCTACGCCCTGGCCAAAAAACGCGGCCAACTCCAGGCCGGCGCCGATCCGGAGGCGCTGGCCCACGACACTTATTTGTTCTTCTCCGGCATGATCCGGCTGTGGGTCTCCGACCGCGACGGCAAGGTGATCCGGACGCGCATCAAGGCGATGATCAAGGCGCATGTGGGACTTAGGCGGAAATAAAGGCGAAATGAAGGGTGGAAAACGGGAAATAAGGTACGCCTGCGCCCGCCGGAACATGACGGTCCCGTGCGGTCCGGGGATTATGATGGCTCCATGCCCTGCCCCCATCCCCCTATTTGGCTACTGTGCCTGGCCACCATCCTGCCTTTGCCCGCTTGCAGCAAAGACCGGCCCAGCACCCTGCCGCCGCCGGGGGCCGGCGGGCCGGTGTGCTACCCTGACGGCCACTGCGATCCGGCCACCGCCCCTGCCTCCCCGCCGACGAAAGACCCCGTGCCCACCTTCAAACACACCAACGCACTGGCCGGCGAGACCAGTCCTTACCTGCTCCAGCACGCCCACAATCCGGTGGATTGGATGCCTTGGGGGCCGGCGGCCTTTGACAAGGCGCGCAAGGAGAACAAGCCGATCTTTTTGTCGGTGGGTTATGCCACCTGCTACTGGTGCCATGTGATGGAGCGCGAGGTGTTCGAGGACGAGGCGCTGGCCGCCATCATCAACCGCACCTGCGTGTGCATCAAGGTGGACCGCGAGGAGCGACCCGATGTGGATGCGCTGTACATGGCGGCGGTGCAGCAGATGACCGGGCAAGGCGGCTGGCCGATGAACTTGTTTTTGACCCCGCCCGGGGCCGAGGGCGCAACTGATCCGGGCTTGAAGCCGTTTTGGGGTGGCACCTACATTCCGCCCAAGCCCGCCCATGGCCGGCCCGGCTTTGGCGAGTTGGCCTTGGCGGTGGGCAAGGGCTGGGCCCATGACCGGGAAAAAATCTTCGCCTCGGCCAACCAACTTGCCACCGCCCTGCACGAGGAATTTTCAGCCCCGCGCCTTGATCCGGCCGCCCCATGGACGGCGCAAGCCGCCCATGCCGGCGCGGCGCGCGCGGTGGCTTTGCTTGGCCGTTTGCACGACAAAACCCATGGCGGCTTTGGCGATGCGCCGAAATTTCCGCAGCCGATCTGGCCGCAGTTCCTGCTGCACCAGGCATTGCGCGAAGCCAAACCGCCTGGCGTGCCTGCGCCTGAACTCATGGCCCAAGTGCGCAGCACGTTGGATCAAATGGGCCGCGGCGGCATCTTTGATCAGATCGGCGGCGGCTTCCACCGCTACAGCGTGGACGAGCGCTGGCTGGTGCCCCACTTTGAAAAGATGCTCTACGACAACGGCCAATTGCTCGAGCTCTACGCCGACTTCCTCAAAGCCGAGCCCGACGGCGAAATTGCGCCACTGTGCCGGTTCGTGCTGCGCCAAACCGGCGATTACCTGCTGCGCGAAATGACCGACCCCAGCGGCATGTTTTGGGCCGCCCAAGATGCGGAGGTGGACGGGCAGGAAGGTTTGAATTACCTCTGGACCCGTGCGGAAGTGCGCGCCACGCTGGATCCGGCCGATGCCGACGCCGCCTGCCGCCTGTTTGGCCTGGATCTTGGCCCGAATTTCCAGGACCCGCACCACCCGGATGCAACCCCGGCCAATGTGCTGTTTTTGCCCAAGCCCGTGACGGCGGCCCAGGCCACCAAGCGCGATGCCTGGGCGCGAACACTCAAGGCCGCGCGCGACCTGCGCAAACAGCCCATCACCGACGACAAGTGTCTGGCGGCGTGGAACGGCCTGGCCATTGCCGGCCTGGTGCGCGCCGGCAGCGAACTCAAGGAACCGCGCTTCACCACCGCCGCCGCCAAGGCGGCCCACGCCTGCCTTACCCATCTTTCCACCGCTGACGGCCGCCTGCGCCGCTCATGGCGCAAAGGACAAGCCGGCACCGCCGATGGTTTTTTGGAGGACTACGCCTTTTTGGTCCACGGCCTGCTGGCGTTGCACCAGGCCGGCGACACCACCGGCGACTGGCTCACGCAAGCCAAGCGCCTGACCGCCAGCGCCGAAGCGCAATTCGCCAGCCCCGAGGGCGGCTATCTGGATTCCCCAGCCAACGGCGGCCACCTGCTGCTGCCGGTGCGCGGCCTTGGCGACGGCGCCACCCCTTCGGGCACCAGCGTGATGGCGCACAACCTGCTGGATTTGGCGCGCCTCACCGGCGATGACCGGTATGCGGCGCGGGCGCAAAAACTGTTCACC
>CAZKVP010000055.1:16613-18107 GCA_964556215.1 uncultured Phycisphaeraceae bacterium
CTTATCTTACGCCCCGTCCCCAAGCGATATTGAAAGCTTGGATTCTTCGTTCCCCCTTCCCCCAAGGACCCCCATGCCCCCCTGCCTTCCCCCCTGTATGCGTGGCCGCAAGACCTCTCCCTCCCTTTTTGCCCCCACCGGTCGCCTCTCCTTTTTCCCTCCCGATCCCTCCCCGCTCCGATGAAAACCATCCCCACTCTCGCTCTGATCTCTTCCCTCCTCCTCCCCTCTTTTGCCTTCGCCGCCGACGCCCCGCCCACCGGGCAGCTCTCGGCCGACGAAGTCGCCCAACTCCGCGCCCTGCTGCGCAACACCGACAGCGGCAACGAACTGTCCCCCCAACAAGCCGACTCGGTGCGCGGCCTGATCAAGGAAACCAACGCCGATTCCGATTTCATCTCCGCCGGTTTCGACGACAAGGGCAAGCTGTTCATCAAGACACAGGACGACGCCTTCCTGCTCAACATCGGCGGCCTGATCCAGTCGCGCTATGTGTGGAACCGACAGCCCGACCGCAACGCCCCCTACAACTTTGGCGGCGGAGCGGCCAACAACGCCGAGTCGGTCAACGGCTTCGCCCTGGCCCGCACCGAACTGAAATTTAGCGGCACGGCGAACAAGGATTTCTTCTACACCGTCAAACTCCAGAAGAATTCCGGCGCCAACACCGTCGAATTGTCGGATACCTTCGTCGGCTGGCAGGCCAACGATGCCTGGGCCTTCCAGACCGGCTACTTCCGTGCGCCCTTCGGCCGCGAGAACCTTTTGGGCAATGCCAACCAGACCGGCGTCGAGCGCAGCCTGGCCGCCAACCGCTTCGACTTCGGCCGTTCCGAAGGTTTGCAGGCGCAATATTCGGATGAAAGCGTCAAAGCCATCGCCACGATCCACAACCAAACCAACTCGGGGCTGACCGGATTCAAAACCACCTCGGCCATCGCCACCACTGAACGCCTGGAGTATCTCGCCTCCGGCAAATGGGACGATCTGAAGGACAACTATGGGTTGGCCGACGCCCGCAAGCAGGCGCTGCTGTTTGGCGCGTCGGCGAACTACACCCAGTACGCCTCCAACTCCAACAGCACCTGGACCGCCTCCCCTTCCGCCGCCCCGGCGACCGTGTCCGTGCAGACGCGGGATTCCATCGCCTGGACGCTGGACGCCACCTGGAAATTCGCCAACTGGTCGCTGTTTGGCGCGGCCTACGGCCTGCATGACGACAACTCCGGCCCGACCACCGCCACCCGCAAGGGCGCCGACACCGACCATTACGGGTTCACCGCCCAGGCGGACTACCGCTTCGCCAAGCAGTGGGACGCCTTCGCCCGCTACGACCACCTGACCGACGGCAACGCCGCGGCCAAGGACACCACGCCCATCCAGGCCGTGACGCTGGGCGCCAATTACCAGTGGACCTCCAAAGTGCGCGTGTCCGGCGATGTGGTGTGGGTCACCGATGGCGACGCGCTGGCCGCCGCCTTGCCGGGAAAAACC
>CAZKVP010000055.1:18207-20196 GCA_964556215.1 uncultured Phycisphaeraceae bacterium
GGCGTTTTGCTGGTGGCCGCCCCCAACAGCGGCATCAAAACCGTGGCCGATCTCAAGGGCAAGCGCATCGCCACCCCGCAACTGGGCAACACCCAGGACATCGCCGCCAAGTGGTATGTGAAAAATGTGCTCAAGCAGGACGACACCGACAACATCATCCCCGTTCCCAATGCCGAACAACCCGCTTTATTCAAATTAGGCCGGGTGGATGCCGCCTGGTCGCCCGAGCCCTGGGCCACCCGCCTGATCAAGGAAGCCGGCGGCACCGAAATCGCGCAGGAAAAAGACCTGTGGAAAGGCGGCGAATTCAGCCTGACCCTGGTCATCACCACGCCGGAATTCCTGGCCGCCCATCCGGAAACCGTGCGCGCCTTCCTGGCCGAGCACGAACGTCTGACCGCCGAACTGGCCAAAGATCCGGCCAACCAGGTCAATGCGCTGGCTTCCGGCATCAGCAAGGCGAGTGGCAAATCCATCTCACGCGTGCTGGTCGCCCAGGCCCTGCCGCATGTGAAGTTCACCACCGACCCGTTGCCGGAAACATTGGCCATCCAAGCCCAATGGGCCTTTGATACCAAAGTGCTCAAGGACAAAGTGAAGTTGGACGGATTGGTGGTGCCGGCGACGCAAATTGGAAAATAAGTTCCTCCTTGGATGTCGTGGACGAAAGTCCCCAGCATCCCTTCCCCCTCCTCTCTCTTTTCCCTCCCATGCATTCTTCACTTCAAAATATCCACGCCAAAAATGAAGTTGCGCCCTTGTCGCGCGGCCGGCTCGAATTGCGCAACATCTCCCGCCGCTACCCAGGCTCCGACAAGCCGGCGATGACCGACATCAACCTGACCATCGAGCCCGGCGAATTCGTCGTCGTGGTCGGCCCCTCCGGCTGCGGCAAAAGCACGCTGCTCTCGCTGGTGGCCGGCTTGGCTCGGCCCGACAGCGGCGAGATTCTGCTCGACGGCAAGTCCGTCTCGCACCCAGGACCGGACCGCGCGATGGTGTTCCAGGAGCACGGCTTATTCCCTTGGCTCACGGTGGCCGACAATGTGGCTTTCGGCCTCAAGCAAGCGGGCGTGGGCAAACAGGAGCGGCGCCAAACGGCGCAAAAAGCGCTGGAACTGGTGCACCTTGGCCGGGAAGCCGACAAATTCATCCACCAACTCTCCGGTGGCATGCGCCAACGCGTGTCCATCGCGCGCTGCCTGGTGATGGATCCGGCCGTGCTGCTGATGGACGAACCCTTTGCCGCCCTTGACGCGCAAAACCGCACGCTGCTGCACGAACAGATGCAGGAGCTGTATGTCGAAACGCGCAAGACTGTGCTGTTTGTCACCCACTCGGTGGGCGAAGCCGTGCGCCTGGCCGACCGCATCATCGTGATGCACGCCAACCCAGGCCGCGTGCGCCGCGACATCGCCGTGAACCTGCCGCACCCGCGCAACTTCGACACGGCGGAAGTGGCGGCCGTGATGGCGCAAGTACGCCGTGAAATCGATGAGGAAGTCAATGCCCACAACGGCCAATCCCAAAAAACGAAAGGCGCAACGTATGAAATCTGAATTCAACTGGAAGCGCGCCCTTAGCGTGGCCGCCGTGTGGCTGGCGGTGTTTGCGGGCTGGGAAGCCGCCTACCGCATCTTCGGCTGGAAGCCGTATGTGTTCCCGGCGCCAAGCCATGTGCTGGACGCGGTGGCCGGTCTGGTCGGCGCAAAGACCTATTTCGGCGATGCCCTAAGCGGGGCCGACGGGCCATGGCCCTTCCATGGCCAAGGCTTGGTTTTCGAAGGTGCCGTTTGGCAATGCCAACTGTTCACCGCCCTTGGTGTCAGCCTCTTGCGCCTGCTGATCGGTTTCGCCCTGAGCATCGGCCTTGGCCTTGCCATCGGCCTTTTCATGTTCCGCTTCAAATTCATCGATGCCCTGCTTGGCCCGCTGTTCCTGGGGCTGCAAACCCTGCCCTCGGTGTGCTGGGTGCCCTTGGCGGTGCTG